>NZ_AP031573.1:3474716-3790599 GCF_041154745.1 Flavobacterium sp. CFS9 | reverse complement strand
TTTGATGTTGACGAATATGCTGAAGTATGCTAAAAATCAGGTGGGAAAAATCAAAACCATTCAGCGTGCTTTTTCACTTGCGATGCAATCTTATAAATTAAAAGACAAGGATAAGGAACTGGAGAAGTTTCTAACACCTCAATATTACCCGTTACGCACGCTAATTGAGAATCTCTCCTATTCTTCTTCTATTTTCAGGCATTCAATACGACTAACGACGACTATTTTAATTGGTTTTGTGATTGGAAAGTTTCTTCCGTTTCAAAACGTTTACTGGATTTTACTGACCATTGTCGTAATCATGCGTCCGGGTTACGGCTTAACGAAAGAACGCTCCTATAATCGAATTTTCGGTACTATTTTAGGCGGATTAATAGCCTTTGGAATCGTTTCTTTGGTACAAAACCACGTTGTATTGAGTATATTCTCTATTGTTTGTATGCTTCTTGGTATTTCGTTTACCCAGATTAACTACAAGATCAGCGCAACATTTGTTACGATGTATGTGGTTTTTATCTATGGAATTTTAGCCCCGAATGTGGTTGAAGTGATTCAGTTTAGAATTCTCGATTCACTTGCGGGAGCTATTTTAGCATTTTTAGCGAATCAGTTTTTATGGCCGGCCTGGGAATTTATCAATACTCCTATTCACATTGAAAATTCGATTCGGGCCAATCGAAATTATCTGAAGGAGATTGCCGATTTCTACAACAAGAAAGGCGAAGTTCCTACTTCATACCGACTGTCCAGAAAAAATGCTTTTGTTGAGGTTGGAAATTTAATGACTTCCTTTCAGCGAATGATGCAGGAGCCTAAATCGAAACAAAAAACACTTCCATTGGTTAACAAACTGGTGGTGCTTAACCATTCGATATTATCAGCCTTAGCATCGTTATCGACTTATATCCAGTCGCACCAAACTACTTCTGCTTCAGAATCTTTTAATTACATCATAAAAACAATTCTTTCCAATCTGAATCACGCCATTGCTGTGTTAAGGAATGAAAAAATAATAAATGACACTTATTTTGATAAGGAGGACGTGACTTTACAATTTGAAGAACTTAAACGTGTCAACTTTAAGCGTCTGGCTGCCGATGATGATTTGGATAAAGAAACACGACAAGCCAAAATGCAGGAAGCTCAAATGGTTATCGAGCAATTAATTTGGATGAGCAATCTTGCTGAGAAGATTTTAAAGATTACAAAGGAATTTAAAGCAACAAATCCAGATTAATTCATCTGGATTTGTCATTTATTGTAGGTTCTGAGCTTAACTATTTTTTAGTCCTAAAACTTCAGAAGTATGTTTTCTAAGCTCTGCTAAAAGTTCCGGTTTATCATTTAAAGTCTGACAGTAAGAAGGAATCATTGTTTTCATTTTTGACTGCCATTCCGGTGTTTTCACCTGATTGGTAAAACATCTGCTGATCAAATCAATCATAATACCTACTGCAGTTGATGCTCCCGGAGAAGCTCCCAATAACACCGCCAGGCTTCCATCGTGTGTACTAATTACTTCAGTACCGAACTCTAAAACTCCACCTCCGTTTTCATCTTTTTTGATGACCTGAACACGTTGTCCAGCTCTTTCCAGTTTCCAGTCTTTAGAACGTGCTGTTGGCAAATACTCACGTAAGGCTTTCATTCTGTCTTTAGGAGACTGACGTACCTGCTCAATCAAATATTTAGTTAAAGGAATATTATGATATCCTGCAGACAACATCGGGATTAAGTTGTTCGGTTTTATAGATAATGGTAAATCTAAGTAAGAACCATTTTTCAGGAAGCGTGTTGAAAATCCTGCAAACGGACCAAAAAGCAATGCTTTCTCGCCATCAATCACACGGGTATCAATATGTGGTACAGACATTGGAGGTGCCCCAACGCTTGCTTTTCCGTAAACTTTTGCCTGATGTTTTGCAATTACCTCCGGATTGGTACATTTTAACCATTGTCCGCTTACCGGAAAACCTCCGTAACCGTTTCCTTCAGGTACATTTGCCTTTTCTAGCAAAGGTAACGAACCTCCACCAGCTCCGATAAATACAAACTTAGTATAGGCTTTTCTCACATCACCGGTAGCAAGATCGGTGATTTTGATACGCCATGATTTATCTTCACGTTGTTTTAGTTTTTTAACTTCATGATTAAAGTGCAGTGAAACACCATCAAGTGTGGCTAAATAATTGAACATGCTTCTGGTTAAAGCCCCAAAATTCACGTCAGTACCTATTTCCATGTAAGTAGCTGCCAGTTTTTCATTAGCATCTCTGCCTTCCATGACAAGCGGCATCCATTTTTTTAATTGCTCAAAATCAGAACTGAATTCCATTTGAGAAAAAATAGGGTTATTTTGTAATGCTTCAAATCTGTTTTTAAGATACTCCACATTTTTATCTCCCCAAACAAAACTCATATGGGGAACACTTTTAATAAAATTATCAGGAGATGGTACCTTTTTCTGTTCTACTAAATAGGACCAGAATTGGCGTGAAATCTCAAAAGATTCTGCAATACTTATTGCTTTTTTCGGGTCAATACTTCCGTCAGCCTTTTCAGGAGTGTAATTTAATTCACAAAAGGCAGAGTGCCCTGTTCCTGCATTATTCCATGCATCTGAACTTTCAGCAGCAGCAACATCTAATCTTTCGTAAATTTCAATTTTTATATCAGGTTGTAATTCTTTCAAAATTACTCCAAGAGTGGCACTCATAATTCCCGCTCCAATAAGCACTACTTCACTATTAGAACGTATTGTTTTGTCAGACATAACAGTATTATTTTTAAAGTGCAAAGGTACTTTTTATAATTGCAAAAAAAAACTAAAATTGCATGATAAAAGTTATGTTTTTCTAAAAAATAAAAAGCTAAAAGATTGGGTGTTAAAAACGTTTGGACGAAAGATAGTCCTGAAGCATAATCGTAGCCGAAATTTCATCGATTAAACCTTTATTCTGGCGCTGTTTTTTACTAAGTCCGCTATCGATCATCGTTTGAAAGGCCATTTTTGACGTAAAACGTTCGTCGACACGAATGACTTTCATGTCAGGAAAAATATTCGTAAAATGAGTTACAAACCCTTTAATAACCGAAGCGCTCTCTGATGGCTGACCATTCATTTGCTTAGGCTCACCAATTAAAACGGCTTCTACCTTTTCTTTTGCAAAATAATCTTTCAGAAAATCAATTAGGGTATTGGTCGGTATTGTTGTTAAACCTGAAGCAATAATCTGCATTTCGTCAGTAACAGCAATTCCGGTACGTTTTTGTCCGTAGTCTATAGAAAGAATTCTTGGCATTTTTGAATTTTCAACAAAGATAGAAAGGAAAAATTATAAATCTAAAGAGAATCTCAGTATTTTATAAAACCGAACACTGGAACCATTTCTCTATCAAATTCATAAAATTCAACATCCTTAAAAACAATCAATATTCATTTTACCTAATAAAAAATCCGTTTTGAGCTTTTTTTTCAAAACGGATTTTTTTCCAAATATTCAAAACCTAAAAAAAATAACTTCTATCTGTTAAACAGTCTTCTAAAAAAACCTCTTTCCTCCTCTTCATCATTTTCCTGTACTTCATACTGAGCAAATTTTGCCTGCGATTTCTCATGCTCGTAAATTAACTCCTTAATATATTCAACATAAGTCCTCTTCTTTTCCTCCAGAAATCCAATTAGATACTTTTCACTAAACTCCATACCACTCGCTGCCTCGATTTGAAGCAGTTTTTTGTACAACGGCTCAATATGCAAGGCTATTACCTCTTGTGGTACTGCTTGTCGTCTTCCAAAATAATTTACAATAACTCCGTTTTCGTCTTTTGCAATCTCAAAATCGGTAATAACCCAATAGTAACGTCCTGACTTCGCAAGGTTTTTAACAATCGCATGGAAGTTCTTTCCGTTTTTAAGATTTTCCCAAAGTACCTTAAAAATAACCTTTGGCATATCCGGATGACGTATAATATTGTGTGGTTGCCCCATTAACTCATAATCTTCATAACCGCATACATCTACAAATACTTCATTAGCATATTCAATAATGCCAAAAGCATTTGTTTTACTCATAATCACTTGTGTTTTATCCCACGTGACTTCTTTATCGATTACTGTAACAGGCGTTCGGAGTTGATTTTCTTGATTCATTTCTTACTGATTAAATATTTTTGTTTTGGAATGGTATATCTCAATTCCTCTCTATTCTTTCGGGAATTATACCGCGAAATTAACCAGAAGTAAAAACGCAAAATCTGATTTTTATCATGTTTTCCTATCAAAAAAAAGCGTTTATAGATTAACCGCATTCCTGCATTATTTTACGCTTAAATTTATTTATCAAAATACAAACAAAAAGTTACACCTATAACATTTTACGATAGCTTTACTTTTCTGCTTTTCCGCAAATACCTTATCTTTGCCAAAAATTAAAACTTATGAATTCTTTACAGACTATAATAGAACAAGCTTGGGAAAACAGAGCTTTATTGCAAGAAACGACTACAACTGATGCTATCAGAGAAGTTATTGAATTGATTGATGCAGGAAAATTACGTTGCGCTGAACCGGTTGGTGACAAGTGGCAGGTAAACGAATGGGTTAAGAAAGCTGTTGTAATGTATTTCCCTATTCAAAAAATGGAAACATGGGAATCCGGTATTTTTGAATACCACGACAAAATGTTGCTGAAAAAAGGTTATGCTGAAAAAGGAATTCGTGTAGTACCTAATGCTGTAGCCCGTTATGGAGCTTATATTTCAAGCGGTGTAATTTTGATGCCAAGTTATGTAAACATTGGTGCTTATGTTGACGAAGGTACTATGGTTGATACATGGGCGACAGTTGGAAGCTGTGCACAGATTGGTAAAAATGTCCACTTAAGCGGTGGTGTTGGTATTGGCGGTGTTTTAGAACCTTTACAAGCTGCTCCGGTTATTATTGAAGACGGTGCTTTTATTGGTTCTCGTTGTATTGTAGTAGAAGGAGTTCATGTAGGAAAAGAAGCTGTTCTTGGTGCTAACGTTTGTTTGACTGCTTCTACAAAAATTATTGATGTAACGGGTGACGAACCTGTTGAAATGAAAGGTTTTGTTCCTGCTCGTTCTGTTGTGATTCCGGGAAGTTACACTAAAAAATTCGCTGCAGGTGAATACCAGGTACCATGTGCTTTAATCATTGGTACTCGTAAACCATCAACTGATTTAAAAACTTCATTAAACAATGCACTTCGTGAGTACGATGTTGCTGTTTAATTTACAGTCTCTATAAAAAAGCAAAGCGGAATGAGTGATCATTCCGCTTTGCTTTTTTATAGATTATTTTTTACTTGTTCTGTTTTTGAAGTTTCAAAAGCTTAGCATACTTCATATACGAAAAAAAAGCCTGAGTCGCCGAAAATGTAAAACCGTCTAATCCATGCAAAAAACCTTTTTTAAAGAAATAACATCTAATAAAAGAAACTGTGCCATTTAACAAAGGCTTAAAACTGTTTACTCTTTTATTCTGATCGTAAAGCTGCTGAGCATGCCAGGTCGAGTATAAATTTTTCTTACTGATAAATTGTCCGAAACAGTCCCAGGCATAATGATGAATATGAACTTTTAAATGGGTCTTATTATTACCCAAAACTTTTTGATGAACACTATCTTTTGAAGGAGAAGCAGTTTGTTTGTTAAAAAATCGTGAAGTTTTATCCGGGTACCAACCTGCGAAATTAATCAGCTTACAGCCCATATAATTATACAGAGAAAAGGCATACACATCAAAATTTTGTTTTTCATATTGACCTGATAATATAAATTTCTCCGCATCTTCGGCCAAAATCTCATCCGCATCTAAATTTAAAATCCAGTCATTTTTACAATAAGGAAGACCGTGAATTCTCTGAGGTCCGTCACCTAAAAAGCTCTGCAAAACAACCTTAGCCCCTTTTTCTTCGGCAATTTTCACTGTATTATCTGTACTTAACGAATCTACAACAATTACTTCGTTACAAACCCTGAACAGCGCATCAATACATTTACCAATGTTTTTTTCTTCATTATACGTTATTACCAATCCACTAATTTCCATAGCATTTTTTAAAATAATTTAAGCTTACCTATTTTCAATTTTAATTTAAATCTAAACAAACTATCTTCACCTTTTATGTCTATTCTCTTTACCAAATAGTTATTTTTAAAGGGAAAATTATTTACTCTGTTGCCTATTCTCAAACCGTACTTAATACCGTTATCACGCATCATATTTTCAAAAACAGCAAACTCAGAATGTTTCTTGGCATAATTCCCGAAAGGATATGCCAGGACAGGTTTTATATCTAATTGATTATCCAAAATAAAGGCATTAGATTTCGCAAAATCAGCTTCTAACTCTTCTTTAGACAACGAACTGTATCTTTTATGTTCAAAAGAGTGATACCCTAGTTCAATAAGATCAGGGTTTAATCCTTTTAACTGTTCGACACTCATAATTTTTTCTTTTCCTTCGATCCAGTAATCGAAATTACCAACATAAGAAAATGGTATAAAAAAAGAGGCTTTTAATTGGTATTTTTCAAGCAAAGGCACCGCATACAACAGTTGGCACACGGTAACATCGTCAAAAGTGATTATAACGCTTTTGGTAGGAAGTTCTTTTAAATTTTTTAAATCTTTAAAATGAAATGTCGTGTAATTGTTATCGTGTAAAAATTTAAATTGTGATTCTAACTTTGCTATAGAAACACTTAGATTTACAGACTTTGCTTCGTCTTCTACAACATTATGATACATTAAAATGGGCAGCTTTGACATTCTCTTTTTTTTTAGCAAATCTATCATTAATAGTATTATTTTTCACAAAAAAAACACTTTTAAGTAAAAAAAAAAGAAATGAAACAAAAAACCTCATTATTGTTAAATAAAACCTGATCTTGCTCGCTTGTAAATATAAGAAAAAAACCACTTATTATAATTTTTAAAGCAAATTTACCCCTAGATATATTGCAGAAAATATATCTGACACATGCAACAATCGAAAAACCAAGTAACAACACAGCGTGAAGGACTGTGCTAGTATCTTAAAAAACAGTACTGTAATTGAAATTGTACCTCCGTTTTTATCAAATTTTATTTTAGCCTCTTTTGAAGTTTTAAAAGCTTAGCATATTTCATATAAGAAAAGAAACTCTGAATCATGGCTATCGACAAACCGTCTATACCATTAAAAATACCTTTCTTAAAAAAGTAACATCTGATAAACGCAACTGCTCCATTGATAACTGGCTTAATTGCCGATATTCTTTCCCCCTGGTCAAACAATTGCTGTGCATGCCAACCGGAATATTGATTCTTTTTTGCAATAATTTGATCTAAAGAATCCCAACCGTAGTGCAGGATGTGCACGGCAACTTTCTTCTCGTTTTGAGTGATTATTTTCTGATGCACCTTAGAATCAGAAGGATGCGCTGTCTGTTTATTGAAAAAACGAACTTTATGGTCCGGATACCATCCTGAAAAATTGATAAGTTTATCGGCTAAAAAGTTTTTTACTCTGAAACTAAAAGCATCA
The DNA here is from genome assembly GCF_041154745.1 of Flavobacterium sp. CFS9. Classification (NCBI taxonomy): domain Bacteria; kingdom Pseudomonadati; phylum Bacteroidota; class Flavobacteriia; order Flavobacteriales; family Flavobacteriaceae; genus Flavobacterium; species Flavobacterium sp. CFS9. Next base: position 3,783,044 of record NZ_AP031573.1, on the reverse strand, counting down.
TAATTTCCCTCAAGGTACTTTTTATCTGTTATAAATTTTTCTGCATCTTTATCCAGAAACTCATCAGCATCAAGATTTAAAATCCAGTCATTTTTGCAATATGGCAAACCATGAGTGCGTTGCGGACCATCACCTAAAAAAGCTTGTTCTACAACAATTGCTCCTTTTTCTTTGGCAATTTCAACAGTTCGGTCTTTACTGAACGAATCTACTACAATTACTTCATCACACACTTTTAGTAAAGCATCTATACATTTACCGATATTTTTCTCTTCATTGAAAGTAATAACAAGACCACTTATCTGCATTTTCTTGGGGGAATTTGTTTTTTTACAAAAATAGAACTTTTTATTGTAGTTACCTTATCTTAATCATACGTTTGCACACTTTATAAAATTATTACTAATTTAGCCCACAAATTGAATTTTAAATAAATGAGAATATTAGTCATTCAGCAAAAAAGAATTGGAGATGTATTAACGAGCACTATAATCTGTAATAATCTAAAAACCAAATATCCGGATTCGGTTATCGATTATATGTGTTATCCAAATTCTGTGGATGTACTAAAAGAGAACAAGAATATTGATAACGTTATTCCTTTATCCAACAAGGTTCGAAAATCAACTCCTTCTCTGTTTAAATTTATTTTTCAAATTCGACGTAATAAATACGATGCCGTTATTGATGTTTATTCTAAGCTGGAAACTAATCTAATTACGTTGTTTTCGGGTGCAAAATATAAGGTTTCGTATCGTAAATGGTACACCAAAATATTCTACAATTACACTTATGAACGCTTAGATGCCGTAGAATCAGAACACGGATTGGCTATCGAAAATCGTTTGATGCTTCTAAAACCGTTCATTTCTGAAAAGATTACGGATGTAAAACCAAAAATCTTTTTAAAAGAATCTGAAATTGATGATGCAAAAAAGCTTCTAAAAAGCTATCAGGTCGATACGGAAAAGCCATTAATCATGTTTGGAATTCTGGGAAGCGAAGTTTATAAGACATATCCTTTGGAAGGAATGGCCAAAATTATCGATTTCACAGTTGCTAAAACCAATGCTACTATTATTTTCAATTATATCCCGGATCAAAAAGAACAGGCTCTCGAAGTATACAACCATTGCAGTGCCGAAACTAAAAAACACATCGTTTTTGATTTGTACTGTACTGAACTAAGACCTTTTCTGGCTTTACTTTCACAATGCGAAATGCTGATTGGAAATGAAGGCGGAGCTGTAAATATGGCTAAAGCACTTGAAATTCCAACCTTCTCCATATTCACACCATCTGTTAGAAAAGAGACCTGGCAAATATTTGAAAATGAAGCCAAAAACTTCTCCATTCACTTAAAAGATCTAAAACCGGAAATATACAAGCAACACACCGAACAATATATAAAGGAGCATACTTTTCAATACTACGATGAGTATCCTTTACCTTTAATGCTTGAAAAACTGGATACTTATTTTCAGGAGTATAAAAATTGAAAATGAGTGAAGAACTTATGAATACTGCTGACAGGGAAAAATTGTCCGTTTTGATTATTACGCTTAATGAAGAACAGCATATAAAATCATTACTGGAAGATATCGATTTTGCCGATGAAATCATTGTGGTAGATTCATACAGTACCGATCGAACGCTGAGCATAATTGAATCTTTCAAAAATGTAAAAGTAATCCAGAATCCGTTCGTCAATTACACTTCACAACGTAATTTTGCAATTGATCAGGCAAAAAACGACTGGATCTTATTCATCGATGCTGATGAAAGATTAACTCCGGAACTAAAGCTGGAAATTGCAGCCACCATCAATCAAAAAGATACGGCAAGTGCCTATTTCATTTACAGAACTTTCATGTTCAAAAACCGTAAACTTCATTTTAGCGGCTGGCAAACGGATAAAATTTTCAGACTTTTTAATAAAACGCACTGTCGATACAATCAGGACAGAATGGTACACGAAAAACTGATCGTGAACGGGCCGATTGCAACTTTAAAAAATAAGATCATTCATTTCTCGTACACTTCTTATGCTGACTACAAAGCAAAAATGTACAGTTACGGAGTTTTAAAGGCCAATGAAAAACAAAAAAAAGGACAGAAACCATCACGTTTATTGATGATTTTCCATCCTGTTTATACTTTTTTGTATCAGTTTTTAGTTCGTTTGGGCATTTTAGACGGAGCCAAAGGAATCACGATATGTTATCTAAATGCTTACAGCGTTTTTGTTCGCTATAAAGAGCTTTTCCGAATTACTTCTTCCAGAACTTAAGCTTCTTTTTTAAGCGCTTTTTTCTGTAAAACTTCTCTTGAAAATCAGCAGTATATTTCCACAAAGTTTCAAATATTTTTTGCTCGGATTCTTCTTTATAAAACTTTGCATATTCGTTACTCATCACCGCCACCATATCTTTTACCGGAGTCAGACGGCACAGGTTTTTCATACGCATTTCAAAAGGCATTGATTCATGAAATTCCATTCGGTTTAAATCGACCAAAAAGAATTCATAATTTCCGTCCTGTTTCTTTTTAATCAATGTGTTTCCCGGTGAGTGATCCAAAAATTCAATTCCTTTTTCATGAAGGCCAAAACTAAATCGGGTAAACTGTCTCAGTATATTATCATGATCGGGATAGTCCGGAATTTCTACAAGTTCTCTATACGTTAAATCAGTTGTCAGATGCTCACTTGCATAGTAACTGTCTCTCAGACCTACAAAATTAAAATTTTCCAAAAACGCTATGGGCTGTGGAGTTCCAATGCCTCTTTCCAACAAAATTGTAGCGTATTCGTACGAACGTCTTGCCTTTGATTTTCTAAAATAGCGGTAAGCTACTTTGTTAATTAAATTCGGAATTTTAAAGGATTTAATGTTGACTTTTTTTCCCTCGAGATCAAACAACTTAATAACATTTCGGTCTCCATTTCCAAACAACTCGCCTGAAGTATTAAAATCTTTGATAAAAGTCAGAATGTCTCTGGAACTTTTTACCGCTGTTGAAAATCTAAATTTTGAGATCATTAACTATAACTTTGATATTAATTTATTATCCATTTCCAATGCTCAACCGTTTATTCTATTCAAACCAAAGCATCGAAAAGCAGTTCAATAGTCTGCAATTCCAGGAGGAAATGGAAGGAAGCAAAAATAACCTTAATAATTAAGAAAAATCAATTATGAGAGCAAAAACGAAATAAAAATTACCTTATGCCTTCTTTTTCTTCAGTGAATATTTCAGCCACTGTCCGAAATTTTTAAAATAGAGATTGAACTTCGATACATTCAGTCTTTTTTCTTTCTCAATGATCTCTTTTATCTGAGGGATGCTTTTAGTCGAGAAAAATCCTAATTTCTTCCATCTTTTAGGCTGTAAATAGTAAAAATCTTTATATTCTTTATAATTGTTTTCATTTACCACAAGCCATTTGTCCAAAAATCCTTTATCTACATCTACATTATGTCCCCAGTTTTCGAGTTTGAAACGCAAATCAGCCTCAGTTCTTGACAACGATTCATGCAAAACAATATTATTGGTATAAATCTGACGCTCTTTGATTCTGCGTCCGCTTTTATAATTAGGATAGTTTGTCGCAAAAATTGCTTTCAGCGGTTTATCTACATATAAAATACCCTGATCTGTATACTTATAAAGCATAACCCAGAAAGCACATATTTGAATAGGATGTTTTTCGGGATTCATAAGATAGGAATCGTATCGTCTTAAATCTGAGACAAACTTTTTAAAATCAACAAAATACTCGTCGCAATCTACCTGAACAATCCAGTTGCCAATGCCCATTTTTTCAGCAAGCATTTTTCGCTCTCTGATTTCACATTCCATTGTAGTTAAAGCCGGAACATAAAAATCATCTTCGTAAATCACTACCTTCTTATCAACGTCAAAATCCTTAATCCATTCAAAAAAAGAAGCGTCGATCGTAAAGCTTCCTCCGTTCCAGGTATTTCTATTTTTATCAATGGCGACAAAAACTTCATCTGCATCGTTATACACTGTTGGAAGTGATGTTTTTAATAACTCATAATCATACGAAACCAGATATCCTACTTGTATTTTTCCTGCCATTTTTACTTTTGTAATTTGTTGCAATTTACTAATTAATCTCTACTTTTGCATCATGAAAAAGCAATATGACTATTTAATAATTGGATCAGGTCTTTACGGCAGTGTGTTCGCTCATGAAGCAAAAAAAGCAGGCAAAAAATGTCTGGTAATTGACAAAAGAGACCATATAGGAGGAAATATATATTGTGAAAATATCGAAGGGATTAATGTTCATAAATATGGTGCACATATTTTTCATACCAACGATAAAGCGATATGGGATTATGTGAATCAATTTGTTGAATTCAATAACTTTACCAACTCTCCGATGTCACTCTCTAAAGGTAAAATGTACAATTTACCTTTTAACATGAATACTTTCTACCAGCTTTGGGGAACAAAAACACCTCAGGAAGCCAAAGCAAAAATAGAAGAACAAGTAGCAGCTTACGGAGTAAAAGACCCGAAAAATCTGGAAGAACAAGCATTAAGTCTTGTCGGTAAAGACATCTACGATTATTTTATAAAAGAATATACTGAAAAACAGTGGGGAAGAAAAGCCACTGAATTACCTGCTTTTATCATCAAAAGACTTCCGGTTAGATTCACTTTTGACAATAACTATTTTAACGACACTTATCAGGGAATCCCTATTGGCGGTTACAATAAATTAATTGACAAATTATTAGACGGAATTGAAGTGGTAACCAATACCAATTACTTTTCAGACCGGGCGAAATTTGACGGACTTGCTGATAAAATTGTGTATTCCGGAAAGATTGACGAATATTTCGATTACAAATTAGGGGTTCTGGAATACAGATCTCTACAATTTGAAAATGAAGTTCTCGATACAGACAATTTCCAAGGAAATGCTGTTGTTAATTACAACGACGCCAGTTACCCTTTTACCAGAATAATTGAGCACAAACATTTTGAATTTGGCAAACAAAGCAAAACTGTTATTACAAAAGAATATCCATGCGAATGGAACCCTTCTAATGAAGCGTTTTATCCTATAAACGATGCTAAAAACCAAGCCTTGTTTGAAGAGTACAAAAAACTGTCTTTAGAAGAAAAGAATGTAATATTTGGAGGAAGATTATCAGAATACAGATATTACGACATGCATCAAATAATCGCAATAGCTTTAAAAAGATCTAAAACAGAACTGAATAATGATTAAGATTTTTATCGTAACTCATAAAGAAAACCCTGTATTATCTAATGATGTTTTGGTTCCGATTCAGGTGGGAACAAATCCATCAATCACTGATACTATCTTAAGAGACAATACACAGGACAATATTGGAAACAAAAACAGTAATTACTGTGAATTGACAGCTGCTTACTGGATTTGGAAAAACGAAAAAGAAGCTGATTACGTAGGGATTTGTCATTACAGAAGATATCTCAACTTTTACAACGACTGGTACAATTTAAAACCTTCGGCACAGAAAAAAATCAAAAACGAAGATTTCAAAAAGACCAAGCTATTCAATACCTCTTCTGAAAAACTGGAAAAAAAAATAGCTTCTATTCTTTCAGAATACGACGTAATTCTATGCCGTCCTTATAAGTTCAAAAAAGGATCTTTGACTGATAACTACTGTGAGGAACACCGAAAAGAGGACTGGGATCTAACCAAACAGATCATTTTGGAGAAATATCCGGAATATAAAGACAGTATTACCCAATTTTTGGATGAAGGAACCCTTTTCCACATGGGAAATATGATGGTTAGCTCAAAAGAAAAATTCGACAGCTATTATGCCTGGCTTTTCTCCATTTTATTTGAATTAGAATCCCGAATTACGATCCCGGAAGATGCTTATCAGGCCCGAATTTTTGGTTTTATTTCAGAAAGACTAATCAATCTTTACATGTATCACCATAAGTTTAAAATCAAAGGAATTCCATCATACAGAATAATTGACTTGTAATATGAACGAAGAAATAATCAAAGCGTACGAGGTCATAAAAGAAGGAGGAATCATTCTCTACCCTACTGATACGGTTTGGGGAATTGGCTGTGACGCAACAAATCCTGAGGCTGTTGCCAAAATATACAAACTCAAACAGCGTGCTGAAACACAAAGCATGATTGTATTGATGAATGGTGAAAAAATGATGTACAATGTATTTAAAAACATCCCTGAAGTAGCCTGGCAAATTTTAGACTTATCCGAAAAACCAACCACCTTAATTTTGGATGAACCACGCAATGTTGCTCCAAATATCATCGCTGCCGACAATTCGCTTGCTGTTCGTCTGGTAAAAGAACCATTCTGTTTTAAATTATTGGAACGAATGAAAAAACCATTAGTTTCGACTTCAGCTAATATTTCTGGACAACCTACTCCTATTGGCTTCAAAGACATCAATCCGGAAATTGTAAATGGTGTAGACTATGTAGTAAACCTGTATCACGACAGAATTGCCGGAAAACCATCAACCATTATAAAGCTCACTAATGATTCACAGGTAAAAGTGATTCGTAAATAATTTTTTTGTTTCAGGTTTCAGGTTTCAAGTTCTACACGAAACCTGAAACTTAAAACTTTAAACACCTTTTAAACTCTCAATCAACCAGTCAATATCTTCCTTGGTATTGAAATGACTAAATGAAATTCGGAGATTTGGTAGTTTTAAATCAGCCTCCGAAAGCATTTCTTTCAAGACATGTGATGGTTTCACACTCCCGGACTGACAGGCACTGCCTCTGGAAACTGCAATTCCTTTCATGTCTAAACTAAATAAAAGCATCGAAGTTTTATCTGCTGAAAACGGCAGAATAACATTGATGATGTTATAAAAATCATCCTTTTTCCCATTGATTCTGAAACCCGGAAAATGAGTTTCCAGCTGCTCAATAAGATAACTTCTCAAGCCTGAAATATAGTTTCTTTCAGCGTCTAAATTCTCATATGAAAGAGACAAAGCTTTCGCCATTCCGGCAATCTGATGCACGGCTTCTGTACCGGCACGCAGACCTTTTTCCTGCTCTCCTCCAAAAATCAAAGGCTGTAATCCTGAATTTTTTCGAACAAATGCAAACCCGACTCCTTTTGGACCGTGAAATTTATGCGCACTTGCTACAATAAAATCAACGGGGATTTTTTGCAGATCGATCTCAGTTTTCCCAACAGACTGAACAGTATCCGAATGAAACAATGCATTATACTGCTTACAAATTACACCAACTCTTTCCAGATCCAAAACAGCTCCGGTTTCGTTGTTTACATGCATCAGACTGACAATTGTCTTTTTGTCTTCAGCTAGTAAATTCGACAGATGAGTTAAATCGATACTTCCGTCGGGATTTACATTTACGTAATCTAACTGAACATTGTATTCTGACTCCAGAACCTGTGCAGTATGCAACACTGCATGATGCTCAATTCTGGTTGTAATAATGCGTTCTGCTTTAAGATCTTCCACTGCCGAACGAAGGATCCAATTGTCAGCCTCAGTTCCTCCTGAGGTGAAAATAATCTCCTGTGCTGTACAATTTAAATACTTCGCAATACTCTTTCTGGAAAGCTCTAAAATAGTCTTTCCATTTCTTCCAAAACTGTGTGTAGAAGACGGATTTCCAAAATCTTCGGTCATCACTTTTATCATTTCCTGAATCACTTCAGGGCGCATTGCGGTTGTAGAGGCGTTATCGAGGTATACTTTTTTCATCTCTGCAAAGTTAAGAAATATCAATTGTCAAATCTTGAATATCATTTGCCAAATTTTTCACTATTTTTGACCTCAAATAAAATTACGATGAAAAAATATGCAAGCCTTCTCTTCTTTGCGCTTTTATTAAACGGCTGTGACGATGGAGATTTAGTGGTTGATACGATTGACTTTAGTGATCCTAGTATCACAGCAGCAACCTGCAATACTACAACCAACAGCCTTATATACAAACTTAAAAAACAGGAATCACTGTTAATTCAATTGCCTCCTAATACCCTTACGAATGACGCAACGGTACCCGGCAAACCATTGACTTACGACATTAATAATACCACGACACGTGTCGTATACAGAGCTTATAATGGTCTGGTAGCTGTTGACAATATCTGCGGCGCAATACCACCAACGACACCAGCTGTAACAGAAGAGTGGCAGGCTACTGCCGGAAAAATTGTCGATATCAGTACGGCAGCAATCACAGATAATCCTGATGGAAGTTCTACTATCACAGGTTATAATCATAATCTCGTTTTTCAAAACATTACTTTCTTAAAACCCTCAGGTCCACAAGTAGAAGTTGAGTACCCTTTTGGTACTTTCAAAACTACTTACAACTCTCCAAATGCTACTTTTCTGGGAGTAGTCAGACAATGCACAACATCAAAACAACTGTACAACTTTAGCGCCTCAACTGCGATAACAATTGACAGTATTGATCCTAAGTTACTCGAAAACGTAGTTACACCTTCTAACCAGCCTAAAAAAGGTTTGATCAGTGCCACACTAAACAAAGTTTTACTGCGTACTTACAACGACGGCTCCTTAACTCAAGATTATTTCTGTGCTTCACCCTTACCTACGAAACCGACTGTAAACGAAATATGGATCGCAGATAACGGTGTAGAAAATGTAAGTGGAATTATCGAAGTCAGTACAACTCTTGTTGGAAGTACTTATTTCCACAAGATTGTTCTTAAAGGTGTAAAACTCACAAGAGCCAACAGTAGTTTTAAATTACCAACTATTTACAATTATGGAATTCTTGAGGTTCCAGCTACACCATAAAAGGCAATTTTCAAACAGGTTTACACCTGTTTAATTTCCTACAAAAAACGTCCGTTTTCCGAACTGATTTCATAAGAAATCTGGAGAGAAAAACGGACGCTTTTTTTTGCCCAAAATCTAATGTTTTACGATCGAAACAAGTTCCTATTTCTGATTTTGTCTAAAATAAACTTCTGTCGCACCTAAGCCGTATTTTTGATAATTAGCATCCTGAAAATCTATTCCGTCGTAACGACCCAATAAAAAATCAAGTTCCGCTTTTAGAATTCCTTCACCAACGCCATGAATAAAAACAATTTTAGGAATACGATTTCTGATCGCAAATTCAATATGTCTTTTTGCTGTTTCCGTCTGTAAAGTCAAAATATCATAGTTAGACATTCCGCGTTTATTTGGAACCAGTTTTTCGATATGTAAATCAAACTCAGGAGCCGAAATCTCACGTTTATCTTTCTTTTCTTTCACAAAACTTCGCGGTTTTGGCTCGGTTTTCTCTTTTGTAATCTCATCTAAATCAATTCTTTTAATTGAATTCATTAAATTACTGGAATCTTGCACTTTAAGTAATTCATTGACAAAAAATGTCATCATAAATCCATCCTCAGTTTCGATCAAAACTTCCTTGTTTTTCACCGAAACTACTGTCCCGTTTATCGCTTCGTCTAAGACCGAAACCTTATCTCCTTTAGTCAACATCCTGCTCTTCTTTATCTTGATTTTTACTAGGTGTTTTTGCACTCAACTGCATCATTCCATACATGAAAACCGCGATGGCAATTACCATAATATAGATATTTTTTTCTGCTGAAACCTGCTCGTATAACGCAACCGAAATAGCAAGAATCATTATTAAAATTTTAAACGCTTTCATTTTTTTATAAGTATTGAAAGTCCAAAAGTAGGAAACTTTAAAATAGCAACACTACCCCTTTCCAACTGTCTTTATTAATTCTTGCCTGATTTTAGAAAAAAGAAAACTTTTAATTTGGAAAAACCGGTGTCATCGAAGTGTATTAAATTGTATTTCTTTTGTAACAGTATTCAAAAGATCCCCCCTGTTTTATTCTTACTTTTTCGAAATTATATTTTCGATCAAATGCAAAATAGAATTCAATCCAAAAGCCACTCCTTTCCTCCCCTTCTTTGCATCAAAAAAAAGCAAAATCCAACATTCTAAGTACCCTAATTTTCTTCAACCAGAAAATGCTCTTTTTAACCTTTTCGGATCTTTTACCCCCTCTCATTTTGTAAGAATCATTTCTTGATCTTATCTAAAATATCATTCATCATTTCGATTTGAACTTTTTGAATTTCGATCAATTCCTGTTGCTGATGCATGATCAAATGATCGATTTTATCATGAATCATTCTGATCTCTAATTCCGATTTAAGGTTGATCATATAATCTTTTTTAGCTCGATTTCGATCCTTCTCTTCCTGGCGATTCTGACTCATCATAATGACCGGCGCCTGCAATGCAGCAATACAAGACAAAATCAAATTGAGCAAAATAAACGGATAAGGGTCAAAACCTTTGTTGACCAAAATATAAACATTCGTGCCGATCCACACGATAATAAAAATCATAAAAGAAATAATAAACGTCCAGCTTCCGCCAAAATCTGCCACCTGATCTGCTACCTTCTGACCTAAATTTCTGGTTTCCGGCTCGTCTTCCGCAATACTAACAATTGATTTGTCTTCTTTTAACGAAGAAAGAACGCTTTGTTCGAGATCTGAAAGCACTCCGATTTCCGTTGACAAATAGTTCGATATATATCTTTGACGGTATTCATTCAATTCTTTCACAGCAATACAATCCTCATCGCTAAAAGAGGGATGATCTTTAATAATCAATCCTAAAATAGGGTCATGTATCGATTTTCCATAAATTTTATCGCTTTCAGGAAAGGAAATATCAGAAATAGCGCTTTTAAAAGTGGAGTTATTTTTCATTTTTACAATTTTTAACTGCTAATTTACACATTTAACTGCTTAAGAATGACATAAAAAAGAGCGGCTTACATTTCTTTTATTTATCACAAATACCACTTCCAAAAGAAAATTTCTTTGTAGAATTCATGCCTTTATTTACAAAAAACACCTTACTTTTAGCGTTTCTAAGTATTCATTCAATTTTACCATTTTGACAAAAGATTCCATCATACAAAACCTAAAAGCTTTAAAAAGTCATTCAAGCATAAATTATGGCATCAAAACCAAAACAGAAGATTTTACCGAAAAGCTTTTTTACACTCTCTTTGATTCAAATGCAGCTTTAGACGAAAGTATCAAAGAACTGGAGATTCGTTTTAAAGAAATTGCTGTTCTGGCCTGCAAAAAATCTGAAAATTCGTGTGATGCGATGTGGGATCGCTTTTTGGAAAAATTGCCCGGAGTTCTGGAAAAACTAAATCAGGACGCCGAATACATTCTTGAAAACGATCCGGCATCGAACAGCATCGACGAAGTTTATTTGGGATATCCCGGATTTTACGCGATCGCCATTTACCGATTAAGTCACGAATTGTATCGTCTGGATCTCTTACTTTTCTCAAGATTGATGAGTGAGTACGCGCATCGAATTACCGGAACTGACATTCATGCCGGGGCTGAGATTGCCTCTCCCTTTTTTATCGATCACGCTACAGGGATTGTAATTGGAGAAACTACTGTGATTAAAAAACACGTGAAAATCTATCAAGGTGTTACTTTAGGCGCTCTGAGCGTTAGCAAAGAAATGAAAAACGCCAAAAGACATCCGACTGTAGAAGCAAACGTTTGTATTTATGCCAATGCTACGATTTTGGGAGGTGAAACTATCATTGGTAAAAACAGTATTGTAGGCGGAAATGCATGGATCACTAAATCTATCCCCGAAGATTCAATCGTTTTAAACACCACTACAACTGAAGTTAAAATAAAAGAAAAAAAATAAAATGGGTCCACAGAAATTACTTAACCTAATTGGGAACACTCCATTGATGGAAACTGTCAATTTGGTTAAAAATAAAAATGTAAAGCTTTTACTGAAACTTGAAGGTAATAATCCCGGAGGAAGTGTAAAAGACAGAGCGGCATACAACATGATTGCTTCGGCTATTGAAAGAGGTGATATTAAAAAAGGTGACAAACTAATTGAAGCTACCAGCGGAAATACGGGAATTGCTCTGGCAATGATCGCACAATTGTTTCAAATTGAAATCGAATTGGTTTTACCTGAAGATTCTACAAAAGAGCGAACTCAAACGATGCGTGCTTATGGCGCCACAGTCATTTTAACGCCCGCTAGTGAAGGAATTATTGGCTCAAGGGACTATGCCGACAAAAAAGTTGCTCAGGGCGGTTATTTGATGCTAAATCAGTTCGCTAATGATGACAACTGGAAAGCGCATTACAAAACCACAGGTCCGGAAATCTGGAACGATACGGAAGGAACAGTAACTCATTTCGTTTCGGCAATGGGAACTACAGGAACTATTATCGGAACTTCTACTTATTTAAAAGAAAAAAACTCCAATATTCAAATCATCGGGGCTCAGCCTAGTGACGGATCTCAAATTCCGGGAATTAGAAAATGGCCGCAGGAATATTTACCTAAAATTTTTGATGCTTCGAAAGTAGATACTGTTATTGATGTGAGCGAAGAGGAAGCCAGAAAAATGACAAAAAGACTTGCTCTTGAAGAAGGTATCTTTGCCGGAATGAGCAGTGGAGGATCTGTAGCCGTTGCCTTAAAAATTGCTGAGCAATTGGAATCAGGAGTTATTGTTGCTGTGATTTGTGATCGTGGCGATCGTTATTTGTCTTCTGATTTATTTGACTAAAACAGCTTTATGGTTCTGAATTGATTTTTATTCAACAATTAAGATTCATTCAGAGCCATAAACTCGACATAAGAACTTCTCACATTTTTAACGCGGATTAGACGGATTCGCTAAAGCGAAAACACGAATTGACGCGAATTTATCATTTCACGAAAAAGTTTTCTGAATTGAGCTCCGAAGGAGCAAAATAAATATGGCACAATTATCCCCTGAAAAGAAAGAGCTCCAACGGAGCGCTACATTTCAGAATATTAAACAGTATCTAAAAATCTCAATAACAAGCAATAAACAATAAACCAAAATTTACAATTCAAACTCGATTCTAAATTCAGCGCCTTTGTTTCTACCTTCACTGGTTGCGGTTAATTTACCTTTATTTTTCTCAATTATTTTTTTACAGAGATACAGACCAATTCCGGTCGAAGATTCATTAGCGGTACCCAATCGGCTCATTTTTGTGAATTTTTTAAAGAGCTCATCAATTTGATTTTTGTCAAAACCAATTCCATTATCCGTAACTGTTACAATGAATTTTCCATCTTCAGTATAAATTCTCACTTTAACTTCGCTATCAAAATAAGAGAATTTAACGGCGTTACTAATCAAATTCACTAAAACCTGAACCAGTAAACCTTCGTCAATTCTTAGTTTTGCTTCAACCAGTTCTAAATTCAGACTTAATTTAATATTCTTATCGATCAGACGCTGTTCAACCTGTTCATTGATAAAAGGTAAGATATTAGGAAAGGTTATCATTCTGATCTCCAAATTCCCTTTCGCTACCCGATCCTGTTCCTGCAATAATTTAATAAAGTTTTCAATGTATCGAAACTGTAAATTGGTAGATTCGCAAATCAATTCTGCCAATTGGCGGACTGATTCTGATGGTTTTTCACTTATAATCAATCGCGCCAGTCCCTGCGGATTTCCGGCAAAATTTTTCAGATCGTGAGAAAGCATATAAATCAAATCCTGTTTTTCATTGATAAAACTTTCTGATTCATAAATCGATTCCTGAATGTTACACAAAAGTAAACCTGCCTCATCGCTATATTCTGTAGGCAAAATAGATAATCTTCTATTGTGTCGGTAATCGTCTAAGGCTTTCGAGGCTATTGAAATGGGTTTTATTAAGTGATTCAAAACCAAAAGCGTCACTAATGTCGCTAATAAGGTCATAACCAAAGAAAAAATCAAAATTGAGGTAGCCGAAACACTGTGATTGTAATACAGTACAAAGAATAAAATTCCTATCAGAGGGATATGAATACCAATAAACGCAACAAACAAAAATTTGAAAGCATAACTTTTCTTTAAAAAGCCAATTTGAGACAGATTATGGTACAACTTCATATAAGGACAACAATACTAATAGGTTATAAAAATGCAGTATTCGGGGCGATTGTTATAAACAAAGTTAACTTTTAAACTTGATTAAACCACTAAATTAGGCAATTTGATAAAATATTTTAAAAATTAAATTTATAAAAGTTTACAAACCCTTATTTTTGCGCTATGGGAAGAAAAAATACAGACAAAATTGTCTTTCATCAAATTCAGGTTCTTGATGCAGGAGCAAAAGGAGTATCAGTAGCAAAGGCTCCTGACGGAAAAGTAATCTTTATTCCGAATGTCGTTCCTGGCGATGTGGTAGACGTACAAACCTTTAAGAAAAGAAAAGCCTATTATGAAGGCAAAGCCGTAAAATTTCATGAATTATCAGAGCATCGTATCGAACCAATCTGCGATCATTTTGGTGTTTGTGGAGGATGTAAATGGCAAAATATGAAATACAGCCAGCAGCTGTATTACAAACAAAATGAGGTAAAAAATCACTTACAGCGTATCGGAAAAGTAGAACTTCCTGAGTTTGAAACCATTTTGGGTTCTGAAAAACAGTTTTTCTACAGAAACAAAATGGAATTTTCATTTTCTAACAGTCGTTGGTTAACTGAGAAAGAAATTGGAAGTACGGAAGATTTAGGAAACCGAAATGCTTTAGGATTCCATATCCCGAAAATGTGGGACAAAATTCTGGACATTCAAAAATGTCATTTACAGGAAGATCCTTCAAATGCCATCAGAAATGAGATCAGAGCTTTTGCGAACGAGCACAATATGGCTTTCTTCAATCCAAGAGAGCATTCCGGTTTATTGAGAACGGTAATGATTCGTACGGTATCTACAGGTGAAATTATGGTTTTGATCCAGTTTTTTGAAGACGATCAAAAAAACCGCGAATTGATTCTGGATCACCTTTACGAGAAGTTTCCACAGATTACCTCATTACAATACGTGATAAACGGGAAACAAAACGATACCATTTACGATCAGGATATCAAACTTTATAAAGGAAGAGACTATATACTGGAAGAAATGGAAGGTTTAAAATTCAGCATCAATGCTAAATCTTTCTACCAGACTAATTCAGATCAAGCCTACGAACTATACAAAATAACACGCGATTTCGCAGGTCTTACCGGAAACGAAACGGTATATGATTTGTATACCGGAACGGGAACTATTGCGCAATTTGTCTCAAAAAAGGCGAAAAAAGTAATTGGTGTAGAAAGTGTTCCTGAAGCGATTTTAGACGCTAAAGCAAATGCAGAGCGCAATAATATTACCAATTGTGAGTTTTTTGTTGGTGACATGAAAGTTGTTTTCAATGAAGCTTTTATCGCTCAGCACGGAAAACCGGATGTGATCATTACAGATCCACCAAGAGACGGTATGCATGCTGCGGTTGTTGATCAAATTTTGAAGATTGCTCCTAAAAAAGTCGTTTATGTGAGCTGTAATTCAGCAACTCAGGCACGTGATTTAGCTTTAATGGACGAAAAATACAAAGTAACCCGTGTTAGACCGGTTGATATGTTTCCGCAAACACACCATGTCGAAAATGTTGTACTTTTAGAACTTCGATAACAAAATATCTAAATGAAAAAAATAATCTCTCTTTTACTAATTTTCACCTTTGGTCTGTCCAGCTGTGAAAAAGATGACATCTGCGATGCCAACACGCCTACTACCCCACGGCTGGTGATTACATTTTATAAAGATGCCGAGCCTACTGTAAAAGAAAATGTAATAAATCTAAAAGTAACCGGAGAAGGAGAAAGTAAAGGAATTGTTTTCAACAAAAGCATAACTGACGAAACGAATCCTTTAAGATATGTAACCAATTCGAATACAATCTCAATACCCTTGAGAACAGACAAAAACACCACCACTTATGATCTTGTTTATAACTCTGAGAGCACCAATCCTGCTGCAAGAAACACTGATCGTATAACATTTAACTATACACATCAGGATGTTTATGTGTCAAGAGCCTGTGGTTTCAAAACCATTTTTACTCTTCCTGAAATAGGTCCTTTTGTACGTACTGATTCCGGAGGTGACGGATTATGGATAAAACAAATTTTTGTAAAGAAGTTTAATATCGAACTTGAAAATGAAACACACATTGAAATATATCTATAGTTTTTGTCTCCTGTTTTCAATATTCCTGAGTCAGGCTCAGGAAACATCGGACACAGCTGTACCTAAAGAGATCGAAAAAACAAAACCGAAAGCTCAGGCCGCTAAACCTGCTGTTAAGGAAACTAAACTGGATAGCATCAAAACGGATCGTTACGGACTTCGTGTGGGTGTAGATTTGTACAAATTAACTCGTGGATTGTACGACAATAACTACAAAGGTATTGAAGTTACCGGTGATTTTCGTCTGACCAAAAAATACTATCTGGCTGCCGAACTTGGTTTTGAAGACAAAACTACCGACGATGACCGATTAAACACTACCACTACCGGAACTTATATCAAAGGAGGTTTTGATTACAATTTATACCAAAACTGGCTGGATATGGAAAATTTAATCACCATTGGACTTCGAGGCGGTTTCAGTACTTTTAGCCAACAATTGAATACCTATAAAATTTACAACCCAAATCCTTACTGGGGAGAACAGCCGGCAATTGTTTCCGGTCAGAAATACAATGGTCTTACTGCAGGCTGGCTTGAAGTAGCATTGGGTGTAAAAGCAAAAGTTTTTAATAATGTATTTGTTGGTTTTGGAGTTCAGCTTAAACTATTGGCGGCCAATCAAAAACCTTCCGGATTTGATAACCTTTATATTCCGGGTTTCAACAGAACGTATGATGGTAGTTTCGGAATTGGTTTTAACTATACTGTTTCTTATTTCATTCCGCTTTACAAGAAAAAGACAATTATTCCTGAACTAATAAAAAAGGAAACTATTAAAAAATAATAAATTCCAATATTTAAAAAATTCCAAATTCCAAACGGTACAATTAGGTAGTGTTTGGAATTTGTTTTTTTTACCTAAATCTGATCCATAAAAGCGTGTCTTGCTGAACGGAGTCGAAAGCATCTGCCTGAGCGGAGTCGAAAGTGTCTGTCTGAGCGGAGTCGAAGACTGACACTACAGGATTAAAAAACAGAAAGTACTAAAAAAGATAAATTCCAAATAATACATATAATACTATTTAGAATTTATCTTTTTTTTTTTAATATTGGAATTTCTCCTAACTTTTATGACAATTGAAACTGAACTGCCGCCATAGAGTGAATTAAAGTGGTATCAAAAACCGGTACAGCAACATCTTCTGGTTTTATCACCAAAGGAATCTCGGTACAGCCTAAAATAATCCCCTCAGCGCCTTCTGCTATCAATTGATTGGCAATTTCTAAATAGCGCTTTTTTGTTGGCTCCGTTACCAAACCTCTTCCCAATTCCTCAAAGATTGTAGTATGCATAAAATCGCGGTCGGCATCACTCTTCGGAATAATCGTTTCGATTCCATTTTCGGTTAATTTGTCTTTAAAAAAGTCAAGTTCCATAGTAAACTTCGTTCCCATCAAACCTACTTTTTTGACTTCCTTTTTCTGAATCGCTGATGCGGTTACGGTCGCAATGTGAATAATTGGCAAATCGATCGCTTTCTCCAATCGGTCAGCAATCAAATGCATGGTATTCGCACACAAAACAATAGCTTCTGCCCCGCTCTGCTTAAGAAACTGACATCCTTTTAAAAGCAAATTAAAAGTTGCGTCCCAATCATTGGCATCATTGTTCTTTTTAATGTCGGCATAATTGAACGAATAAATCAGACACTCTGAGAAATTAAGTCCTCCCAGCTCATTATTAATTCCTTCGTTTATAAGTTTGTAATAATCTGCTGTAGAAACCCAGCTAATTCCGCCTATAAGTCCAATTATCCTCATATAAAAATCAATTAATTATCCAATTTCTCTGATTCCTTTTATAAAAATCCATTTCATGAAAAGCTTTTCTCCATCTTTAGTCTTTACAGACTGAAACTTAGGAGAAATCAATGTAGCGACAATAAAAGCGGTCATCGGAATCCAAAATCCCGTTAATCCGGTATAAGAAGCTACTAAAAATCTAAATAAAATAAATAGAATTGCGAAACATCCCAATTGGTATAAAAAAGCTCTTACTTGTAGTTTAGTCATTTTTTTTAAGTTGCTAAGGTTCTGAGGGGCTAAGGCTCTAAGTTTATACTTTGTGCATTCCTTTGCCTTTTTTTTTTAGACCTTAAATTATTATTATTTTTTAAAGATCCTGAGGTTCTGAGGGGCTAAGGTTCTAAGTTTATATTTTGTGCATTCCTTCTCCTTTTTTTTAAAAACCTAAATTCTTTTTAAGGTCCTAAGATACTACGATTCTTAGAGTCTTAGAAACTTAGTATCTTAGAAGCTTAGACCTGAAATTTCGTTCTCTTACTTCCCTCGTACATCTCGTATTTTACCAGACGTGCTTCAAGACTTCCGTTGAAAAGTTTAATTTTTCGGGATGGTTTTAAGCCTACAAATTTCAGAGCCTCAAGATTGGCGGTAATAAACCAGGCGTTTGTACCCGGGTAGCTTTTCTTTAGAGTATCTCCTATGTTTTTATAGAATTTTTCCATGTGAATGTCCAGACGCTCATCGTAAGGCGGATTGAAAACCATGTGCAACTTTCCTTCTACCGCTTTTTCAGTATCAAAAAAGTTATCCTCACTTACCGTAACGTAATCTTCCAAATTAGCGTTTCGGATATTGTCTTTGGCTTTGTTTACAGCACTTGGCGCTTTATCAAACCCTTTTATGGTATAATGAAACTCTTTTGTTTTCTTCATCAGGCTGTTTACAATCTGATCAAAAAGATCGTTGTCCCAGTCTTTCCATTTTTCGAAGGCAAACTCTTTACGATTGATATTCGCCGGAATATTGCAGGCAATCATAGCGGCCTCTGCCAGAAAAGTTCCGGAACCACACATTGGATCCACAAAATGACTTTGTCCTTCCCATCCTGATAACAATAGTACTCCGGCAGCCAAAACTTCGTTGATTGGCGCAATATTAGTCGCAGTTCGGTAACCTCTCTGATGCAATGAATTCCCTGAAGTATCCAACGCAACCGAAACCTGGTCTTTATCGATATGCACATTAATTCTTAAATCCGGAAAAGCTTTATCGATACTCGGACGCTGCCCGGTTCTTTCTCTAAACTGATCTACGATAGCATCTTTACACTTTTGAGAAACAAATTCAGAGTGATTGAAATAAGTGGAGTGTACGGTCGCGTCAATCACAAAAGTCTGATTGGCATTTAATAATTTGGACCAGTTTACACCCGAAATTCCTTTGTACAGTGCCTGCTCATTATTAGCTCTGAACGAATAAATAGGTTTTAGAATTTTAAGTGCAGTACGAAGCGATAAATTAGCTTTATACATGAAACCTTTATCTCCTTTAAAACTCACCATTCGCACTCCTTTCTCGACATTCTGAGCGCCAAGAGTACGCAATTCATTTTCTAATATTTCTTCAAAACCAAAAAAACATTTGGCTATCATTCTAAAATTTTCTTCCATCTTTATTTTTGAATTATTTCAAATGTACTGCTGTTGATCTCTGCATCTGCATATTCGTACACCTGCTGCATTTCCGCAAGGATTCATAGAGGTATCGTTGCGAAATAGTTATTTTTCGGCAAAAATACACTAAATTTGCCGGACTTTGAATTAATTGAAATAGAATAAATGTCTGAAGCAGCAAACTCATCCTCACCAAATCAGGAACGTAATACCGAAAATTGGTTTACTTCATGGTTTGATACTCCATATTACCATATTCTTTATAAAGACCGAAATTATCGCGAAGCTCAGATTTTCATGGACAATTTAACCCATTATCTGAATTTGCCTGAAAAAGCAAAAGTACTTGATCTGGCTTGCGGAAAAGGTCGTCACTCTATCTACTTAAACCAGCTTGGATTTAACGTCTTAGGTGCTGATTTGTCTGAAAACAGCATTGCCGAAGCTACAAAAAACAGTAACGAAACACTGCATTTTAAAGTGCACGATATGCGTGAACCTTTTGAAGAAAAGTTTGATGCTATCTTTAATTTGTTTACCAGTTTTGGGTATTTTGAAAGTGACGACGATAATTTAACCACGCTTAAAGCCATTAAAGAAAGTTTATCTGAATACGGTTTTGCGGTAATCGACTTTATGAACGTTACTCAGGTTATCGAAACCTTGGTACCTGAAGAGGTAAAAAATGTGGACGGAATTGATTTCAAAATCAAAAGGTATGTAGAAGACGGACATATTTTTAAAGAAATAGATTTTGAGGATCAGGGAAGAAATTACCATTTCACAGAAAAAGTAAAAGCCTTAACTTTAAAAGATTTTGAAGAGTTAATGGCCGAAGCCGGGATTTTCCTGTTGGATATTTTTGGAGATTATAAACTCAAAAAATTCCACAAAACCGAAAGCGAACGATTAATCATGATTTTTAAATAGATTTCTTCGTTAATTTGTTTAATCGTTAATTTGTTTAACTGGCCAATAAAAAAGTCTGGCACTTACACATCGATTTAACAAATCAACGATTAAACGGTTAAACAAAAAAACGGTTAAAAAATAAAAAATGAATTATCTACTACCTTTATTTTCTGTACTTTTAGGTTATATGGTCGCTTTGTTTTTAAAACCAAAGAGCAAAACCAATCTAAAACTGCTGCTTGCATTTAGCGGTTCATTTTTATTATCCTTAACCGTAATGCATCTGCTACCGGAAGTTTACGAAACCCATAAACACAATATTGGTATCTTTATCATGCTTGGAATTTTATTCCAGATCATACTGGAATTTTTCTCTAAGGGAGCCGAACATGGGCACGTTCATGGGCACGCTAAGATGTCACAGATTCCGTGGCTGCTCTTTACCAGCTTGTGTATTCATGCTTTTCTGGAAGGTTTCCCCGTCAGCCATCACCATGGTCTGGCGCTTGGAATTGCCATTCATCATTTACCAATTGCCGTAATTCTGACAACCTTTTTTATCAATGCAGAGCTGAATAAAAAAGCTATTTTTGCCTTTATGCTTGCTTTTGCGGTTATGACACCGCTGGGCACCGTTGCCTCTGAATATTTACCGATTCTAAGCAAATATTACACTGAAATCACCGCCATCGTTATCGGAATTCTGTTTCACATTTCCTCCACCATCATCTTCGAAAGCAGTGAAGGACATAAATTCAATGTTGCCAAAGTTTCGATGATTGTTCTGGGAATTCTTCTGGCTTTTATATTGTAGTTTTTATACCTAGAAACATAGTTTTTTTGTGTACAGGAGTGACATTTCATCTGTTCTATTATAAGCTTACGCCCTTTCAGGGCTTAAACAATAATCATTATCTTTCATAGCGCTCCGCACTATGCTTCGGCTAAAGCTCTTTCAGAGCAAAATGTTTCGGGCGGGTATTTACACACATAAAACCAAACTCGCCATATCCTTTTACAAATGAATCCTTAGAAAAACAAAACTTCCACCTCTATCTGTCACACCCCATCTTTCACATTTTACACCTCACATCTTACATCTTACATCTTACATCTTACATCTTACATCTTACATCTTACATCTCACAACTCACATCACACATTCCACTCCCTAATTCCCTGTTCTGTTTTTCTCCTCCTGATTTCCAAAATCACGCTGTTTCACATTAATTTTTTTGTTCCCAAAATTGTAGATCACCGATAAGCGTACAAATCGATTTGAAAAATTCTGACTGTATACCTGCTTTACACCATTTACAACCGAAACTAAATCTTTTAAATAAGAGGTATTGAAAATATCATTGGCTAAAAAAGCAATCTGTAGCGTTTTATTCAGCATATCCTGTTTAAAACCAATATCAAAACTCGACATATACCCTGTTTTGTACAAACCACTTCGGGAAGGTGTATTGTAATTAAAATCAATTTGAAGTTTAGAGTTTTTACCTAATGAAAAAGTATTGTTCGTTGAAAAATTAATTTCAAGACTATTGGATGGCGTGGCATTAATAGCTGTAATAAACTTCGTTTTTGATCCTAAGAAATATAACGTGTTTTCACTTTGCCACCAGTCTGCAAAATTAGCCGAATAACTCTCTCCAACTCCATATTTCAGGTCCCTGAAATAATTCTCTCTGGTTACAATTTGCGTATTGGTTTCGGGAATTGAGGTAAAAATCACGCCATAACCGTCATTGATCACATTCAAGAAAACATTGGTTCGCAAAACTCCTTTATACGAATGAGTAAGCTCAAAATTATCACTAAAAGAAGGTCTTAAAAACGGATTTCCTTCTGAATAACTGTTGCTGTTAATATAGTTACGAAATGGATTCAACAGATCAAACTGAGGTCGGCTGATTCTTTTACCATAATTGAAGCTAAAATTATTATTCTCATTTTCTTTGTACGAAACATAAACCGTCGGAAATAATCTCAGATAATTATTTTTTGTTTCCTCGTTTAAGGTTTCTGAAAAACCACTCGTTTGGGTATTTTCAAGGCGCAATCCCAATTGAAGATTCCATTTATCATTGATTTTTTTATCTCCGTTAACGTACACTGACTGATTGTTCTCCGTATAGCTGAATCGGTTGGACTGATTAGGATCCAGTTCCGGCGTTCCTGTAATCGTGTTGTAGTAAAGTACATAACTCTTACTGTTGGTAAAACTCATTTTTGTACCATACGACAAATTAAATGCAGTGAGCGGATGTTCCATATCAGCCTTAAAGCTCCAGTTATCAATATCCTGATCGGAAATATTTCTTGCCGACTGGTTAATACCTGCAAATGAATTATCTGGTCTGTAATTGTAGGCGATTGCATTTCGGTCGAATTTTGAATTGTAATTAAAATAATCCACATCAAAAGACAATTTTCTGCCTAAAGAATCCAATTTGGCAATCAAATGCCCGTGATAAGTCTGATTGCCGGACTTTTTGTCTACAAAACTATTGTTCAGGATATAATTGTCTAACTCCTTTTTAGTATTGTAATTATTAATTCTGATATCCGACTTAAAATCCGGATTACTTCTGTCTTTTAAAACCTGAAATCCCACGGTTATGCGATCTGAAAAATCATAATCCAAAGCTATTTTTCCGGACAGACTTTCATCGGTAAATTTTGTATTGATAATCATCTCAGAAAGTCCATCAGGGAAGTACATATCCAGAAATTCGTCAGCAAATCTGTGTCCTTTCTTTCCATTAATACTGGCAGAAAATCTGAACTTATTTTTGTTGTAAAAGAAATTATCTCTTAAAGTCAAAGCGCCATATTTATTCTGATCATAAGTTGCTGTGGAAGTGTTTTTCCAGGAATTTCGGGTACCTTTTTTCAGTACAATATTAATAAGTCCTCCCGTACCTTCGGCTTCATATTTTGAGGGAGGTGTACTAATAATTTCAATGTTTTTAATATCTGCCGCCGATATCGATTTTAAATAGTTATTCAATTCCTCTCCGGTTAATTCAACGATACGTCCGTCAATCATCACACGGGAGGTCCCTTTGCCTAATATACTGATCGTCTCTTTTTGAACCACAACACCAGGCGCTGTATTGATCGCGCTTAAAGCATCGCCGCCAACATTTATCACATTATTTTCGAGATTATAAACCAAACGGTCTGTTTTTTGTTCGATGGTGTTCTTTTTAGTTTTAATGACCACTTCTCCCAGCCGGGTAGTATTCTCTTTCATAACTATGGTTTCTAAATCGGTATCTTTTTCAATCACGATCTGCTTTTCGTAGTCTACAAATCCCAACAAACTTATTCCAATTTTGTAAAGGCCTTCTTTTAAGTTAAGTTCAAAAGAACCGTCCGGCTTGCTGGTTGTTCCTTCTATAATTTTTCCTTCTGAATTGAATACGGAAACATCTGCCCATTCTAATGCAGTTGTTTCACTGGCAATTTTTCCTTTTAATTTTGCAGTAGTTTGTGCTAAACCTAACACCGGTAATACTAAAATAATAAGGAGATACACTTTTTTCATGATTTCTGGTTTTAACTTGTTCGATTAATTATGAAGCAAAGTTGTTGCAGAAATTTTCGGAATTCGACCGACAAAAAAAAGTCGAACTCATTTTCTCAACAGAAATGAGTTCGACTTTTTTCGTCACGAAGTAGTACTTTATGCAAAGCCTTTATTATGAGGCATTCCGATAAGCTGTAGGGGTTAAATTCGTATATTTTTTAAAAGAGGTATTAAACGAAGATTTGGAATTAAAACCTACTTCATACAAAATTTCCAAAACCGTAAGCTGACTTTTGGACTGGTCTTTCAGGATATTCATTGCTTTTTGAATGCGATATTCGTTTACAAAATCAAAAAAATGCTGATCGATATGATGATTAATTAATACGGATAAATCCCGAACCGGAATATTGATTTGATTCGAAAGCTCCTGAATGGTAAGCGACGGATCCAGAAAAGGTTCTTTTTCGGTCATATAAAGTTTCAACGCCGCGATCTGACCGGAAATCGCTTCGTTCTGATGCTCTTTCTCTTCAGCAGCAGTATTATTTTTTGCCGGAAGAATATCTTTGGCCAATTGCAGTTTAGAATCAATCCCTCTAAAAAGTTCCGGTTCATTCAGGGCTTTTAGTACAAACCAACAAGTTATCACTAATACCATCAGCTGTAAGAGCACGTTGGTCCAAATCCATAACGAATCAAAATTTACATACCTCAAAGCATTCTTTATGATACACAAATAATACAGGACAAAGAATATAGCCGCTATCTGAAGCAGCCATTTAAAAGCAGAGCTTTTGGGATTGGTATAATTTTCCTCATATATTGCTTTGTATCTTTTTAAGGCCAAAGCGACTCCAATACTGTAAAATACAATCTGCAAGGCCAAAGCAAGAAACAAGAAGAACATTTCCGGCGATTGATCACGCTGGCTGTAAAACACTATTTTTTTGGCGTTCGTTAAAAAGTAAAGTCTGAACAGATAAAACACATTCAGGAGTGCAAATGGAATTGCATGCAGTAAATGTTTCGGTTTCAATCTAAAATCCGCGAAACAAACAGATAAAACATACAGATAGAAAAAAGGCAAAACCAGAGAACAAGCCGTCCATCTTAAAAATTCTAAACTAAAATGGGCTTTAATAAATCCATCGTCAATAAAAATTCCGCTATTATCAAGGGCAAAAAATATTAAATAAAAAGCAAACAGACGATTTGCTAATTTGTTCTTTGTTTGTACAGTGAGTAAAAAAAAGGCCAGTAAAAAGGAAACAAAGACTGATATTTTTGCGATACTCGTTAAAAAGCTAATTATATCCATTCCAAATTTTTAATTATTTAACAAATATAATGTTTTAGTTGTTTTAATAAAGGTTCAATCTAGCAATCATTTCATCAGAAATTACAACAAAAAAATATTCTAAATCTTCATGACTTTACGTTCCAAATTTCGGGATTGCAAGAAAAAAGATTAATTTTGACCCAGTTCAATTAACACGAAAAAATGGCCTTTACAAAAACTACAGAACAGTCTTCAAAATACGAACATTTAGAAAAAATGTCAGTTCAAGAACTTCTGGTTAACATCAATCAGGAAGACAAAACTGTTCCTGATGCAGTCGAAAAAGCGATTCCGCAAATTGAAACTTTAGTGGCACAAGTAGTTTCTAAATTAAAATCAGGAGGCCGATTGTTTTATATCGGTGCCGGAACATCCGGACGCTTAGGTGTTGTTGATGCTTCTGAATGTCCTCCAACTTTTGGTGTTCCTTTTGATTTAGTAAACGGAATTATTGCCGGTGGTGATACTGCCATCCGTCGTGCCGTTGAAAATGCCGAAGATAACGCAACTCAAGCCTGGATTGATTTACAGTCCAATCATATTGACCAAAATGATGTAGTAATTGGTATTGCAGCTTCAGGAACTACGCCTTATGTGATTGGCGGTTTAGAAAGCTGTAATCAAAATGGTATACTTACAGGCTGTATCACTAACAATGCCGGAAGTCCTCTGGCACTTACCGCTCAGTTTCCGGTTGAAGTGGTTGTAGGCCCTGAATTCGTTACCGGAAGCTCCCGAATGAAAGCTGGAACCGCTCAAAAATTAGTACTGAATATGATTTCGACTGCCGCAATGATTCAGCTTGGAAAAGTAAAAGGCAATAAAATGGTTGACATGCAGCTGAGTAACATCAAATTGGTAGATCGTGGTGTTAAAATGATTATGGGAGAAATTCCTGTTTCCTATGAACAAGCCAGCGAATTATTAAAAAAATATGGCAGCGTTAGAAATGCTGTGGACAATTATAATCTTTAATGGGAGATGTTTCTTGTAAGATGTGAGATGTGAGATGTGAGATGTGAGATGAAAATTAGATTATGCATATCTAATCGTAAATTTCGAAAACCTGAAACCTGAAACTTGAAACTCCCCCCCTTAAAACAAAAAAAATGGCAACAAATAAAGAATTATTAGGAAAAGGAATTAAATATTTATCAGGTTCATTGCCTTTATTGTTTATTGGGCCATCGCTAATTTATAACGCTTTTATGAATCAGCATACCAACTGGCATTATCTGGTTCTGGGAATTGGAATTGTGGCTTGTTTAAGCGCTATGTTTTTGATCTTTTACGGATTAAAAATCATTATGAAAGGTTTATTTAACGACTAATTCCCCCCTTCTCGTACCTAACTCACGAAACTCTAATAAACACTCATGGAAAGCTTAATTCACATTCAAAAAACCTTCGAAAAAGTTACTTATATCGACAAGAAAATAAACAATCGGGAGTTCGAAGATTGTGTTTTTAAGAATTGTGATTTCTCAAACAGCAATTTTGCTTACAATACTTTTTTAGACTGCCAATTTATCGATTGTAATTTGTCGATGACGAGTTTGTCCGGCACCAGTTTGAAAAATGTTACATTCAAAAATTGCAAGCTTCTTGGAATTGCTTTTAACGAATGTGATGATTTTCTATTCCAGGTTTATTTTGAAGAAAGCACGTTAGATTATGCTGCTTTTTCGAACAAAAAAATGCCAAAAACTAAATTTATCAACTGCTCTGTGCGCGAAGTTTCTTTTATAGGATGCAATCTAACCGGTTCTTTATTTGACAATTCCAATCTCGACGGGGCTATTTTTAACGATACACAACTGGCAGGCGTCGACTTTAGAACTGCCTACAATTATAAAATTGATCCCGAGTTTAATCCCATGCGAAAAGCACAGTTTTCAACTCAGGGTATCGTGGGGCTATTAGACAAATATGATATCAAAATTGTATAGTTTTTTGTCGTGAATTCATAGCAAAAAATAAAAACTTATTTCCGCTAAACCAAATGTATCATTATGAAAGCAACTGATTCCTATTTAGAAAGCGTTAAAAAACAGTTTTTGTACTATAAAATGCTAGGCGAGAAAGCCATGGCACAATTAGAACCCGAACAACTCTTTGTCTCCTTAAATGAAGACACCAACAGCATTGCTACAATTGTAAAACACGTTTCAGGTAATATGCTCTCACGCTGGACCGATTTTTTAACGTCTGATGGTGAAAAAGAGTGGCGCAATCGTGATTCGGAATTTGAAAATGATCTGCAATCCAAAGAAGAAGTCCTGTTGATCTGGGGCAAAGGCTGGGATTGTTTGATGAATGCCTTAAACAGTTTAAACCCGGAACAGCTTTCAGAAATCATTTATATCCGAAACGAAGGTCATACCGTTATTGAAGCGATCAACAGACAACTGGCACATTATCCTTATCATATCGGACAGATCGTTTTTTATGCCAAACAATTAAAAAAAGATGACTGGGACAGCTTATCGATTCCGAAAAATAAATCCGGAAATTACAACGCTGAAAAGTTTGCCAAAGAAAAAGAAATCAAGAACTTTACAGATGATGAATTAAAGAGATTTTAGACTTTTGATTTTTGATCAACGATTTCAGATTTACATGCTGGAATCTAAAATCCAGAACCTTAATACCAAGCTGAGTGAAGTCATCAGGCTGAGCGAAGTCGAAGCCCCTCCCTCACTTATTCTCCATAAAAACAATTAAAATTTAAAAATGAAAAAAATTATATTCTTACTTCCATTATTAGGTTTAATGTCATGTTACAACGCAGAACACAACTGCAAAGATTTTAAAAACGGAAAATTCAAATTTGAGTTTGAAGTAAATGGTGTCAAAAAAACTACTGTTTTTGAACGTAAAGACAATATCGAAATCGAAACCTTTGAAGGCAAAACTGATACTTCAACCATTAGATGGGTAAGTGATTGCGAATACATCTTACAAAAAAAACATCCTAAAAATATGGCGGAAGAAAAAGCCATCAGCATGAAAATTCTAACCACTTCTAAGGATTCTTATACTTTTGAATTTGGAATGGTGGGCTCTGACCAAAAACAACGCGGTACAGTGGTAAGAGTTGAGTAAATAATCTATTACATGTTTTAAAACAGCTTTAGTATGGAAGTTTTTCTAAACCCCGATGCCTGGATTGCCTTACTGACATTGACTTTTCTGGAAATTGTACTGGGAATTGATAATATCATTTTCATCTCTATCGTCACGGGAAAACTCCCTGAAGAAGATCGAAAGAGAGCCACCCGAATTGGTCTGTTTTTAGCCATGTTTATGCGTATCGCCCTGCTGATGGGAATTTCGTATCTGATTGCCATGAAAGCAACTCTTTTCAGCATTCAATGGGGTTGGTTTGAAGGGGATTTTACCGGTCAGGCGGTCATATTATTTCTGGGTGGTTTGTTTCTGATTTATAAGAGTACCAAAGAAATCAGTGAAAAAGTAGACCATCATGCCGAGGAGGAAAAAACACTTAAAACTGTTGCCAAAAAATCATTCTCAAATGTTATCATGCAAATTCTGTTGATCGATTTGATATTCTCTGTCGACTCAATTTTAACAGCTGTTGGTATGACAAATGGTGTTCATGGAGCTTTAACGATCATGATTACTGCGGTGGTTATTTCGGTATTGGTTATGATGTTGTTTGCAGTACCTGTTGGAAATTTTGTCAATAAGAATCCGTCTATTCAAATATTAGGGCTTTCGTTTTTAATCCTTATCGGTTTTATGCTGATTACGGAAAGTATGCACTTATCGAATGCGGCGCTGGCGGGTGAACATATCGGTGCGGTACCGAAAGGATATTTGTACTTCGCCATTTCGTTTTCGCTTGCTGTCGAATTTATCAATATGAGAATCCGAAAAAAACATTCATCAAATTAAATGAGTTTCTCTCTTTGACGCTTAGCTTTCGCCCTTACAGGGCTAAAACAACAACTCCTTTTTATTATTCATAGTGCTTTGCACTATGCTGTTACTGAAGCTCTTTCAGAACTGCCTGTTTACGTCAATTTCGTTCCGAAAATGACTTTTTAACAGAATATTTACGACAAGAGAATTAAATAGAAAACTATGATCTTATACACATAAAAACAAAAGGAAGTTCCAAAATTTGAAACTTCCTTTTTTTTTCTATTATTCGAGAACGAGGCCTATTTGGCCATCATCGTCTAATTCTGTTTCAACGGCGTCATCCTCGTCTCCTATTACCCTTTCCGGAACTTCTTCAACCGGTTCTTCGTAAGGTAATGGCTCTAACAGATTTACTTGTTTCAGCTTTTCAGTCGTCAGTTGATTTCCTAGCGCTTTAAAACCTTTTACGGCAATAAAATCTTCAACATCAATATGCAAATCTTCTTTCTGAACTCCTTTTACTTTTGCAAAAACCAACTGGGCTACCGGACGATAATCTGTCGATACAATTTCTAATTGCGAATTTGGATGGTCTGTAATAAAACTTTCTTCTTTACCTTCGTTTTCCACAAGGAAACGTTTTAAGAAATAACGTTCTTTTTCCCCATCGTAGTAAATTGCTGAAATTGGCTTTTTAGGCTTCCATTTTTCCAGAACAATCATATCTTCCTCAAAATGAGTCGATAATTCCGGAATAATAACCTTCAACTTACCAGCCTGACTTATAATCAGAATTTTATCGCTTGGTTTAAACTCTCCCAGCAATTCTCCTCTGGCATCAACATTTAAACGCTTAACAGTATCATCAAACCAGACTTTTCTTGGCAATAAAGTCGAAATTCCTTTTTCTTTTAATTCAATTTTCTTGATTGGATATTTGGTTACCAAATTTCCTTTTGATCCACGGCCTTTGATAGCCAGTTTAGCGAAATCAATATCGAATTTCAGTTTTTTAATGGTTCCTATCTGACGTAGTAAAATAGTAACAACCTCAGCTTCTCCATTTGGATTATGCGAAAAATAAACCACCTGCGAACCATTTGTTCCGTTAGTCAGATCATATGCTTTATCACGTGTAACTCCGGTAACATTAAAACGTTTTATATAGGAAGGTCCGGATTTACCATCACGATACATCATGTTGTAAATCGTACGTTTATCGCTCTTATCAAAAACGGCGACGTGTATAATATCTTTTCCTATAAATGTTTTGGCATCTACTTTTGAAATCATCATTGTACCATCACGCAGGAACACAATAACATCATCAATATCCGAACAATCGCCCACATATTCGTCTTTCTTTAAACTGGTTCCGACAAATCCTTCTTCACGATTTACGTATAACTTAGTATTACGCAAAACAACTTTTGTAGCCTCAACATTGTCAAAAACACGAAGTTCGGTCTGGCGCTCGCGGCCTTTTCCGTATTTCTCTTTTAGTTTAGTGAAGTAGGCAATTGCAAAATCCGTTAAATTCTCCAGATTATATTCTACTTCCTTCATTTCATCTTCTAACTTCGCGATAAAATCATCGGCCTTGTCAGAGTCAAAACGGGTAATACGGATCATCGGTATTTGAGTCAGTCGTTGTAAATCTTCATCGTTGATTTCTCTGACGAATGATTTTTTGAACGGCTCAAAACGATCGTATAAATATTTATAAAGTGATTCTCTATCCGAATACAATTTGAAGTCAATGTACATTTCTTCACGAATGAAGATTTTTTCTAAAGTCGAGAAGTGCCATTTATTTCTTAATTCCTCTAATTGAATTTCCAGCTCCTGACGAAGTAAATCAACGGTTCTGTGAGTTGATATTTTCAACATTTCAGAAACCCCGATAAACAATGGCTTATTATCTTCAATCACACAGCCTAAAGGTGCCACCGAAGTCTCACAAGCTGTAAAAGCAAACAACGCATCTATAGTTTTATCCGGAGAAACACCCGGGAAAAGATGAATTAAAATCTCAACATCCGCCGCGGTATTGTCTTCAATTTTCTTGATTTTGATTTTACCTTTTTCGTTGGCTTTCAAAATACTGTCAATCAAACTCGATGTATTGGTCGAAAACGGAATTTGCGTAATCACCAATGTATTTTTGTCCAACTGAGCAATTTTCGCACGCACACGTACACGTCCGCCACGCATACCGTCGTTATAATTCGATACGTCGGCAATACCCTGCGTCATAAAATCAGGATACAGCGTAAAAGCTCTACCCTTTAAGATTTTGATCGAAGCATCAATTAACTCATTGAAGTTGTGAGGTAAAACTTTTGTCGAAAGTCCTACTGCAATTCCTTCCGCTCCCTGCGCTAAAAGCAACGGAAACTTTACCGGAAGATTGTTCGGTTCTGCACGACGACCATCGTAGGAAACGCCCCAATCGGTAATTTTAGGAGAATACAAAACCTCTAAAGCAAATTTAGACAAACGTGCTTCAATATAACGGGGAGCTGCAGCACCATCACCTGTTAGAATATTACCCCAGTTACCCTGACAGTCGATCAATAAGTCTTTTTGTCCAATCTGCACCATAGCATCACCAATACTCGCATCTCCGTGTGGGTGATACTGCATGGTGTGCCCCACAACATTGGCAACTTTGTTATAACGGCCATCATCCAGCTCTTTCAAAGAGTGCATAATACGACGCTGAACAGGTTTAAATCCGTCCTCGATAGCAGGAACGGCACGTTCCAGAATTACATACGAAGCATAGTCCAAAAACCAGTCTTTGTACATTCCGGTAACTTTGGTAATTACGTCTTCACCTTCTTGCTCCTGATTTTCGTAAAAATGCGCTCCTTCAAAATGTTTGGCATCTACGTCGATAATTTCATCATCATCTCTCTCCTGAATGTTATCCAGGTTTTCTTCTGAATTATTCTCGTCGTCGCCAGGGATGATGTTATCGTCTTCTTCGTCTTTCATTTAATTATCTTGTAATTATAATTCTATTTGTTTTCAAGAAGTTCCTTTAAAACCTCTACACTTGGCAATACTGTTTTATATTTACTGGCAAAAATTTGTTCGTTGTTTTCCGGTAAAGTATATTTTACTACAGCTTCGCTTTTATTCTGGCAAAGTACAATTCCAATCGTTTTGTTCTCGTCTTCCAAACGCATTTCCCTGTCATAGTAATTAACATACATTTGCATTTGTCCTAAATCCTGATGTTTTAGCTCTCCTATTTTTAAATCAATAAGGACAAAACATCTTAATATTCGATTATAAAAAACCAAATCAATTCTGAAATGTTTATCATCAAAAGTGATTCTTTCCTGCCTTGCGACAAAAGTAAAGCCATGTCCCAATTCCAGTAAAAAGTGTTCCAGCTTATTAATAATCTCCTCTTCTAATTGTGATTCTGAATACTGATTTAACTCAGGTAACCCCAGAAATTCCAATATATAAGGATCTTTAATAATATCTTTCGGTTTTTCAATAATCTGACCTTGTTCTGAAAGTTTTAATATTCCTTCTTTATCACGGCTTAAAGCTAATCTGGTATAAAGTGCTGTATCATATTGACGTTTTAATTCACGAACACTCCAATTGTATTTTTCAGATTCAATTTCATAAAAACGTCTTTCCTTTTCATCTTCAATTCGCATTAAGAAAATATAGTGAGTCCAAGTTAATTTGAAAAACGAAGCCAATGACTGCGCTTTTTGAGATTGAAATTCCTCAGTAACTGACTGTGATTTCTTTGTTTTCAATTCCCCAGTCAGTGACTGGGAAATTCTATTTTGCAATTTCGTCATCGGTGATGACGAAATTGAATAAATTTGATAAAATTTCCGCATACGATCCAAACTTTCAACCGAAAAACCCTTACCAAATTCCTCTGTCAATTGTTTAGAAAGCCCCTTTAAAAGCTGTTTTCCGTATTCAGCTCTATCCTTTCCACTCTGTTCTTCTTCAACAATGATTCTTCCAATTTCAAAATAGGTAATTGTCATGGTAGAATTTACAGTACGTAAAACTTGTTGTCGCGCATTTTGAAGCAACTCGACTACTTGTTGAAAAATCACTTTATTTTGAAGACCGTCTGACAATAGTATCTTTTATTTAAATCTTAAACTTCTTCTTCAATCGTATCCAGCTCT
The DNA here is from genome assembly GCF_041154745.1 of Flavobacterium sp. CFS9. Taxonomy (NCBI): domain Bacteria; kingdom Pseudomonadati; phylum Bacteroidota; class Flavobacteriia; order Flavobacteriales; family Flavobacteriaceae; genus Flavobacterium; species Flavobacterium sp. CFS9. Next base: position 3,749,610 of record NZ_AP031573.1, on the reverse strand, counting down.
ACCTTCAGATTCTTGATAATAAACTCTTGTCTGTCCGGAGTATTTTTACCCATATAGAAAGACAACAACTGTTCGATCGACGTATGTTTGTCCATCATGACCGGATCAAGACGAATGGTGTCTCCGATGAAATTTTTAAACTCATCAGGAGAAATCTCTCCCAAACCTTTAAATCGGGTGATTTCCGGTTTAGGTTTTAGCTTTTCGATGGCGTCTTTTCGTTCTTCTTCAGAATAACAATAGATGGTTTCTTTCTTGTTACGAACCCTGAAAAGCGGTGTCTGCAAAATGTACAAATGCCCTTCTTTGATTAACTCAGGGAAGAACTGAAGAAAAAATGTAATCAAAAGCAAACGAATGTGCATACCGTCGACATCGGCATCGGTTGCAATTACGATATTGTTGTAACGCAATTTCTCCAGTCCGTCTTCGATATCAAGTGCCGCCTGCAGCAAGTTAAATTCTTCATTTTCATAAACAATTTTCTTGCTCATTCCATAAGAGTTCAAAGGCTTACCACGTAAACTGAAAACCGCCTGTGTATTCACATCACGCGATTTGGTGATCGATCCGGAAGCCGAATCTCCCTCGGTAATGAAAAGGGTACTTTCCAGGTTTCTTGGATTTTTTGTATCCGGAAGATGCGCTCGGCAATCTCTTAATTTCTTATTGTGAAGATTGGCTTTTTTAGCACGATCTGTAGCAAGCTTTCTAATTCCGGACAATTCTTTTCGCTCGCGCTCTGCCTGCAAGATTTTTCGCAATAAGGCTTCTGCGGTCGTTGGATTTTTATGCAGGTAATTGTCTAACTTGGTTTTGATAAAATCGTTCACAAAGGTACGAACCGAAACCGGGGGTGTCCCGTCATCAGAACCCATATCGGTAGAACCTAATTTGGTTTTAGTCTGAGACTCAAAAACCGGCTCCATAACCTTAATACTAATGGCACTCACAATCGATTTACGAACGTCAGATGCTTCGAAGTTTTTATTGTAAAACTCACGAATGGTTTTTACAATTGCTTCTCTGTAAGCTGCTAAGTGTGTTCCTCCCTGTGTCGTATTTTGTCCGTTGACAAAAGAGTGATATTCTTCACTGTATTGCGTTTTACTGTGCGTTAACGCTACTTCAATATCATGCTCTTTTAAATGGATAATCGGGTATTCTAAATCCTCTTCGTTGATGGTTTCTTCCAGTAAGTCACGAAGTCCGTTCTCGGAATAGTATTTTTCACCGTTGAAAATAATGGTCAGTCCATTGTTCAGGTAACAATAGTTCTTAACCATTCTGATCACATATTCTAAACGGAATTTATAATTTTTAAAAATCGATTCATCCGGCGTAAAAGTTACTTTTGTTCCTTTTCGCTTGGTAGTATCAATTACATCTTCTTCAAGAACCAAATTTCCCGCTGAAAATTCTGCCGCTTTTTGTTTATCATCACGAACCGATTCTACACGAAAATAGTTCGACAAGGCATTTACTGCTTTCGTTCCGACACCATTCAGACCAACCGATTTCTGGAAAGCTTTTGAATCGTACTTTCCTCCCGTATTCATTTTTGAAACAACATCCACTACTTTCCCTAACGGAATTCCACGTCCGTAATCACGAACCGAAACCGTTTTATCTCTGATAGTCACTTCAATAGTTTTTCCTGAGCCCATTACAAACTCATCAATACAGTTGTCCAGTACCTCTTTTAGAAGGATATAAATACCATCGTCAGGCGAAGATCCGTCTCCCAATTTCCCGATATACATTCCGGGACGCATACGGATATGTTCTTTCCAATCGAGTGATCGGATATTATCTTCGGTATATTGATTTTGCTCTGGCATAAAGTAAATTGGATTTTTGGCTAAAATACCATTTATAGTCAAAAAATGAAAGCGTATTATTTTTTTTGTTACGAATAATAACAACTACAAACCCTATTTAAATTAATTTTAAAATAACCTCTGGTTTGAAAATATATAAAATGAACTTTTCGGTAAAAAATACTATTTGATTCCCAGCACTTCTTTTGCCAAAGCAATCATTTCAGGTGTTCCCGTATTTTTATTTTTTTCGTCAGAAAGTTTTACCACACCTTGCCACTCGTTATTATTCAATTTCACTTCTGTAAGTTTTATCACCATATTCATCGAAGGCAAACCTGCATCGTTAGTAAAATTGGTTCCGACACCAAAGGACATTTTGATTTTATCTCTGCAAAAATCTGCTATTCTTTTTACCTTCTCGTAATTCAACGAATCCGAAAAAACAATCACTTTCGATTTCGGATCAATTCCCATTTGGGTATAATGAGAAATTACTTTTTCAGCAAATTCAATAGGATCCCCGCTATCGTGACGTACCCCGTCAAAAAGTTTCGAGTACTTTTTATCAAATTGCTCAAAAAATACAGCTGTAGTATAGGTATCCGTCAGGGCAATTCCGAGGTCGCCATCGTACACCTGTGTCCAATGTCCCAAGCCCATCATATTAGCCATTTTAAAACCGTATTGGGCAGCATGAAACATGAACCATTCGTGGGCGTGAGTACCCAATGGCCGCATATTGTTTGTCATTGCAAAATGAACATTACTGGTTCCTATAAAACTATTCGAACCAAATTTTCGGAGTGTCTCATTCACCAGGGCATGAACCTCATACGAATGGCGTCGTCGGGTTCCAAACTCCAAAATCGAAACTCCAATTTTATTGTAATTATCAATCTTGTCTTTGGTCACTCTTTTTAAAGCCTCATCGTCCAGTCGAACGGATTGACCAGTCTTATAGAAGAGTTCAGAAATTAAGCCCATCAGGGGCACTTCCCATAAAATAGTGCGATACCAATAGCCTTCAACGGTTACTTTCAGCTCAGAACCTGTTTGAGTAATCTGGACCTCAGACGGGTCAAAGTTATAGCCTTGTAAAAAATCAAAATAAGTGGGATCCAGATAAGAACAATGCTGCCACAAATATTGCTTTTCTTCTTTTGTCAACCGCAGATTTGCCATTGCATCAACAGACTTTCGAAGTAAATCTCCAAATCCGGGCGGGAAAAAATGATTTCCTCTGTTGATAAAGCCGTAACGAACCCGAGCCTTTGGAAAAAGTTTGATTACAGCATGCTGCATTGTAAATTTATAGAAATCATTATCTAAGATTGATTTCAAATAAGTTGTCTCCATAATCCGGCAGTTAAATTAATTTTATAACCGTAATAGCTAAGGTACGCCAATTTAACCAAAGAAAGAAGTTCTTTAAGCAAAGATCCTGCTTCGTTTTACTTTGAAACTATCTTAAATGACATTATACCGTCACGATCCAGAAAAAAAGTAATATAGGATCCTATTTTTTTATCATAAATAACTTCAAATTCCAAAGCTCCATTTACAACTTTAGAATCTTCAATTCTGACAGGTTTTCCATTTTTCAAATAATAAAACAGATCTGTCTTTGCAATATTCTTTATTCTAAAACGGATTTTGTCCCCGTCATTTGCCTGAATAATTCCCGAATCAGGTGCCAGAATCTCATGATCACCTTCAATTGCAGCATCAAACAGCAACGGACCGTTCAGAAAATCTTCTTTGTTTAATTTTTTACCCAGATAAGTTCCGGAATCCGGAAAATGCTTGGTAAAAAAGTACTTGGGATCAGTATCAAAATAAACGGGTGAAAAATGACTCACTGCTACTTTTTTATTGCTGTCATAATATCCTTGCCCCCAGGTTACATCAACCAGAATCCATTTTCCATCCACCTGAACCATATTCCAGGAATGATTGGAAAACGAGTTTTGACGTCCAATATCACTCAACGATCGTTTAGAATCTCCTCGGATCACTTCACATTTTAAACCTGTTAAAGAAGCCAATTCCTGATACAAAAGTGTAAAACCTTCACAAACCGCTTTTCGGGATTCGAAAGTATTCTGCCAGGTTTTTTCCTTTAAAACTGCAATTTTTGCTTGTTTGTCCGCTTCATTAATATAGGTAAATCTGAGCGGTTTTGGCGGATTCAGATAAGCTTTATAATCGTATCTTATGTTTAATGCAATCCAACTGTAAATAGCCCTCGCTTTATCAGAATCTGAGGTAAAATCTTTTTGTATTCTTTCTGCGAGACTTTCTACTGAATTAAAATTAGCGGGATACTTTAACACCGTCTTATCAATCGTATTGTACTTTTGCGCGTTTACACCAGACAGAAAGATGGAACTCAGGAAGAAAACAGCAAGGACAATCTTTTTTGCAATCATAAATTAAAAACTAGACTTAATAATGTCTTTTAATTCTTTATTTAACTCCTCATTGGAGATTTTATTTTCTTCCAAATCAAAATTCGCATTAAATGCAGGCAATGAAAAAGTAGCTTTAATCTGCGCTCCATATCTCGGTAATGCATTATTGGCAATTTCCAAAACCGAAGCTCCTCCTCTTGCTCCCGGCGAAGTAGCCATCAAAAGCATTGGTTTTTGCTGAAAAATTTCTTTCATGATCCTTGAACTCCAATCAAACAAATTCTTGAAAGCTGCAGAGTAATTTCCGTTGTTTTCTGCCAAAGAAATGACCAAAAGATCTGCATTTTCAATCTTTTGTAAAAATGCTTTTGCGAGCTCATGCTGACCGATTTCCTTTTCTAAATCAACACTGAACAAGGGCATCGCAAAATCATTAAGATCTAAAACCTCAACTGTTCCATTTTCGAATAAACTTGCGGCATAAGTCGCCAGCTGTTTGTTTATTGAATGCTGACTGTTACTCCCTCCAAAGGCTACAATTTTCATATATTTTTATTTTAGAATTTGTTTTTTGTTATCCTTTTCACTAGATTTTTAGTATTCCATAAAGCCACAAACTACATTTCTGAATCATCAAAACTTATGATTTTTTTGTTTGTTCTTTAATTTCAAATATCTCTTTTTTAATTTCGACCGAATAGCCATTCGGAGCAATTTTCCCTCCGTACGTCTTTGCATATACTTTAGTGAACTCGGCTCCAAAATATAAAATAATTGCGGAATAATACACCCAAACCAAAATGATAATTACTGATCCTGCTGCACCATACACACTCGCAATTGTTGAATTTCCTAAATAAAATCCAATTGCAAATTTACCTATCATAAAAAGGATTGCAGTACATCCGGCTCCGATAAAAGCGTCTCTCCACTTTATAATACCATCTGGTAAAGTTCGGAATATAATCGCAAAAAGCAACGTGATACTTCCTAAAACAATGATCAAATTTATAATGTAAAACAAATACACCGTACTGTCTGCTAAATATAGTTTTAATCTCGCATTCAACACATCTAAAACTGCATTTAACATCAAGCTTACGAGCATTAGAAATCCCACAGAAACAATCATAGAGAAAGACATAATCCGATTCTGAATGAATTTTTTAAGCCCTTTATTCGGTTTCGCGCGGAGTCCCCAGATAAAATTAATTGAACTTTGTATTTCGGCAAAAACTCCCGAAGCTCCAATTAAAAGCATTACAACTCCAAAAATCGTTACGAAAACATTACTATCAGACAATTGTACATTTTTGATTGCATCCTGAATTTGAATTGCCGCATCGTTACCTACTAAACGGTTGATTTGCCCGTACAACTCCCCGGTTACAGCTTCTTCTCCAAAAAAGAAACCGCAGATGGTTATAATAATGATCAACAAAGGCGGTAATGCAAATATGGTATAGTACGATAAGGCAGCACTTAACTTGATGGCATTATCGTCATTGAACTCTAAAAAAGTGGTTCGCAACAAATACCAGGTTTTTGATAAAATATTTTGATTTTCCACAAGATTCGTTTTTTGATATTCTTTCAAATTTAAAGAATAAACAAAAATTTAAATTCCTGCATTTCAGATAATTTTTACATTTTTACCATGCTGCTTTTTACTTATAATGACAAAAAATCCCCCTGTCATAAATCGTCCATAAACTCGCTTTTTGATTCGCTGCTTTTAACGCACAGTTTGCCCAGGTGTTACACGTATAAAACAGACTATAACTTCCTTTAGCCTCATAAAAAGCATCCTTTTTACCGTAACTATGACCTTCAAGCCATTCAGGATTCTCCGGATTACTAAAACTCTCCGAAATATAGTGTACTAATTTTTGATAATTTTCTTTAGAAACCAGAATGCGTTTGCAATCTTCGCCTTCGCGTAATTGCTTAAAAAATGTAGTATGCATGGCTGACGAACTCACGCCAAGTATTGCTTTTAACGCTGTACTGGCTTTTAAATCTGACCATTCCGGTGTATCGAGATAAAAACCTTTATCACCCCAGCCAAAAGCTACAAATTTTGCCAGTGTATCGTTGGATTCTGTCTGATCAAACTGAATTTCCTTTCTCCAATCTTTGACTTCGGTAACAATCGGAACCACTATATCTGTGTGCACTCCGTTGGAAAGAATATAAATCGGAATTGCATTTTGTTCGTCAATTTTGTCAATAGTGGAGTTAACTGTAATTCTGGAAATCAATAATACGGCTGTGACATATAAAGCAAGAAAAGTAAAGATTCCGAAAAGTGTCCAGCCCAGAAATTTGAAAGATTTTTTTAGCATTTTGATTGGTTGTTTTTAGATTGATAATTGGTTAATTTTTCTGTAACCAATTTTTGAGCCATTTTTTTTTGCTTCTTACAAATTACACACAGATTATACAGATTCGCACATGCGAAAGCGCGGATTTAAACGGATTTTAAAGTCCTTTTTTTTATCATTTCGAGTCTCGTTCCTCGAAATGGCAAACTACGTGAAGCTTCGACTTCACTCAGCCTGACAATGATAACGATCAAGCATAAAAAAACTGCTGAATTTCTCCAGCAGTCCAATCTATTTTCTATGTTCTATTCTCTATTCTCTATTCTCTAAAAAAACTAAACGTTGAAACGGAAATGCATTACATCACCATCTTTTACAACATATTCTTTTCCTTCCACTTTGAATTTCCCTGCTTCTTTTGCTTTTGCTTCAGAACCATACTGAACGTAATCTTCGTATGAGATTACCTCTGCACGGATGAATCCTTTTTCAAAATCAGTATGGATAACTCCGGCAGCTTGCGGTGCTGTAGCTCCAATATTGATGGTCCAGGCACGAACTTCTTTTACACCTGCTGTAAAATAAGTTTGTTGTTTTAATAATTTGTAAGCTGCGCGAATTAATACAGAAGATCCCGGCTCAGTTAATCCCATATCTTCAAGGAAAACCTGACGCTCTTCGTAGCTTTCTAATTCTGTAATATCAGCCTCTGCTCCTACCGAAAGAATGATAACTTCAGCCTCTTCGTCTTTTACCAATTCACGAACCTGATCTACATATTTATTTCCGTTTACAGCTGAACCTTCGTCAACGTTACATACATACAATACAGGCTTAGCTGTAATCAATTGAAAACTCTCCAATAAAACCTCTTCATCCTGATTTTGAGGAACAATTGTTCTCGCTGATTTTGCCTGCAATAATGCTTCTCTGATTCGGTTTAACAGAGCTTCTTCTGCCTGAGCTTCTTTATTTCCGGTTTTTGCGGCACGTTTTACTTTTTCCAGACGTTTCTCGATCGTTTCCAAATCTTTCAACTGAAGTTCGATATCGATCGTTTCTTTATCACGAATTGGGTTTACATTACCGTCAACGTGAACGATATTATCGTTATCAAAACAGCGTAAAACGTGAATAATAGCATTACACTCTCTAATGTTTCCTAAAAACTGGTTTCCAAGACCTTCTCCTTTACTTGCACCTTTTACCAAACCTGCGATATCAACGATATCCACAGTTGCCATTTGTACACGCTCTGGTTTTACCAATTCTTCCAGTTTGTTAATTCTTGGATCCGGAACGTTTACAACTCCAATATTAGGTTCGATTGTACAAAACGGAAAGTTGGCACTTTGCGCTTTTGCATTAGACAAACAATTAAATAATGTTGATTTTCCAACATTTGGTAATCCTACAATTCCTGCTTTCATCTGTTGATTCTATTTGTTTTTTATGTAAACCTAATTTCTTCCGGGCCTTCTTTATACCGATTTCTCAGTATACCAAAGTCGTTTTTAACAGGTTATAATTTTCGTATTCCTTTTGTATTTGTGCCAAAATATTATTTTTTGGCTTTAAAATTTTGCAAATATAAGATTTAATAGCTCGCAATTGAAGTAAAAATGACGATTAATGTTTTTTAAGAATTGGAGAATAAAAAAATTAAACTTCTTATTAATTTTTTGTTAAAAATAATTACTTTTATAACAAACGAACAACAACCAATAAACCAAACTTAATTAACCATGAGAAATATTGCATTATTGTTAATGCTGCTAAACACAGCATTTCTATTCGCCCAAAAGGAAATATCAGGAGTTGTAAGAGATAAATCAGGTAATCCGCTACCAGGAGTTAATATCCTCGAAAAAGGAACTACAAACGGTGTATCTACCAATTTTGAAGGAGGTTACCTTATAAAAGTAAAAGAAGGTGCCATTTTAATTTTTAGCTATGTTGGCTATACCAATGTAGAAAAATCCTCTACGAACAGCAAAACCGACGTTACTTTAGACGAAAATGGAGGTCAGGTCCTGAATGATGTTGTAATCGTCGGATCAAGAAATACTAAGAGAACTGTAGTGAATTCAGCCGTGCCAATTGATGTGATTAGTGTAAAAGATGTCACAACACAAAGCGGTAAAATAGAGATCAATCAATTGTTACAATATGTTGCTCCGTCTTTTAATGCCAACAAACAATCCGGATCCGATGGTGCCGATCACGTTGACCCTGCTTCGCTGAGAGGTTTGGGGCCAGATCAGACTTTGGTTTTGATTAACGGAAAAAGAAGACATCAATCGTCCTTAATCAATTTATTTGGTACCCGCGGACGTGGAAATACAGGAACTGATTTGAATGCCATACCTGCTACCGCTATCAAAAGAATTGAGATCCTAAGAGACGGTGCTGCTGCCCAATACGGCTCGGATGCCATTGCCGGCGTTATTAATATTGTATTAAATGACAATGTTGATGAGCTAACGGGATCTGTAACCTACGGAGCGTTTAATACCAATGCAAAAGGTGATTTTCTGGATGGAACTCCAAATACCAAAAACTTCAGACTGGATCAAAACGGAAACGGAAATACTTACGGTAAAAACCAATCTTTCGACGGTGGATCTGTAAAAGTAGCCGCTAACTACGGAGTTGCTATTGGTGACAAAGGAGGATCAGCCAATTTTACAACAGAATACATCAACAAAAACAAAACCTTAAGACCTGCTTATGATTTCAGAAAAGGCTTTGGAGACGCTTCTATTCAAGGCTTTAACTTATTCGGAAATTTAACACTTCCGGTATCCGAAAAAACACAATTTTATGCTTTTGGAGGCAGAAATTACAGAGATACAGATGCCTATGCCTTTACCAGAAATGGAGGAGAAAGAGTGGTTGAAAGTGTTTATCCGGGTGGTTACACTCCTAGAATTACGTCCAACATTATAGACAATTCTCTTGCTGCAGGATTTAGAACCAAAACAGCCAGCGGATGGAACATTGATCTAAGTAATACTTATGGTAAAAACCTTTTTCACTACTACATCAAAGGAACTATAAATGCTTCCTTAGAAGAGAAATCTCCAACAGAATTTGATGCAGGAGGACATAGTCTGACTCAAAACACAACCAATTTTGATTTTTCTAAAAACTACGATTCGGTACTAAGCGGTTTAAACCTTGCTTTTGGAGCGGAATACAGAACAGAAAAATTCACTATTTTCTCAGGAGAAGAAGGTTCTTATGCGACTTACGATACGAACGGAAGACCTATAACTGATCCTACAACTCAAAGCGCACCGACTGTTCCAAATCCGGATTACGATCCTACAGACCCAACTTCGTCTCCAACAATTTCAAGACCCGGAGGTTCACAAGGTTTTCCGGGATACAGCCCTTCTAATACAGTAGACAAAAGCCGTACAAACTTATCTTTATATACTGACGCTGAGCTTGACATCACAGAGTCTTTTTTACTGAGCGGTGCGGTTCGTTTTGAAAACTATAGTGATTTCGGAAGTACTCTAAACGGAAAATTAGCTGCCAGAGTAAAAGCTGGATCACATATTAACTTTAGAGGATCTGTAAGTACTGGTTTCCGTGCGCCTTCATTAGCACAAATTTATTACAACCTGCGTTTTACGAATTTTAATGCCGGAGGAGCTACCGAAGTTTTACTTGCTCCAAACAACAGCCCGGTAACTAAAGCTTTTGGAATTCAGAAACTAAACGAAGAAAAAGCGGTAAATGCCTCTTTGGGATTCACGGCTACGTTTGGAGATTTCACGGCAACAGTTGATGGTTACTACATCAAAGTAAAAGATCGTATCGTTCTTACCGGATATTTTGATGCTAAACCTTTAAACCTTGGTGTCGATAAAGCACAGTTTTTCGTGAATGGTGTAGACACCAGTACACATGGTTTGGATATCGTTTTGGCCTGGAAAAAGAAGTTCGGAGAATCCCTATTTAGTGCGACTCTGGTTGGAAACATCAACGATATGAAAATTGATAAGGTTAAAAACGGAACTTTAGACGAGGGGACTTTCTTCGGAAAACGTGAAAAAGCATTCTTACTATCATCAGCTCCGGATAACAAATTTGGTTTAAACCTTAACTATGCTAAAAATAAATTTGATGCCGGTATCGCATTCACCCGATTCAGCAAAGTAGTTTTAGTAGATTACACTGATGAAAACGATGTATACAACCCAAGATTAATCACTGATCTTACTGTTGGGTATCAATTGACTAAAAACCTGAAATTAAGCATTGGAAGTAACAACTTATTCAATGTTTATCCAACGAAACAAGACGAGACAGGGAACACCGAAGCAGGTGGCTACTGGGATGCTGTTCAGATGGGATTCAGCGGAGCTTACTACTATGCAAGACTTGGATTTAATTTTTAAGCAATTAGAAACTTTATACAAGCTAGACAGGTCAAAAAAAGCTTTAATCTGACTAAACAAAAAATCCTGAGCGTTAACTCAGGATTTTTTATTTATATCTAATACATCATTATTTCATTATTCACCATGTAAAAACGCTTGTCTGTTCAACAAGGTTTCTTCGTCTTCAACGTGATTATCATCTGGTACGCAACAATCAACCGGACATACAGCAGCACATTGAGGTTCATCGTGAAAACCTTTACACTCGGTACATTTTCCGGGAACGATATAATACACCTCATCAGAAATTGGTGTTTGTGCATCTTCTGCATCAACCTCAGTTCCGTCCGGTAAAATTATGGTTCCTGAAAGACTGGTTCCGTCTTTGTATCTCCAATCATCAGCACCTTCATAAATTGCTGTATTTGGGCATTCTGGTTCGCAAGCCCCACAGTTTATGCATTCGTCAGTTATAATTATTGCCATTTTGTTCTTAGTTACGAGTTAAAAATTATAAGAAATGCGTTAAAAATGTCAAACATTTTATTCTGCTTTGCCTTATAACTTAATATAGCTTATTTTTGTGCAAAATTACAATCAAAACCTTTCATAAACAAATTACTTATGTTACAAAACGAAAAAAAACAGTCTTTTATAGCACTAGGTCGATTTTTAAGTCAGTTCTCTGAAACAGAAAACGTACGAAATGAATCGGTTTTAGGTAACGACCTGTTTTTTGATGATTTCATAAAACTGATTGCTCTTTCACAATCACACAATGGATGGTATACTCCTGAACAGGTGCATTTTGCAATACATTCCTGGGCCGAAGCTTTGACGGAAGAAAACATTGAGAAATGGCTTTCAGCTTACAGCCCGGCATTCGACAAAGCGGATAAAACTGAAAAAACAGTTGCTTTAATTCTTGCCGGAAATATTCCTTTAGTAGGATTTCATGACTTTTTATCGGTTTTAATCACCGGAAATAAGGCCTTAATAAAAACTTCTTCAAACGATCAGCATTTATTACCGTTTTTAGCCAAATACCTCATTTTTGTTGACGAAAATCTGAAAGATAAGATCACTTTCGTGGAAGGTAAACTCGAAAATTTTGATATTGTTATAGCCACCGGAAGCAATAATACGGCACGTTATTTTGAATATTACTTTAAAGATAAACCTTCTATCATTCGTAAAAACAGAAATTCGGTCGCGATTTTAAACGGAAAAGAAACTCACGAAGAATTAGAAGCTTTGGGCGAGGATATTTTCAGATACTTTGGTCTGGGATGCCGCAATGTATCTAAACTTTTTGTTCCGAAAGGATATTCTTTTGATGCTTTTTTTCAGGCAATTTTCAAATATCAGGATGTTATTCATTACGAAAAATACGCTAACAATTACGACTACAACAAAGCTGTCTTTTTGATGAGTAATTTTAAACTGCTTGACAATGGTTTTTTAACCTTAAAAGAAGATTCAAGTTACGCCTCTCCTATTTCGAGCATCTTTTACGAATCTTATGAAAATATCGAAGACTTACAGACTCGTTTAGAAGCTGATGCTGAACAAATTCAATGCATCGTTAGCAATGATTTAACTCAAAACAGTATTTCTTTTGGGCAAACCCAAAAACCACGTTTGTGGGATTATGCAGATAATGTAGATACTATAACGTTTTTGTTAACAACAAAATAAAAATATGTTCAATTATTTCGAATTATTTATCGCTTTTTCAGCTCCTATTGCCGAAATTTGCGTCTTTAAATTTTTCGACTATTAACAAAAACCATGAAAAAACACAACTACAGCGCAGGACCAAGTATTTTACCTCAGGAAGTTTTTGAAAAAGCATCAAAAGCCGTTTTAGATTTTAATGATTCAGGATTATCTATTCTTGAAATTTCGCACCGAAGTAAAGATTTCGTTGCCGTTATGGAGGAAGCTCGATCCCTTGCTTTAGAATTATTGGGACTTCAGGGAAAAGGGTACCAGGCTCTATTTTTACAAGGTGGTGCAAGCACAGCCTTCTTAATGGCCCCTTATAATTTAATGAAAGAAAACGGAAAAGCTGCTTATCTGGATTCCGGAACCTGGGCAACTGCCGCTATAAAAGAAGCAAAGTATTTTGGAGAAACTGTTATTGTGGGTTCTTCAAAAGAAGCAAATTACAATCATATTCCGAAAGGATACGAAATACCAAGTGATGCTGATTACTTTCACTGCACCAGCAACAACACCATTTTTGGAACTCAAATGAAAGAATTCCCGGCAACTAATGTTCCTGTGGTTTGCGACATGAGTTCTGATATTTTTTCACGCGAACTGGATTTCTCTAAATTTGACATTATCTATGCCGGTGCTCAAAAAAATATGGGGCCTGCCGGAACGACTTTGGTTGTAATAAAAGAAGAGATACTGGGGAAAAACGGAAGAACAATTCCAAGTATGTTAGATTATGCCAAACATATTAAAGCAGAGAGTATGTACAACACACCTCCTGTTTTTGCTGTATATGTTTCTTTACTGACTTTACAATGGATCAAAGAAAAAGGAGGAATTGCTGCTGTTGAAAAACTAAACAATGCTAAAGCCGACTTACTTTATGCTGAAATCGACAGAAACCCATTATTTAAAGGTACTGCAGCGGTTGAAGACCGTTCTAAAATGAACGTTACTTTCTTACTAAACAATGCCGATCATACTGCTACTTTTGACGCTTTATGGAAAGAAGCCGGAATTTCAGGATTACCTGGTCACCGTTCCGTTGGTGGTTACAGAGCTTCAATCTACAATGCCATGTCTATCGAAAGTGTTCAGGTTTTAGTGGATGTAATGAAGGCTTTGGAAAGTAAAGTTTAGTTTACAGTCGCAGTTTTTAGTTTGCAGTTTGCTAAAAACAGAAATTGAACACGGGATTCCTAGCCCCGATAGAAGTGGAAATCCTTTTTTATTTTTTCTTTAAAAATAAAAAAGATTGCAACGGATAGCGGGATTAGCTCCTAAACAAAAAAAGGAAAAAATAACAAATTGGTGTATCGATTAAACAAATAAACGATTAACCAAATAAACAATAAACACAACAATGAAAGTATTAGCAAACGACGGAATTTCAAAAAGTGGAATTCTTGCTTTAGAAAAAGGTGGTTTTGAAGTTATTACTACAAAAGTAGCTCAGGAACAAGTAGCTAATTTTGTAAACGAAAATAATGTAGATGTCGTTTTAGTACGAAGCGCTACTAAAGTTCGCAAAGACATTATTGATGCCTGCCCGGGATTGAAAATTATTGGCCGTGGTGGTGTTGGTATGGACAACATCGATGTAGATTATGCAAAAAGCAAAGGAATCCATGTAATTAATACTCCGGCTTCTTCATCAGAATCTGTTGCCGAATTGGTATTTGGACACTTATTTTCTGGTGTTCGTTTTTTACATGATTCAAACAGAAATATGCCTCTTGAAGGGGATTCTAACTTTGACGGTTTGAAAAAAGCATACGCTAATGGCACTGAATTAAGAGGTAAAACTCTTGGTATTGTTGGTATTGGACGTATTGGTCAGGCTACTGCAAAAATGGCTTTAGGTTTAGGAATGAGAGTAATCGCTGCTGACAGCTTTATTCCTTCTGTTGACGTTAAAGTTGAGTTTTTTGACGGTCAGTCGATCACTACAACGATCGTTTCTCAATCTTTAGAATCATTGTTCAAAGAAGCTGATTTCATTACTTTACACGTTCCTGCTCAGGACGGCTACATCATTGGCGAAAAAGAACTGGCTATCATGAAAGATGGTGTTGGAATCGTAAACTGTGCCCGTGGTGGTGTTATTGACGAAGTAGCTTTATTGAAGGCTTTAGATTCTGGAAAAGTTGCCTTTGCAGGATTGGACGTTTTTGAAAGCGAACCAAAACCGGAAATGGCTATTTTAATGCACTCTAAAATTTCATTGACTCCGCACATTGGAGCTGCTACAGGAGAAGCACAAGACAGAATTGGTACAGAATTAGCTTCACAAATCATTTCTTTATTGAGCTAATAATCTAAAAATAAATTATTTAGAAGGGATTTATTAACATCGTTTAATAAATCCCTTTCTTTTTTTGATTAAATTTGAGTTTAAATTCTAACCTAAATTCTTTAAATCATGTTCGAACAATTAACACAATTAGTACAACAATACGGAGGCGATGCGGTTGTAAACAACAAAGCTATCCCAAATGAACACAATGAAGCTGTTATAAACGAAGCAAGTACTTCTATATTTTCAGGATTGCAAAAAATTGCTTCAGAAGGAGGTGCAGAACAATTGGCCGGCTTATTTAACGGAACTTCTAAACTGGACAGTTCTAATCCCGTGGTACAACAAATAACACAACAATTGAGCGGAAGTCTTGGTGAAAAATTCGGATTGAGCAGTACTGATTCTGCCGGTGTCGCTTCAAATATGATTCCACAGGTTTTGAATTCTTTAGTCAACAAAGCAAAAGATCCTAACGACAGTAGTTTCAATATTTCAGATATCATAAGCTCTATTTCCGGAAACAGCGGACAGGCTTCCGGTATCATGGATACCATTAATAAATACGGAATGCAATTCGGTCTGGACCAAAACAACGATGGAAAAGTAGATTTAGCCGATGCTGCAAGTCTTACTAAAAGCGGCGGATTAGGCGGGTTATTGGGGAAATTGTTTGGAAAGTAGGTTCTTTTAAAGGTGCTGAGGTTCTGAGATGTTAAGGTTCTAAGTTATTCGAAGTCCCACTAAAAGCAGATTAAAAATTTAAACAAAAATATAAAAGGCTGTTTGTTAAATCCAAACAGCTTTTTTTATTTCAAAACCAAAAACCTTAGCATCTTAGAGCCTTAGTACCTCAGCACCTTTTCTATACAAACTGTTAAATCCCTAAAACCTCTCCTCATTTATTCGTAAATTTAGGTCTGAAACAAAATTTATGAAAAAATCCCTCTTTATATTAGGCCTTCTGTTTACGATAATAGCGTGTTCAACAGCTTCAAAAAAAACGGTTGCTGCAAATACAGGCGGTAAGTCTGCTGTTGCAGTAAACGATACAGTGCGAATCGCCAACGATTCTTTAGAATACGAAGTGATCATTATCGATAATGGATTCAGTACCTGGCTGGCTTCAAGAGCACTTCCCCGAAATTATTACTCTTTAAGTTATCTCGAAAACAAAAATAATCTGTATGTAACCGAATGGAACAATCGTGTTTTACAACCACAGCGCTACAGTCCGAATTTGTATGAAATGCGAATTGATTATCAGCCAACGATTCATTACGGTTACGAAGTAAATTACCTTATTTATAACTATATGATTTATTTTCAAAATACTTACAAACAAAAGCTCGCAGGCTATGTTCCAATAAGATAATGTTCTTATATTTGTAATCGTTATAAATAAAGAATGAACAGACTAAAAAAACGTTGGGGCATCACCTCAAATGTACAAGCCATAATCATACTTATTGTTTTTGCCATCACAGGATCGGCATCTGCATGGCTGTCTAAACCTTTTTGCGTCTTGCTTGGCATTACCAAAGAGGATTTCGGAGGCTGGTTTACTCTAATACGACTGCTAATTATTTTCCCGATCTATCAGGTTTTACTGGTTGGTATCGGTACCATATTTGGACAATTCCGTTTCTTTTGGAATTTTGAAAAGAAAATGCTTAAAAATATGGGGCTGGGATTCTTATTTAAGGATTCAAAACCGCAATCCTAATTTACCATAAAACATACAAAATCTATCAAGATCTGTAGATTTCAGATTATTGATTAACAATTTTTGATTTCAGATATTTCTAAACGGTAGAAAACGACTATAGTGTTACGTAACAACACAAAATCACAAATCGTTAATCTTCATTCTAAAATCTCAATACTCCTTACTCTCTTTTTGAAAAAAAGTAAGTATAAATCCAGGTTATGGTAAAGGATGGAACAATATCCGTTCCCGGAAGTATTTCTTCAATAAAAGTCAAAACACTCGCTACTTTCCCTACTCTTCCCTGATACATTTTGGTCATTATAAAAGCTGCTATTGGTGCCCAAATCAAATCGGCAGGCTCGGCAAAGCCCGGTATACTGTAAGTCAGCATTCCAATTGCGTCCAATGCCAACCCCAAAAGGAGTTTCTTTGTTCTGTCGTCGTTCATTACTTTGGCTTCCTGCATTTTCATGGTATTTAGATATTCGAATTTAAAAAGAATTCTTTAAAACAAACTTATTTTCAAATGGTAATTTATTTCTTAATTTCCACCTGATCAACACTTTTCCTCATCAAAAAAGCATCTCTAACCAATCCTCTTTCAAAAACCAGACCGATTTATTCAAGAACCCGTTTTTTTCAAGCTCTCCCCTTTTCAGCATCCTAAAGTTAAGATTAACGTCTAAATTGACATTGTTATTGTTATTGTTATTGTCATTGCTATTGAAAACTTGTTCTTAAAATTCTGTTAGATGGCATTTTGATATCGGAAGAATCTTTGTTTCTTTGTAAAAACAGTTTCAAAATGATCCACGCAAAAAATATACATAAGTTCTACGACAAATTAGAAGTTTTAAAAGGAGTCGATCTGCATATTAAAAAAGGTGAAATTGTTTCGATTGTGGGCGCATCCGGTGCGGGAAAAACAACTCTTTTGCAAATTCTGGGGACGCTTGACAAGCCTTCAGGATTAGAAACCGAAACTTCCTTAACGATAAACGGTCAGAATATTTTAGAGCTGAGTGATAAAGCATTATCAAAATTCAGAAATCTCAATTTAGGTTTTATTTTTCAGTTTCATCAGCTTTTACCTGAATTTACAGCATTAGAAAATGTATGTATTCCTGCTTTCATTGCCGGAAAAAAAAATACCGAAGTAGAAACAGAAGCCAAAAAGCTTTTAGAATATTTAGGGCTTTCACACAGAATTAATCACAAACCGAATGAACTTTCGGGAGGAGAACAGCAAAGAGTTGCCGTAGCAAGAGCACTCATCAACAAACCCGATGTTATTTTTGCAGATGAGCCTTCCGGGAATCTGGACACGCATTCTGCCGAAAATTTACACCAGTTGTTTTTTCAGCTTCGTGATGAATTTGGACAGACTTTCGTAATTGTAACCCACAATGAAGAATTAGCCAATATGGCGGATAGAAAGTTAGTAATGGTTGACGGATTAATCAGTAATTAAAAACGTTCAACAATTAGGTCACCACTTTCCTTTAAATTATGACACAAAAAGAACTCAAAGAATTCCTTGACGAAAAAGTCATTCAATACAACAATCTCGACTTTATCGAAAGCGATCCTGTGCAAATTCCTCATTTGTTTTCTCAGAAAGAAGACATTGAGATTGCCGGTTTTTTGAGTGCTACCATTGCCTGGGGAAATCGCAAGATGATTATCAAAAATTCACATCAAATGATGGAATTAATGGGTAATACTCCTTACGATTTTGTAATGTCACATACTGACGAAGATCTGGAGCGTCTTGAGAACTTTGTACACCGTACTTTTAACGGAAAGGACTTTACAGGCTTTGTAAAAGGATTACAGCACATCTATAAAAATCACAATGGTCTGGAGGCTGTTTTTGCTAAAAATCAGGAGGCTGACGGCTTACAGAAAAGTATAAGCGAATTCAAAAAAATATTCTTTGAAATTGATCATTTACCCCGAACCCAAAAGCACATTTCGGATCCGTTAAACAATTCGGCAGCAAAAAGAATCAACATGTACCTGCGCTGGATGGTGCGCCAGGATACCAAAGGTGTCGATTTAGGCATCTGGAAAACCATATCGCCTGCTTTATTGTCCTGTCCGCTTGATGTACACTCCGGTAATGTGGCCCGAAAATTAGGGATACTAACCCGAAAACAAAATGATGGAAAAGCCTTAACTGAACTCGATCTTAAACTCAGAAAAATGGATCCTCATGATCCGGTAAAATATGACTTTGCCCTTTTCGGATTGGGCGTTTTTGAAGGGTTTTAGTCCCCGGGAAGTGACCTTTCATTAGTTTTATTGCGTTTTTTTTCGTAATTTCACTCTATAAAGCAATATTTATGGAGCATTTTATAGGTTATATAAAACACTACGCCATCCCATTATTTGTATTTACAAGTTTAGCTTTAGCACTTGCATTAATACTCAAAAGAATTCATTATCAATACACTCTTCCTTACCGGCATCATATTGTTAGAAAATCTGAAATTTTCCTTACGGAGATTACACTCTCAAGACCGGAAGAAAGTATTCTGAAATACAAAATTGCCAAATTCCGATCCGAAATTCCAATACATAAAACCTGGTGTAAAGAAATGCTTATCGACGATATGATTCGGATGAAAAGCAATTTAAAAGGCAAAACTGCCAAAAACATTCTTGTTATTTACAAACAACTGGGTTTAAACCGTTATTCGGCAAGTTTACTTCGGGATTTTAGAAAATATAAAAAATGTGATGGCATTTATCATTTTCAAGCCTTAGGATACAAACCGGGAATTGCTCTAATCAAAAAATATTTGTTCCATCCCAATAAAATTATCCGGTCAAACGCCAATATTGCTTACCTGATTTTAACCAAAGGAGACTGGCAGGCCGTTAATAAGATTCCGGTAAAAGTATCCATCAGTACCACCATAAAAATAATGGATGTATTGCATTCGCAGAACATACCGATTCCACCAGAAATAGAAGATTGGATAGAATCTGACAATCCGACTGTTCTGAAATTAGCTGTAATGACCATGGTTTTTTATAATTACAGAAACAGATCACAGGATATCATCAAATTGCTCCAACACGAAAATAAAAACCTGAGAACCGATGTAATTATTGCCATTCGCGACTTGTACCTGTATGAGGCCGAAGAGGATTTATTACTGCTATTTAAGAACGAGAGTATCGAACTTCAATTGGAAATTCTTGACGCCCTCGCTATTATAGGTTCAGAAAAAACAATCGCGTTTTTAAATCATCAAATTCCGAAAGAAGAAATCAAAGATCTTAAGTTAAAAATGGTAGCCGCTTTAAACGATCTGGATTTTGCACGTCTGGATATATTAGGGAGACAAGATTCTGATACACAAAAAATGATTAATCACATTAGAGAATTACAACTATGACGACTGATTTTCTACATTATATTGTTCACTGTTACAATGTCTTTGTGATCCATTTTTCAATTGGGTATATACTGTTCTACATCTTTCTGTCTGTTCTTTCTTATTGGGCGATCGTAAAACATTTAAAATATCAAAAATACCTGGAAGAAGAAATTTTAATTCGTTCGAACCATATACTGGGGGTTTCCATTGTAGCTCCTGCTTTTAATGAGGGAGTAAATATCGTTTACAATGTCAAATCCCTGCTTTCTCTAACCTATCCGAAATACGAAATCATTATTGTCAATGATGGAAGTACGGACGATACGCTGGAAAAACTAATTGCCGAATTTGATCTGGTTAAAATTGACTTTTATTATCAGGAGAAAATAGCCACACAGCCTGTTCGCGGACATTATAAATCAAAGAATCCTGTTTATTCGAAATTACTGATTGTTGACAAAGTAAACGGAAAAAGTAAAGCTGATGCGGCAAATGCAGGAATCAATTCTTCACAATATCCTCTATTTTTATGTACCGATGTAGATTGTATTCTAAAAAGAGATACTATTTTGAAACTGGCCAAACCATTTATGGAAAATGAAAAACGGGTCATTGCCTGCGGGGCCGGAATCAGGATTTCAAACTCCTGCGAAATCAAGGAAGGCTTTTTGTTTAAAGTTCATTATCCTAAAGAATGGTATCCGCGTTTTCAGGAATTAGAATATGTGAGATCCTTTTTGTTTGGAAGAATGGCTTGGAGTCAGCTAAACGGTCTGCTTTTGGTTTCGGGAGGTCTTGGCATGTTTGACAAAGACATTGTGATTAAAGCGGGCGGATACTGGCATCAGTCCTTAGGTGAAGATATGGAACTCGTGACACGCATGCGAAAATACATGCACGATACTAAAGAAAAATACTTAATCAAATACATTCCAGAATCGCTCTGCTGGACAGAAGTTCCGAGTACACGAAAAATATTCTTAAGACAACGCATTCGCTGGGCTCGTGGACTAGTTCAAACCTTGTATTTACATCGAAAAATGTTTTTAAATCCAAAATACGGACGAACAGCATTTCTGGTATTACCTTTCTTTTTCAGTTTTGAGTTTTTAGTTCCCATTATTGAATTTATTGGTATTCTGACTCTAATTTTCAGTTTTATATTTGGACTTATCGACTACCAGCATTTACTGATTATAAGCTTATTAGTCTATCTGTTCTATCTCTCCATAACCATCATATCCATATTGATAGATGAAATACTGTATAAAAGTTATGCCAATTATAAAGAGTTAATGATTCTTATTGGGATGGCCGCACTGGAACCCTTTGTGTACCATCCGATAACAATTTATGCCTCACTGAAAGGCTACTGGCTCTTCTTTCGAAGAAAAGAACAAAACTGGGGTGTAATGGTCCGTAAAGGATATGAAAGTCCAACTAAAAAATAAGCTGATCATGAATCATAATAGAACTATATCCTTAATAAAACTGCTTTTTTGTTTATTTCTATTGACCTGCCCAGCCGCAAAAGGTCAAAAAAAAATAGACACTGACAGCCTTTTGACTGTTGTGCTCCAAGACATGAAAAGTGCCCGTCCGGACTACAAAACAAATATCCGGAGAGCTCAGTTAGGGAAAAAACTGGCTCCGGATTATCTGGATTTCTATCTGGTATTGGGTCGAAATCATGAGCTGACAAAAGCAAAAGACAGTGCCCGATTTTACTATAATTATGTCATTGATAAAAACCCGGCCTATGAAGATGCCTATCTGTATCTGATTAATATGGATTTAGAGGCGAAAAACTACGACAAAGCTCTAGCCCTAACCAATAAAGCAATTGAGCAGTTTCCGGACAATAAAACTTTCAGACTGAAAAGAATTGCGATTTATGCTCTACAGAATGACACCAAAAATGAAGAAAAAGACCTAAAATCAATAAGAACAAAATATCCTAATGACGCCAACATTGAACAGCATCTTTTTGCCTTGTATTCCAAAACCAATATGGATCGGGCGGGTGTTTATTACAACTTCACCACAATTGATCGCGACGGTATTGGCCCTTGGCATCTGGCAAGTGCCGATTATACACATCAGCGTAGCTGGGGAAGTTTAATTGGAAGAGTAAGTTATGCAGAGAGACGATCTTTCAGTCAGGTCATGGCCAGCGGGCTCCAATTTGAAGTTGAATCTTACCTTTCAGGAAAGAAAAACAACTACTCCTACATTGATGTTGCCTACAGCAATGACATCGCTTTTCCGAAATGGAGATTAGGCTATTCCTATTTCTACAATTTTGCCAAAGGCTGGGAGGCTGATTTAGGCTTCCGCTACATCGAAATGCAGGACAACAGCAATTTAAAAACATTAAATGTCGGACTAGGAAAATACTTTGGGGCTTACTGGCTCAATTTAAGGTCTTACATTCAAAAAGACAGCCCATCGTTTACTCTTACCTCCCGCTACTATTACGGCACCAAGTTTGATTATCTCACCCTGATTGCGGGTTATGGAACTTCGCCGGATGATCAGACCAGAGCAGCAGAATATGAAAACAGAGCTTCTTTAAGTTCGTACAGACTAAGTGCCGGTTTTTATAAATTAATCAAAACCCATTATATTTTTGGGATACTAATCACCAACAACCAACAGGAATACACCCCTAAAAAGTTTCAAAACGAACTTGATTTCGCTTTTTTACTGCAATATAAATTCTAAGTCGTATGAAAAAAAAGCGCCTTATCTATTTACAAATCCTTATTCTCACCCTGCTTAGTTTTAAGATGATGGCACAATCTGAAATTATAATATCCGATAAAACCAAAATTATTGCCACAACCGAAACTACTCAGGCTGCGGCCGGAATTCTTAAGATGTATTTGGAAAAATCCGTGTCAAAAACATTTGAAATTACTACAAAAAGTCAAAAAGAGAGTGATGCTTCCGAAATCATACTGGAAATTTCCAATGATAAAAAACTAAAAGCAAACGAATTCAGTATCAAAAGTGATTCAAAATCAATTTATATAACAGCTCCCAATCAGAAATACCTGCGTTATGCCGTTTATACTTTACTCGAAATCTGGGAGTTTCGAAAATTTACCGCGACAGAAACTTATATTCCAAAAATGACTCAGTTTACTTTTGCAAAAAATACAAACAAAATCTATCACCCGTCTTTTGATTACAGAGCATTGTTTTACCCGGATTGTTATGACGAAGATTTCAGGGACTGGCACAAACTCGACTGGCACATTGACGATTTTGGTCTTTGGGGTCATTCTTTTAACATTCTCGTTCCTCCAAAAGAATATTTTAAAAGCAATCCTAAACTTTTTGCTTTGTACGAAGGGGAACGAAACACAGAATCTCTGTGCATGACCAACGATACTGTTGTGAATCTGGTCGCTGAAAAAATGACCGAAATTATTGCAAAAACCCCCAACGCCCAATTCTATTCCGTAAGCCAGAATGATGACGTCGTGTATTGCGAATGCACGCAATGCCGAGCCATGAACAACAAATATGGCGGTCCGCAAGGTTCCTTTTATTATTTTTTGAATAAAATAGCAGCTCGTTTTCCTAAAACCAAAATTACTACGCTTGCCTATCTTCATACCTTCAAACCACCCGTAAATCTGAAAATAGCACCAAATATTTGCACCATTTTATGTCCAATCGAACTGGATCGCCGCAAACCTATTACCAGTCAAAACAATCCCTCCTTTGTCAAAAATCTGGAAAACTGGAGTACGACTTCACCGCAGCTGTTTTTATGGGATTACACGGTACAATTCTCTAATTTCATGTCTCCCTTTCCTAATTTTGGATCTTTTCAAAGCAACTATAAACTCTTTCAAAAAAACAAAGTAAAAGGGTTATTTGTACAGGGATATGCTGATGTTCCGGGCGATCTTTCGGAATTACGGCAATACCTGCTGGCCAAATTAATGTGGGATACTGAAATTGACATTAAAGCTGTTACCGCTGATTTCCTCAGAGGTTTTTACGGAAAAGCAGCACCCTTTGTCGCGAAATACCTTGAACTCTTAGAAGCCAATCAAAGCAAAAGTAAAGCTTATCTTGATATTTATTCCGGTCCAGTTCAGGCACGAAATACCTTCCTGACTCCTGAAGCCATGGATCAGTACGATCATTTTCTGGAACAGGCCAATAATGCCGTCGAAAATGATTCCATTTTAAGCTCACGTGTTCATAAATTACGACTGGCTTTAGAATTTGTTTATTTTGAACAGGCCAAATTTTATGGAAAAAACCAACACGGTATGTTTGTCGTAAATAACAAAGGTGAAAAAGAAGTAAAAACAGGTTTAACTGAAAGAGTTCTAAAATTCTCGCAATCCTGCAATCAGTTTGGAATTTATGAATTGAGCGAAGACGGAATCTCTCCTGATAATTATTACAAAGAATGGCTTGAGATTTGCAAAAACACTACAACTCATTTAGGAGAGGATTTGAAAGTTACCTTCATAACACCTCCATCTGATGAGTTTAAAGGCAAAGGAAGTTATGGTTTAGTGGACGGAAACAGGGGGTACAAAAACTTCAATATCAACTGGATGGGATGGTATGCAACGAATCCTGAAATTGAAATTGAAACCAAAAAACTTGATTTCAACACCTTGAAATTAAATTTCCTAAGCGATCAGAGACATTGGATTTTTACACCAAAAAGTATCAAAATCTACGGTTTTAAGAATCAGAAATGGGAACTTATTAAGGAACAAATTTGCAACATTTTAACAGAAGACTACGAAATTACAACACAATCATGGGAAGTCGAAAATCAAATATTCAGTAGTTTTACCAAGATTAAAATCGTAGTAGAAAACCAGAAGGAATTGCCCGTCTGGAGAAAGCGAAAAAACAAAAAAGCAATGATAATGCTGGACGAAATAGAATTGTTTAAAAAATAATAGTCAAAATGGATAGTAACGATAAAAAAATCATGATCATCGACAATGATGATATGACTGTTGAAATTCTAAAATTCATTCTAAAAAAAGAAGGCTTCAAAGTTAGTATTGCCAAAGACGGGCTCAATGCCATGGAGCGACTTCCCATTATTATGCCTGATTTAGTAATTACCACGATTACCGTACCGCTTAAATCCGGTCTGGAAATTATCAATGAAATCAAGCAAAATTACAGCAACATCTTCGTGGTGGCACTTTCTTCGCTTGGAGAAGAAGAAAACACCGTGGAAGAAGCTTTTGAATTGGGTGTAGACGATTTTATTGCAAAACCATTTAACCCAAATGAACTTTTATTGCGAATAAAACGATTTTTATAGCATTTTAAACTTCATTTTTAAGAAATTCGAAGACTACAAACTGTCGTAATTTCTAAGAAATATCGATTTTCAGCTATTTATAGCTATATTTGCACAAAATTTAATGCAAATGAGCACTTTCGAAAAATTCAATCTCCCAAAATCAGTACAAAAAGCAATCGACGAACTAGGTTTTGTTACTCCTACTCCCATTCAGGAAAAATCTTTTTCAGTGATTATGTCTGGCCGTGACATGATGGGAATTGCACAAACCGGTACCGGTAAAACATTTGCTTACTTATTACCCCTTCTAAAATTATACAAATTCACCAATACCAATACGCCTAAAATTGTAATTCTGGTTCCGACCCGTGAATTAGTTGTTCAGGTAGTAGAAGAAGTAGAGAAATTAACCAAATACATGTCGGTTAAAACACTGGGAATTTATGGTGGAGTCAACATCAATACACAGAAAAAAGCGGTGTACGAAGGTGTAGACATTTTAGTTGGAACCCCAGGTAGAACAATGGATTTAGCATTGGATGCCGTAGTACGTTTTGATGAAACTCAGAAACTGGTTATTGATGAGTTTGATGAAATGCTGAATTTAGGTTTCCGTACGCAATTGACAGCCCTTTTGGCGATGATGAAAACCAAACGTCAAAACATTTTATTCTCAGCCACCATGACCGATGAAGTTGATGCTGTACTGAATGACTTTTTTGACTTTCCGGAAGAGGTAACACTTGCTGCTTCGGGAACACCTTTGGAAAAAATTACACAGATTACTTATAATGTCCCGAATTTCAATACCAAAGTAAATTTACTGAAACATTTACTGGAAACTGATGAAAGTATGGAACGTGTTTTGGTTTTCGTGAACAATAAAAAGATTTCGGATATGCTTCATACCCGAATCGAAGAGGATTTTGAAGGTCAGTTTGGAGTAATTCACTCTAACAAATCTCAAAATTACCGTTTGAGTACTATGGCAGAATTTCAGGAAGGAAATCTTCGCGGATTAATTACCACTGATATTATGGCCAGAGGTTTAGACATTTCGAACATCTCGCACGTTATTAACTTTGAGCTTCCTGAATCCCCTGAATTGTACATGCACAGAATTGGGCGTACAGGTCGTGCCGATGCTACGGGAACTGCGATTAGTTTCATTACACCTCGTGAAGAAGAATTTAAAATTGAAGCTGAAGTTTTAATGAACCAGGAACTTGAAATTGCTGATTTCCCTGAAGAAGTTGAAATTTCAACCAAATTAATTGAGCCGGAAAAAGACAGACAGCCTATCAAGTTTTTAATGAAAAAACCAAAACTTGAGGGTGAAGGTGCCTTTCACGAAAAATCGAAAAAGAATAAAAAAGTCAATCTTGGAGGTCCGTCTAAAACCAAAAAGAAAACCCACGGATCTGTCAATCGAAATATGTTGAAAACAAGAGATAAGAAGAGGAAGGATAGAGAGAAATAGTTTTCTTTTAGTTACTAAGTCTCTAAGTTGCTTAGGTTCTAAGTTACAAAAAAACAAAAGCCCAAAAAAATGAATTGGTTAATTCATTTTTTTGGGCTTTTACTTTTCCAGAACCACAATCTTAGTGGCTTAGAACCTTAGCAACTTAGTGCCTCAATAAACTATATCTTCGTAAAAACCAACCCCACCGGAGAGCACAATCCAATTCTCTTACCTGTATCGGTTAATTTTCCGGTTGTTTTATCTCTTTGAAAAATAATAATATCATTGGTGTATTGATGTCCCACTAAAAGAAAATTGCCGGTAGGATCAATCGCAAAATCTCTCGGGCCTTTTCCCAGGGTACTCACTTGTTCTACCAATTCAATTGCGCCATTTTTCTGAATTTTATAAACTGAAATTGAATTTGCATCTACACGATCTGAAACGTATAAAAATGCTCCATCAGGTGAAATTTTAATGGCTGCGGCTCCGGTTCCTCCCTTAAATCCTTTTGGAAGAATACTGGTTTCCCCAATTACTTTCAGATTTCCGTTTTGATCAAAACTAAGAGTCGTCAGCGTACCGTCCAATTCCTGAACCAGATACACCAATTTACCGTCTTTACTAAACGTCAAATGTCTTGGTCCGCTTCCCGGCTTTACGTCTACAGCTCCCTTCAGTGTTAAGATTTCATTTTTAGAATTCGGGTTGTACTTGTATACAAAAACTTTATCCAAACCTAAATCATTAGACAAAACAAACTTTTTATCGGGTGAAAAAGCAACCATGTGTACGTGTGCTTTTTCCTGACGTGCTACATTGGTTCCTTTTCCTTCATGCTGAACCAACTGCTGCGCTTCAGAAATACTTCCATCGGCATTCTTCTTAAAAACAGCAATATTACCTCCCGAATAATTTGCAACAAGCACATTTTTATCATCATTAATCAAATGACAGGGATCGGCGCCTAAAGCATCATTCTTATTGAGAAAAGTCAATTTTCCTGTTCCTGCATCATAACCAAAAGCGCTAACAGTACTGTGAGTCCCGTTTTCGTTTACCGCATACACAAACTTATTGTCTGCCGAAACCGATAAATAACTTGGACTTACTACACTTTCTGAGGAACTTTTCAATTTAAAATCACCGGAATCAGCATTAAAATCATAAACGTAAATTCCGTTACTCTGACAGGTATTCGTATAAGTTCCTACCAGTAAATTAAATTTGTTCTGAGCTTGTAAACCTGAGCAGAAAAAAGCAGAAAAAAGCAATACATATAATCTTTTCATAATTCTAGAATTGTTTTAGATACGCTAAAATAGCGAATAATATCTTCTCCAATCCTATTTTTTTGTTACAAAAGGGATTGCAGAAGTTAGATTTCTCAAACGATGCAAACTATTTTTTTCCACTCAAAACCAATATAAATTCATTAAATATCAGAGTCAATACCGTTTGCTTATAATCTGCTCTACAACTGATACGGTTTGAGTAAAAATTTGTATTTTTGACCAGTGTCTTCGCGAAAAATAAAACGTAGTGAAGTAAATCGAAGCCCGAATGCATTTTAAACATCCCGAAATTCTATACTTTCTGTTCTTGTTAATTGTTCCAATTCTGGTTCACTTATTTCAATTACGACGTTTTAAAACCTCCTTTTTTACTAATGTTCGCTTCCTGAAAGAAATCTCTGTTCAGACCCGAAAGAGTTCGAAAATCAAAAAGCGATTGTTATTAGCCACCCGCTTGCTCTTATTAACCTGCATTATTCTGGCTTTTGCCCAGCCCTTTTTTGAGGCCAAAGACAGTAAAAATGCTGCCAATGAAATGTACATCGTTCTTGACAATTCGTTTAGCATGCAGGCGAAAGGAAAAAAGGGAGAACTGCTAAAACGCGCTGTACAGGAACTACTGGAAAACACGCCTGAAACTGCCTCTTTTTCACTGTTGACGAACACTGAAAATTATTGGAATACCGACATCAAATCATCCAAAAGCGCCCTGCAAAACCTAAAATACAGCGCCACTCCTTTTGAGCTTCCGTCGATAATAGCAAAGATCAAAGCGCATAAATCGGCCCATAAAAAAGACATCGTTATTATTACAGATGCAGTAGGTCTTGCCGAGAAGGACATAAAAAACCTTGACACCGAAGAGAAACCTTATTTTATTATTCCCGAAGCGGAACAGAAAAACAATATTGCCATTGACAGTGTTTTTATCAATCAGACGCTGGAGAATTTCTACGAGATAAGCGTTAATCTATCTGCTTACGGAGAAGATTTCAAACCCGTTTCGATGGCCTTGTACAATCAAAACAAACTGATTGCCAAAACCATCATTAATTTTGATGCAAAGAAAAAGAAAATCGACTTTACCATTCCCAAAGAAGCTTTTCATGGTTATGTTGTGATTGAAGACAATGGATTGGCGTACGACAATAAGCTCTATTTCAGCATTCTTAAAACAAAGAAAACAAACGTCATCAGTATTGGTGAACCTGAAAAAAGTAATTTCTTATCCCGAATTTATACCTCGGCAGAATTCAACTACAACAACTATTCGATCAGCAGTTTAGATTACAATAGTTTAGACAAACAAAACACCATTATTCTAAACGAACTGACCGAAGTTCCTCAGGCATTACAAACCACTTTAAAAGCATTTGTTGCTAAGGGCGGTAACTTAGTCGTGATTCCATCCGAAAAAACATCCCTTTCCAATTTGAATTCTTTCCTTGGTAATTTCGGAAAAATTCAGTTTAACACACTTGAAAACAAAGCAAAATTAATTACCAAAATCAATTTCGATCATCCGTTATTCTCCGGTGTGTTTGAGAACAAAATCACGAACTTTCAATATCCAAAAACAAACAGTTCCTTTGATATTTCAAGTCCGTACCCAGCCGTTTTATCCTACGAAGACCAAAGTGTATTTGTAACAGCCATTCAAAATCCGGTTTCCGGAATAACTGTTTTTTCGGCCCCTATTAATACGACAAATTCAAACTTCCAGCAATCTCCTTTAATTGTCCCTTTATTTTACAAAATGGGCCAAAACAATCAGAAAACCGGAATTAATGCTTTGGTTATAGGTAATAATCAGCCTTATTTTGTAGATGTATTATTGACTAAAGACGCCATTTTGGAAGTAAAAGGAAACGATGATTCTTTTATTCCTATTCAGCAAATATTAAACAACAAAGTCAAGCTCACCTTTAATGATTTCCCTGAAACAGCCGGAAATTATAGTGTTTTTGACCGAAAAGAATGGGTCGAAAATCTAAGTTTCAATTACAAAAGAAGCGAAAGCGACCTGAGTCAGGTAAACACCAATATAGTTTCTGATTTTAAAACAGCGGATACTATTTCAACCATTTTTAACACCTTGCAAACGGAGCGAACAGACAGCCAAGTTTGGAAATGGTTTGTTATCTTTGCACTGTTATTTTTAGCCTTGGAAATGGCAATAATAAAATTTGTAAAATAGTTCTTTTAGCATCTATGTCATTTCGACGTAAGGAGAAATCACACTTGCTGAGAGCGCACTGCACAGAATATTGAAATGTGATTTCTCCTTACGTCGAAATGACAAACGAGAATCTGTAAAATAATAAATAAATTTCTCTACATATGAAAATAATCATCCGAAGCGCCAAAATAATCGATTCAGAGAGTCCGTTTCACAATCAGACCGTTGATCTTTTAATTGCAGATGGTTTAATTGAAAAAATAGGAACTTCACTTCCGGAAATTGATCATGCAAAAGAAGTAAAATTTGATCATTTACATCTTTCTCAAGGCTGGTTTGACAGCAGTGTTTCTTTTGGAGAGCCAGGTTACGAAGACAGAGAAACGATCGCTAACGGATTGAATGTTGCTGCAAAAAGCGGTTTTACAGCTGTTGCCCTTCAACCCAACTCCTTCCCTATTATTGACAATCAGTCACAGGTAAATTTTGTAAAAAATAAAGCAAACGGTTTTGCTACTGAACTTTTCCCAATTGGAGCCTTAACCAAAGCCAGTGAAGGAAAAGATATGGCAGAGCTTTACGATATGAAAAATGCCGGAGCTGTTGCTTTTGGAGACTACAACAAAAGTATCGACAACGCCAATGTACTTAAAATTGCTTTACAATATGTACAGGATTTTGATGGATTGGTAATCGCTTATTCACAAGATCCAAACATTAAAGGAAACGGTGTTGTCAATGAAGGAATCGTTTCAACAAGACTTGGACTTAAAGGAATCCCCGCTTTGGCAGAAGAACTACAAGTTGCCAGAAACTTGTTTCTGTTAGAATATACCGGCGGAAAATTACATATTCCGACCGTTTCTACAGCAAAAACGGTAGCATTGATCCAAGATGCAAAAGCAAAAGGCTTACAAGTTACCTGCAGCGTTGCTGTGCATCATTTGGTACTAACTGATGAAAAACTGGAAGAATTTGATACCCGTTTTAAAGTAACACCACCGCTACGAAGCGAAACAGACAGAAAAGCGCTTTTAAACGCAGTTTTAGACGGAACTATTGATATGATTACTTCAGACCATAATCCAATTGATATCGAATTCAAAAAAATGGAATTTGATACCGCTAAAAACGGAACAATTGGTCTTGAAAGTACTTTTGGTGCCTTACTAACAGTTCTGCCTTTAGAAACTATAATTGAAAAATTAACCAAGGGTAAAAAGGTGTTCGGAATTGAAAACAATGTCATTGCGGAAGGTTCAAAAGCCAACTTTACTTTCTTTACTCCGGAAGGAAAATCAACTTTTACAAAAGAAAGTATCCTTTCAAAGTCTAAAAACTCTGCTTTTTTAGGAGCAGAAATCAAGGGTTCTGTTTACGGAATATTCAATCAAAATCAACTTGTTACCTCTAAATAATTACAATGAACAATTCAATTGAAAAGGGAAAACCAATCGCTATTACCAGCTATATTCTGATTATTGGGGTATTAATTGCGATGTCGATGAACTCTGAAGACAAAAACAGCTTTGCTTCATTTCACATTCGTCAGGCACTGGGATTGTCGTTAACCTTTATTTCTTTAGGAGCTATCATCAGCAATTTTGACAGCTTCTTTATTACTTTCCCCATGTGGATCTGTATTTCGATTTTATGGACTTATGGTATTTTTACTGCCATACAAGGGCAAACAAAACCAATTCCGTTAGTTGGAGAGCTTTTCCAAAAATGGTTTCGAAAAATAGGGTAATTTTTTAAATTTCTCCCGATAGCCATCGGGACCAAATTCCAATAATCATGGTTTTAAGATTTTAATCGCTTTTTCCAGACTAAATGAAGATAAAGCTTGTCGGCCTTCGACTTCGTTTAGCCTGACAAGCTTTATCTTCGCTTAGTTTGACAAACGTCGACTTCGCTCAGCCTGACAAGCTTTGTCTTAATACTTAGTACATTTTACATTTTACATCTCACAACTCACATCTCCCAATTAAAAATGAATCTATCTCTAGAATATAAAATACGAGAACCAAAAGTAATCTTAGATAAAAATCCTGTTTTGATTTTACTACACGGATACGGAAGTAACGAAGCCGATTTATTCTCGTTCGCAACTGAACTACCGGACAATTATTATGTAATTTCAGCCAGAGCTCCTTACGATTTACAATATGGTGCTTACGCCTGGTATGCGATTAACTTTGATGCAGATCAGAATAAATTTTCAGACAATGAACAAGCAAGAACTTCACGTGATATTATAGCCGGCTTTATTGATGAGCTAACCGCTAACTACCCTATTGATCCTAATAATGTAACTCTGATTGGCTTCAGTCAGGGATCAATTTTGAGTTATTCCGTTGCTCTTTCGTATCCTGAAAAAGTACAGCGTGTAGTAGCTATGAGCGGTTATTTTAATGAAGACATCATCAAAGAGGGTTATGACAAAAATGACTTTAAAAATCTAAAATTCTTTGCTTCACACGGAACGGTCGATCAGGTGATACCAATCGAATGGGCCAGAAAAACGCCTGCAATTTTAGAACATTTGAATATTCCTCTTACTTATAAAGAATATCCTGTAGGTCATGGCGTAGCACCGCAAAATTTCTTTGATTTCAGAAACTGGTTGACACAATAGTTTATTGCTATTATTTCAGTTCTCCAAAATGATCAAAATTTAAAATTTTAGTTATGAGTTTAAAAAAATTAGACAACCCGGCATTACTTTTAATTGACATTCAGAAAGGATTCCACGATATTGCTTACTGGGGAGGAGAACGAAATAATCCAACTGCAGAACAAAAAGCCGCTGAACTTTTGGAAATCTGGAGAAACAAAAAACTGCCCATTTTTCATGTACAGCATTGCTCTTCTAATCCAAATTCTATTTTAAATGCAACTCATTCGGGAAATGAATTTCAGGATATTGTAAAACCACACGAAGGGGAAACAATCATCCAGAAGAATGTAAACAGCGCTTTTATCGGAACTAATTTAAAGGAATTACTTGACGATGCTAAAATCAAAACTGTTGTTATCGTTGGTTTAACGACAGATCACTGCGTTTCTACAACCACAAGAATGGCAGGAAATTTTGGCTATAACGTGTATCTGATTTCAGACGCTACAGCAACTTTCAATAAAAAAGGCATAAACGGAGACGAATTCTCTGCCGAAATCATTCATCAAACCGCACTTGCCAGTTTAAATGAAGAATTTGCACAGGTGGTTACTTCTGAGTTGATCAAGCAGATAGTATAAAATAAAAAGTGAGATGTAAAATGTAAAATGATTGGTAAATCATCAGTTATCTTACATTTCACATCTCACTTTTTACATTACAATGAGAAACTTATTCTCCTGTATAAATAATCTTACCGTTTTTCTTCAAAACATAACCTTTCCAGGGAATTAACTGCAGATCATCTTTAATCCAAGGCTCACCTTCTGATTTTCTCTCTAAAAGAATTGGTTCTTTTTGAGTGTCCAGAAAAAGTTCTGCTTTGTTTCCGTCAAAAATAACATACGCTACGGTAGAATACGTTTTTCCATCTTCGGAATGGGCTAATTTTGTACCCACTTCAAATAAACGAACACATTCTTTCTTAAGAGCAGACCAGGTGTAACCCGCGGAAGGTTTACATCCATGAGCATCCGAATCTCCTCCAACAACAGCTGGTTTAACTTCTTCTTTCTTTTCAGAAGTTTTATTCTCTTCAGCGACTTTCTTCCCACAAGAAAATGAAAGTCCCGCAACAATGGCAAGCAAAAACACCTTTTTCATAAGTCGAATATTTAGTTAAACCGGTTCAGAAATAAGAGAAAAGCTTCTTATTTTTGGTACAGCCAGGTTTGGTTTACTTCAAAAGTAATACTTTCGTCATCATTAACAAAGTACTTCAACAACACTTCTCCCCACATTTCACCATTGCTGTAGTCTGCAATAATCCATCTGTGGTTTAGAACTTTCACCTTATTGATGATAAATTTGTTCGGACCAATTTTGTCTTGTCCCGTATAAGGATTTCCGTTTGGATTTGCATTTAGGTCCAATAATTTCTCCGTTACCAGTGGGATTAGTTTTTCATATAAAATAACTTTCCCTCCGGTTGCACTATTGTCAAAGTAATTCTGTGCATTTTCATTGTGCTCCAAAGAAAAATAATCTGCTTCTGCCAATTTTGTAGATACCAAATTAATACTATCTCTCAACTTCTTGGTCGTTTTCACATATCTTTCCTGCTCAAATTTCACTTCACTGCTGTAAAACATATAGGTAAAAACATTCATTAGTATCGCAAGGATAAAAAGGTAAAGCATTAAGGATTTTTTCATTTTTGTAATATAATTAAATTGTAATTTCTAAATTATCATAAGCCAGAAAAACATTTTCAGGCAGTTGTTTTTGTACTTCTTCATGAAAGCCCAAAACGTGACTAATATGAGTTAAATAAGCGACTTCTGGTTTCACTAAATCAATAAAATCCAATGCTTCCTGTAAATTAAAGTGCGTATCGTGTGGTTCTACACGCAAAGCATTTACAACCAGTACTTTTAAGTTTTTAAGCTTTTCAACTTCTTCTGCATCAACCGTTTTCACATCCGTCAAATAAGCGAAGTCATCAATGCGATATCCAAAAACCTGTAAATCACCGTGCATTACATTGATAGGAATCGCTGTTTTGTCTCCAATGGCAAAAGGCACGTTATTCACTACCTCAATCGTTTTAACGCTGGGTGCTCCCGGGTACTTGTTTACCGTTTCAAAAACATAATCAAAACGACGTTTTAAATTGTCGATTACACGCTGATGCGCATACACAGGAATCTCGCCCTGTCTGAAATTATAAGGACGAATATCATCTAAACCGGCCGTATGATCGGCATGCTCATGTGTAAATAAAATAGCGTCGAGTTTTCGGCAGCCGCAGGAAAGCATCTGCTGTCTGAAATCAGGACCACAATCGACCACATACGAATGATCGTCCCAGGTAATCCAAATAGAAACACGAAGCCTTTTATCCTTAGCATCAGTGCTTTTACAAACAGGATGATCCACTCCGATTATCGGAATGCCTTGAGAAGTACCAGTACCTAAAAAATATACCTTCAATTGAACTTAATTTTTTTACAAAAATAGGATTATTTCTCTTTCATTAGAAGGCTAATTTACTAACTTTGTAACAAATCTATTTAAAATAAAATGGGTACAGAAATAAAACTCAAAGGTGACAGGGTCATCGAACAGATTCCTTCTATAAAAGACAAAGCATTACGCATTAATTTAAACGAGAACATTTACGGAACATTTGCTGAAATAGGCGCTGGACAAGAAACAGTAAGGCATTTTTTCAGATCCGGAGGTTCATCGGGAACAATTGCAAAAGCAATGTCTGCCTATGACAAAGATTTTAGTGATGCCGTTTATGGAGCTGAGAGCGATGGACGTTATGTAACTGAGGAACGGTTAAAAAAAATGCTTACCCATGAAGGGCAAATCATCGAAGAACGATTAAGCAGAGAAAAACATCCAACAAAGCTTTTCTTTAGTTATGCCAACACTGTTGCTACCATAGATTTCGCTAAACAATTTAAAGGTCATGGCTGGGTAGGAATCCGCTACCAAATTGAACCGGACGAAGCATACAACGAAATTATTCTACACATTCGTTTTAAAGAGACTGACGCCAGACTACAACAGGAAACACTCGGAATTTTAGGAGTTAACCTAATTTACGGTGCTTTTTACAAATACAACGATCCAAAACGATTACTTCGCTATTTATACGATCACTTAGACAAAGACCAACTCGAAATCGACACCATTAACTTCTCAGGGCCTCGTTTTGCGCATGTTGATAATCGTTTGATGAGTTTACAGCTGGTTAAAAACGGAATGACTGATGCCGTAATGTTCAATCCGGAAGGAAAAAACATATTACCGGCAGCTATTTTATACAAAAAGAACCTTCTTGCTTTAAGAGGAAGCTTTCGTCCGGTTACAAAAGTAAACATGGACATGTATGAGAAGTCACTTAAAATGTTTCTTGAAGAAAACAAAGTAGAAAAAGACAATACACTGGTTATCTTCGAAATCACCCTTTCTAATTTACGTTCTGATGGTGAAATCGACGAGCGTGACTTTATGGACAGAGCCGAATTACTTTGCTCTCTGGGGCAGACCGTAATGATTTCAAACTTCCAGGAATATTATAAGGTAGTAGAATATTTTGCTAATTACACCAAAGCCCGTATGGGACTAGCCATGGGAGTTAACAATTTAGTTGATATTTTTGACGAGAAATACTACCGTCATTTAAGTGGCGGAATCTTAGAAGCCTTCGGAAAACTATTCTACAGAGACATGAAAGTTTTCTTGTATCCAATGCTGGATGAAAATGGCGTTTTAATGAACTCCAATAACTTAAAAGTACATCCAAGAATGAAAGAATTGTACAAATTCTTTAAATTCAACGGAAAAGTAATTGATATCACAGATTATGATCCGCATAACTTAGAAGTTTTCTCCCGCGAGGTTCTGAAAATGATCAATCAGGGAAAAACAGGATGGGAACACATGCTTCCAACCGGTATTGCCGAAATCATAAAAGAACATCATCTTTTTGGATACCATCCGCAGAAAGAATTAGAGCAAAATACTTAAAAAAAGTCCCGAAAAAGGGACTTTTTTTGTTTCAGTTTTTTTTGTTTCAGGTTTCAGATTCTGGACCGAACAAAATTTTACCGCAAAGCATACTAAGTTTTTAAACACAAAGTTCGCAAAGTTTATACTGAATAAACTTTGCGAACTTTGTATTTTTGATACGCAGCAACATATCATTTTTAACGTACTTTGCGATAAAAAACCTCCAAGCCGAGATTTTTCAACTTGAAACTTGAAACCTGAAACAAAAAAATTATTTCAAAATCTGCGCGGCGTGCTCCTTTGTTTTTACTTTTTCAATTACCTCGTCAATAATTCCGTTTTCGTCTATCACAAAAGTGGTTCTGTGGATTCCGTCATACTCTTTTCCCATAAACTTTTTAGGTCCCCAAACCCCAAACGCATTGATTACCGATTTGTCTTCGTCTGCCAATAACGGAAAAGGAAATTCGTATTTATCCTTAAATTTTAATTGTGCTCTCTGACTGTCCGCACTTACACCCAAAAGCTCATAATTATTCACTTTAAAACGTTCAAAATTATCTCTTAAATCACAAGCCTCAGCTGTACACCCCGGAGTACTTGCCTTTGGATAAAAGAAAACAACCAATTTCTTTCCGGCGTAATCTGCCAGTTTATGCGTCTTCCCATCCTGATCTACTCCTGAGAAATTTGGTGCTTTATCGCCTTTTTTTAATGTTACCATTTATATTTAGATTTTTAGATTGTTAGACTATTTGTTAATTAGATAATTTGACAATGAGACAATTAAACTATCAGACTCTTAGATCACCAGAATATTTAACTAGAAATAAAACTTGCACTAACAACTTACTATTTCAAATTAATAATTCATAATTAACAATTAACAATTATTAATAATCAATTACTATTTTTACGGGATTAAATTTACGGAAATGAATAAAGAAGCCCGAGTAACATTTGTTATAAATACGTTAAAAGAACTCTACCCCACTATACCCGTACCATTAGACCATAAAGATCCCTACACCTTATTAATTGCCGTTTTGCTTTCAGCACAATGCACTGACGTTCGTGTAAACCAGATTACTCCTTTACTTTTCGCAAAAGCAGATAATCCTTATGACATGATTAAAATGTCGGTTGAAGAAATTAAAGAAATCATTCGTCCATGTGGTTTATCTCCAATGAAATCTAAAGGAATTCATGGATTATCACATATTCTTATCGACAAACATAATGGTGAAGTACCTCAAAGTTTTGAGGCTTTGGAAGCTTTACCAGCCGTTGGACATAAAACAGCTAGTGTAGTAATGTCACAGGGGTTTGGAGTTCCCGCCTTTCCGGTTGATACTCACATTCATCGATTAATGTACCGATGGAATCTTTCGAACGGAAAGAATGTAGTACAGACGGAAAAAGATGCTAAAAGATTATTTCCTAAAGAACTATGGAATGACCTGCACCTGCAAATTATCTGGTACGGACGTGAATATTCTCCGGCAAGAGGATGGGATTTGGAAAAAGATATCATTACCCGAACTGTTGGTAAAAAATCGATATTAGAAGAAGCTGCTAAAAAGAAAGTTTAGCAGCTTCACTATTATTTTTACATGCTTCCTTTAAGAGCATTGTATTCTTTTGTCATATTCAACGACCTGTAAATCCCTAAGAGTGATTTTACAGCATTTTCATTTTTAGGTTCAATCACCAATGCTTTTTTAAGATACGGAATAGCACTTTTTACCACCTCGTCTTTCTGAGCATCTAATTTATCAAATTGTTTCATTTCACTGGCCGTCGTGCCCAATGACGACATCTGATCCTGAATTTCTTTTCTAAACTGCACTTTAACATAAGCCAGATTTAAACAGCAGGTCAAACAATCCTGATTGATTTTTAACCCGTCTTCATAGTATTTCTCCGCATTGCGAAAATCATTTCTCTCCAGATAAGAAAAACCTAAAGAAACCAGAATTTCTTCTTTTTTGGAAGGCGGATTAAAATTTCTCGGTTTTTCATATAAACCTTCATTAATACTAGATTCTCTTGCACTCATCGAAATAAATACTTCTTCCTGCTTTGTTTTTTTATTAGTCGCATAAAAAACCATCCCTTTTCCGGAATAGTTTATTTTTCTCAACTCTTCAAAGTACTTTATGGCAGCGCTGTAATCCTTACCCGCTAAAGATGAAGAAGCCGCATTGAACAAGTTTAGAGTGTCTTTTTTATCAAACAAATACACTTCGTAACTCTTATCGGCACTTTCTTTAAATTTTCCGATTTTATAATCATTATAAGCACCATCAACCAACTTAGACTTCATCTCTTTCAAAGCAGAACTCGCTTTAAAAGCATACTTATAATTGCGGGATTCGTTTTCATACAATAATACATCCTGATAGGCTGCTGATGCCAATGCAAAATTACTTGCAGCATCGACATTTTTAGTTGCAAGATCCTTATAAACATTACCTTTTGTAAAAAAATAATCTGTTTTTACCTCATCGGGTGCATTTAATATTTGATATTCTATTTTTTTTAAAACGGCTAATGCTTCCTGGTTTTTCCCTTTAGCATAATAAGATTGTGCCTCTTTTAATTCTTCTTTTTGAGCAAACGCTCCAATACTTATCATTAGCGACAATGATAACATCTTTAAGTTCTTTTTCATTTTCGGTTTGGTTTAGTTGTTTAAAAGATTTTAGGGTAATCTCATGAGATGCACTATCAAAACATCAAGCGAGGGCCGCAAAAAACATTACGATATTCACTTAAATACCTGACGAGAACTCATTATTCCTGCTATTCTTTACAAATACCAGGAGAAACAACAAACGAAACAAAGTGTGAGTAGTTTTTCTTCATCTATTTTTTGGTTTTTGGTTAGACTTATAAAAGAATCCTCTTAAATGAGCTTTTCTATATATTGAAAGGTTTTTAATACACAAATCATTTATATAGAGCAAATTCATTGAATAAAAATCCGCTTTTTAACTATAATAAAGCTAAATATAAAATAAATAAATGAAATTCAAACAAAACACAGAAATTTAACAAATTGCCAATCCAAAATCTGAAGACCACTTTTTACATCAATCATAAAGTCATAAGGCAAAATACAAAGCTTTTCAACCTGAATATCTGACTCTTACAACGAGTTAAGTTTTGTAAAAAATTACTGATTTTAAACTCAGGAAAAATCTTCCTATTTCTTGTATCAGACCAACTGAAGCAAAAAAAA
The DNA here is from genome assembly GCF_041154745.1 of Flavobacterium sp. CFS9. Lineage (NCBI taxonomy): Bacteria > Pseudomonadati > Bacteroidota > Flavobacteriia > Flavobacteriales > Flavobacteriaceae > Flavobacterium > Flavobacterium sp. CFS9. The sequence continues at coordinate 3,709,412 of NZ_AP031573.1, read as the reverse complement.
CTCACTACCTGCATTTACATGCAAATAGTGAGCTTTCAACCAGAACGACCATCTGGTTTTTCTTTCGAAATAAACATCCGACAAATGTAGTGGGCTGTTTAGTTAGCTATAATTTCAAAACTCTTATCTTCAATTTTCACAACTTTTAAGGCTTGTGAATAACTAAGCAAAAAAGAAATAACTTCTTTTTTTGGTTTTAAATCTTTAGAAGCTAATGCCTTTTTAGAGTAAATTTTCGCCATACCATCAAAACGTTTTATACTAGTATAACGAAGTAATACCTGAATTAGTATTAATTGGTTAAAATAATTTGATGTTTATCAATTATTTTTCTCAAATTCATCAAAGCATATCGCATTCTTCCCAATGCTGTATTGATACTCACATCTGTAAGCTCAGAAATTTCTTTAAAACTCATGTCCTGATACATACGCATAACCAATACCTCTTTCTGATCTTCAGGCAACTCTTCGATGATTCTTTTTAAATCAACCTCGACCTGATCAAAAATCATTTTATTCTCGATAGTTAAAGCATCATCAGACATGACAGAGAATATCGAAAACTCTTCGGTTTCTCTGTACATTGGCATTTTTTTGGTTTTACGAAAGTGATCCACAATCAGGTTATGGGAAATACGCATCACCCATGGTAAAAATTTACCTTCTTCGTTATAGGAATTACTTTTTAAGGTTTTGATTACCTTAATGAAAGTGTCTTGAAAAATATCATTTGAAATATCTCTATCCGCGATCTTTGAATATATAAATCCATATATCTTAGACTCGTGCCTTTTAATTAATGTTGCAAGGGCATTTTCGTTGCCTTCAACATAATTTTTTACCAATAGAGCGTCAGGAATATGCACATCAGCCATAGTACTACTTTTTTAGTTTCTATTTAAAATTTGGAGTAATTTTATAAAAAGTAGTTTTATTTTATAGGCGTGGCTTTTGGGTTATGTACTTGTGTTAATATTTTGATCAAATTTAACAAATTAATATTTTAAAAAGCAAACAAAAAGACGAATAATTAACAATAAATTGTTAATTATTGCAGGACACATTTCATTTTCATCCTTTTTCCGACCATTTCAACCCCGATTCAGTACTCTTTTAACATGAAAAAACACAATTAAAAAACAGGAAAACAAGCATTTGTGCGGCCTCCAAAGGATTCTTTTAAAATTTAGAATAAAAATTCGAACCTTTATTTTCTCTCACACTGATCTGATTGTTTTTAACTCTTAATCTATCAAATCTACAAATCACAATTCTGTTAGAATTTGGAACAATTTGATTGATAAAACTGAAATCAAAATTGATTACTTTTGTAGAAATTGACTTTTTTTATGCAAATTGATCTTTCGACACTCGACCCAAAACATAATATTATCATTAAAGGCGCACAGGTACATAATTTAAAAAATGTAGATGTAGCTATCCCCCGAAATAAACTAGTTGTTATTACAGGTCTTTCAGGATCAGGCAAATCAAGTCTTGCATTTGACACCTTGTATGCCGAAGGACAACGTCGTTATGTCGAAAGCTTATCTTCGTATGCACGTCAATTTTTGGGGCGACTGGACAAGCCGAAAGTAGAATACATAAAAGGTATTGCACCAGCCATTGCCATTGAGCAAAAGGTTAACACCACCAATGCGCGTTCTACTGTTGGAACTTCAACAGAGATTTACGATTATATGAAATTACTTTATGCCAGAATTGGTCGTACTTATTCACCAGTTTCCGGACAGGAAGTCAAAAAAAATACCGTTACCGATGTAATTACGGATGTAAAAACTTTAGAACTGGACAGTAAATGGCTTCTGCTTGCCCCTATTCATCTTGAAGAAGGAAGACAATTGGAAGACAAACTGAAAGTACTGCTTCAACAAGGTTTTGCTCGTATTCTGGTTAATAATGAAATGGTGCGTCTCGATGATTTTACATCTTCAGAAATTCATCAGCTAGACAATAAAGATATTCTATTGATTATCGACCGAATTGTGGTTAAGGAAGAAGAAGAATTCTACAATCGTCTTGCTGATGCTGTACAGACCGCTTTTTTTGAAGGAAAAGGCATTTGTTTTTTACAAGAACTGAACTCCGATAAAAAATTTTCTTACTCGAATAATTTTGAGCTGGACGGAATTACTTTTTTAGAGCCCAACGTTCATTTATTCAGTTTCAATAATCCATACGGAGCCTGTCCGGTTTGTGAAGGCTACGGAAATATTATCGGTATCGATGCTGATTTGGTGATTCCAAATACCTCTCTGTCCATTTTCGAAAGCGCCATTTATCCCTGGAGAGGTGAAAGCATGAGCTGGTACAAAGATGAGCTGGTAAAACATGCTTATAAATTTGATTTTCCTATTCATAAACCTTTCTTCGAACTTTCAGAAGAACAGAAAGATTTGATCTGGACAGGAAACCAATATTTTCAAGGTCTAAATGATTTTTTCAAAGAACTTGAAGAGAAAAACTATAAAATTCAGAACCGCGTCATGTTATCCCGTTACCGCGGAAAAACGAAATGTCATACCTGTCGTGGGAAACGCTTGCGCGAAGAAGCATCTTATGTAAAAATCAACGGTAAAACAGTCTCAGATCTTGTCGATTTACCGATCAGACACCTGGTTACTTTTTTCAAAAGCATCGATCTAAATGTTTACGAACAGCAAATTGCAAAACGATTAATGGTCGAAATTAACAATCGTTTGTCTTTTTTAACTGAAGTTGGTTTAGATTATCTGACTTTAAATCGAAATTCGGCAACACTTTCGGGCGGTGAGTCACAACGTATCAATCTCGCTACTTCTTTGGGAAGCAGCTTAGTTGGATCGATGTACATTCTGGATGAACCCAGTATTGGTCTGCACCCAAAAGATTCTGAAAGATTAATTAAAGTTCTCTTATCACTACGTGATCTGGGTAATACAGTTATTGTAGTTGAACATGATGAAGACATTATGAAAGCCGCCGATATGATTATTGATATTGGTCCCGAAGCGGGCACATTTGGTGGAAAACTGGTCGCTCAGGGTACCTATGGTGAAATTCTGAAATCAGATTCACTAACTGCCCAATACCTGAACGGTGATTTAGAAATCTCTGTTCCTAAAAGAAGACGTAAATTCAAAAACCATATTGATATTGTAGGCGCAAGAGAGAACAACTTAAAGAATATTACTGTTACTTTTCCATTAGATGTTTTAACGGTCATTACCGGAGTTTCCGGAAGTGGAAAAAGTACCTTGATTAAAAAGATATTGTTCCCGGCCATGCAGAAAAAACTGGACAGTGCTGCTGAAAAGGCAGGCCAGTTTAGTGAACTAAAAGGTTCGTTTTCGCAAATCAAACATATCGAATATGTCGATCAGAACCCAATTGGAAGAAGTTCAAGATCCAATCCGGTAACGTATATCAAAGCTTACGATGATATTCGGGACTTGTATGCTAAAGAAAAACTCTCTAAAGTAAGAGGCTATCAGGCCAAACACTTCTCTTTTAACGTCGATGGTGGCCGTTGCGAAACTTGCAAAGGAGAGGGTTCTATAAACGTTGAGATGGTCTTTATGGCCGATGTTTCGCTGCCATGTGAGACCTGTGGAGGAAAACGTTTCAAAAAAGAGATTTTAGAAATCAATTTCGACGAAAAAAATATCAATGACATCCTGACCATGACTATTGATGATGCGATTGCTTTTTTCGACAAGAATAAACAAACCAAAATTACTCAGAAGTTACAGCCCTTACAGGATGTAGGCTTAGGATATGTACAATTAGGACAATCCTCTTCTACTCTTTCCGGTGGTGAAGCGCAGCGTATTAAACTGGCTTCCTTTTTAGTTAAAGGCGCTACCAAAGACAAAGCCTTATTTGTTTTTGATGAGCCAACAACAGGCCTGCATTTTCACGACATTAAAAAATTAATGACTTCCTTTGATGCCTTAATCGAAAAAGGACATTCCATAATTGTCATTGAACATAATCTTGACCTTATAAAATGTGCCGACTGGATTATAGATCTGGGACCGGAAGGTGGTGAAAATGGCGGTCATCTACTAGCTGTAGGGACTCCCGAAGATATTGTAAAGGTGAAAGAATCGGTTACCGGAGTGTACCTGAAAGACAAACTTTAACCTTGGCAAAAATTTTAATAAAAAATCCAAATCTCAATCTATAATTGAAATTTGGATTTTTTATTATTTCGCATTTATGCCACTAAACATTTTTCTTCAAAAGGAAAACCGTCTTCATCAATGGCAACTAATATCTTCTTTTGCTTGGTGGCTTCTATTGTCAGATAAAGCCATGCAAAGGACCACAATCCCAGGGTCAGACAAAAAATCATAAAATTTAAACTATGATTTACCACTTTTCCTCCTTTACTCAGAACCGCGAAAAGCAATTCATCGTTTCTTTCCTCCAGTGTAAATCCATTTTGCACTTTATTTGATATCATACTAGAAAATACTTGCAAGCTTTGTTCCTGACTGAGTTGGCCGTTCTTCATAATAATTTCTTAAAATTTAATCCAAATACTACTACAATTACTTCACAATTTTAAATTCTAAAAACATTCCAGTTTAAATAAACACTACAGCACGTACTTTTATTGTCTGCTTTACTAAGATATTTTTACCTTAAAAACAAAAAGTATTGCCATATTCTTAGCTAAAGTTAATTTTTATAAAATAAACCACAAAACAAAAGACTGTTAAAATTTTAAGATTACACCCAGAATACCAATACTTTACCCTTTATTCTTAACATTAAAAGGAGGTGCTTCATAATCATTATTCAGATAATTCGCAGGAATTGTCGTGGCATTACCATCACGAAGTGCTCCGTAATGTGGCGACATAATTTCTATTCCGGCTGCATTAAACGAATCCTGAATGTTTTGATGCAAAGACGAATAAATCCTCGGCTGCTTCGTAGGTTCTTTGGTGTAAACGTTGATCTGATAGGAAACATAAAAGTCGTCCAAACTCGTTTGCAGGACGAAAGGAGATGGTGTCTGCTCGACCATTTCCGTCTTTAGAGCAGCTTCAATCAATGCTTTATAAATATCTTTCCATGGTACATCATACCCAATCGTAACGGTAGTATGAATCAATAAACCATTATTGGCGTGTTTTGTATTGGCTGAATAATTAGTTGAAGTACTTGACAAAACAGTTGCATTAGGAATCGTAATGTCTTCAAATTTAGGTGTTCTGACGCGGGTTACCAAAGCTGTTTTTTCAATCACCTCTCCGCTTACATCACCAATTTTGATAAAATCACCAATCTTAAACGGACGCATGTAGGTAATCACCAGACCCGCCACCATATTGGCAATAGCATTTGAAGACCCCAGAGAAAATAAAACTCCCACAAATACCGAAACACCTTTAAATACCGGAGAATCTGATCCCGGCAAATAAGGAAATATAACAACCAGCATAAAAGCAAGCATTAGAAAACGAATAATATTAAAAGTAGGCATTGCCCAATCGCTGTAAAAACCGTCGATTTTAATATTCTCCTTTTTAATCTCATCAAAAAAGAATTTGATCACTCTTATAGAATATTTAAAAATGACAATGATAACTACTATGGTGACTAAACTTGGCAAAAAACCAACAAATCCCATTACCGCAAGTTTTGCAGGCGAAAGAATCCAACGCAGCAAAGTAGTTGTATAAACTTCGGTAGCAGGAAAAATACTGAATAATAGTGGCAATGATAGATATACTATTAAAATAAGTGTAATCACTTTAATAGCACTGTACAATCGCATGAGTAAAAACTGTTGTTTTTGAGGCGAAAGAATATTGATATTATTATACTTAAATCCTTTAAAGTGTCGGTCACTATTTTTGAGTATGTACAGTTTTACTCTGTTGAATAATTTACCGACAAAATATAAAACAAACCCAATAATCAGTACCAGTAATACTGTATATCCAAGCCTTTTGGGAAGCATCGAGTAATTCTCATTCTGATACGCAATCGCTCTTTTAATCAGGTTTAAATTGCGCTTTGCGATGAAATCTGCCGTTTGATTTTCCGCTTTTCCGTCTACATCTAAAACAGACATGATGACAAAATCATTCTTATAAACAATATCCTGAGAAATATCTGAAGGTACAACCGAAATAGAATCCGCTACAAAGAATGAATCCTCATATAGTTTTCTGATCTTTTCAGTAATTGCATTTGCTCTGTTTTCAGGCGAAAAAGAACCTACTTTATAATACACATAAAAAAGTGTGTCTTTAAATGGCTTTACGGGATATCCTTTTAATTTTACTTCTTTAACAGTCGCTTTTGAGGTTTGAGAACTGTCTTTCTGAGCAAAAGTCAGTGAAGAAAACAAAGTAATAAAAAGTGCTAAAAAACAAACTATTTTATTTTTCATATACTGTCAGCAATAAGTTATATCAATTTTACTTCTATTTTGTATCATCCTTTCTGATATAATGCCGATGTAATATGAAAATAGTACAATGCTATTGGACTATATTGAATATCCAATCGGTATTCGTTATCTTTTCTAACAAATATAAAGACAAAACAGTTTCAAATTAAAATTACTTTTACTTCCTCTTTAGAAATACACTAAACTTTAATTCCGATTTTTTTTAAAATAGTATCGATCACCTTATTAATATCAGGAGAAATATTGAACTTATAATTCAGATAAACATATAAAACAGTTACCAAAACTGATTTTAAAGCAATACTAACCAATTGATAAAAAGGGAATTCCCAAAAGTAAAACACTAAAAACAATGCAAATGTAATTAACATCGAATATATTGTTTGAATAGTAAAAGGATACAAATGAAGCCTTTTAACCACAAAAAGCAGTTTTGCCAAACTATATAAAGTAATCGATAATAAAGTAGCGAAAGCAGATCCGAAGATTCCAAAAATTGGAATAAAGATCATGTTTAAAATTACTGTCAACGCAACCAGCATTAATCCTAAATACAACACCATACGGTAATATTTAGTATTAAAAATGATCGCATTATTGTTTCCTAAAATCAAATCAAAGTATTTAGACAAACCAATCATAAATACAACTGCAATTCCACCACTATATTCTTTTGGAACTAACTCGTATAACTGACCGATATTTACAAATATGCAAAGCATTACAAAACCACCCACAATCTGTAGGTTTATTGACGTTTTTTTGTAAAGTTGGTTCAACTCATCATGTTTGTTATCATGCATTAATTTTGCCGTAATTGGGTATACAATCTGATGCATAGCACGGCTTGGAACTGAAATAACCAAGGCAATATAAGTAGCGACAGAATAAAAAGCAATATTTTCAATCTGCATATATTGATTTAAAATCATTTTATCTCCATCCAAAAGCAAATTGGCAACACTTCCGGATAAAATAATATAAAAAGTATATATCAGGATATCTTTTGTATTTGCCGGTATCATAAACTGAAAAGTTGGTTTCTGAATACTAAATGCATATAACATGGTTATCAGGAATGCTAAAAAATATAAAAGTGCCGTTGCATACACAAAACCTTCTACACTAAGCCAATTATAGTAAACACCTATTAATAGAAATAATGAAAATAATCGTAAGCCAACTTCCTTTACAAAGTTTCCAAAAACGGAATGCATATTTACTCGCAACCAGGCATAAAAAATTTCAAAATATGCCATACACAGTCCAATAAAGGGTATTAACCATATATAACTTCTAACAATCGCATTCTTTTTGGACAAAAAGAACAGAATCTCATCATAAAAAACAAGACCTATCAGCAAAAGTGGAATTATTAATAGCAGAGGAAACAAAACCGTAAAGGATAGAAAACGGGATTTTTCTTCCTCTGTTTGATATTGTGAATAAAATTTAACTAAGGTATTTTGCATTCCAATTGCAAATAATGGCATAATCACATTCGCGCAAGAAGTCACATAATTAGTTAAACCATAAAAAGTTGCACCCAAAAAAACAGGATACAAATAAAGTGTATTAATGGCTCCAATTGCGAAACCTATGTAAGTAATAATTGTATTTTTGAAAGACTGATTTAAAACAATACCCATTTTTGGATTTCTGAATTTAGATTTTAGATTGCAGATTAGCTTAGTTAATCAACTGTGCTAACTGCCTGGTTAGATTCTTTCTGGAATATTGTTGTAAACCAACACCATTGGCCTGTAGTTTCCCTTCTAAAAACTGATTATAAAAGTCCAAAATTACACTTTTTAACTTCGCTTTTTCAGAATAATCAAAAAATACTCCTGTATTGGTCTCTTTTATAATATCGGCAAAATCAGACCCCTGAGGTCCTATGGCTATTATTGGACGATTTGATACCATATATTCGAACAATTTACCCGGAATTATACTTTTGGTATCTTCAGAATTAATTTCGATTAAAAGCAAAACTTGTGATTTCTTTTGGTGCGCTATCGCTTCATGATGCGAAACATATCCTAATAGATTCAAATATTCATTCAAATCAAACTCTGTAATAGCATCCAGTACTTCCTGGCTTACTGCTCCAATTAATTTGATTTCCAAATGTGATTTAAACTCAGGTATTTCCTGAAGCAATTCTACCAGACATTCCCATAAAAATCGAGGATTTCGATCGGATAAAAATGATCCGATATGCGCCAAAGTAAATTTAACATCTAACGTTTGTTTCTCTACATTTTCGATGTCATAACCATTGGTAATCACCGAAATTGGTTTATTGGTGATAGCTTCAAACTCTACTTTTGTAGTTTTACTTGTCACAATAATAGTATCCGCACTATTGAGTACTTTATGCTCCAGATTTTTATGCTTTTTAGCAGCATAGTCTGACAAACGCAAGGCTTGGTGATATCCAATGGTAGTCCAGGGATCACGGAAATCAGCGAACCATTTTACATTTAGTTTTTCTTTTAATTCCAGGCCTATTAGATGTAAACTATGTGGCGGCCCTGAAGTAACAATTGTATCAATATCATTCTCTTTGATGTATCTCTCGAGATAAGCTACTGAAGGTTTTACCCAAAAAACGCGGGCATCCGGAATAAATAAATTTCCACGAATCCAAAGAAAGGTTTTATCTAAGAAAGTTTGTTTTTTCTTATGGGGAAAAATTCCGGAACTAATTTTCTTTGTTTTATTCTTGGAAAAAACAGAAGCCAGCTGATACGGTTCCCAGATTTTATTTTTAAGCACAACTACTTTATCAGAAATCTCACTAACCAAACCTTCATCAACAATGGGATAGGTTGGATTTTCAGGAACATAAACTATCGGCTGTATACCAAATTCAGGTAAGTATTTTACAAATTTTAACCAACGCTGTACACCTGGTCCTCCAGCCGGTGGAAAATAATAAGTAATGATTAAGAGTTTTTTTTGTTCCAATTTATGCTATGCTATGAAGTAAGTTTATACAACTATTTTTTTTTCTTTTTCGTCATTCAATTTTCCGAGCTCCTCAATATCTAAGATATCTTTCGGTCTGTTAGCGGCTTTTTTAGCAACAATTAAACTATCATAGTCAATAAAATAAACCGGAGTCTCGCCTATCATTACAACTGTAGCGTCTTCTAACAAAGAAGCGAAAGATTTATCTTCTAAGCCCTTAACAGCCGTCATAATATCTAATCGCAAACCATAATTTAATGTAAAATCACTCCATCCGTAAATAAACTGCATCGTTTCAATGGTCTCAAAATCTCCAAGATTTTAACTTTGTTTTCAAAAAAACTATTCCAAATAGCTATTATTTGCTCATTCATTACTTTTTAGATCGAATTATTCTAGCTGTTTTTATCGTGTAGGAAACTTCAATAATAGCCATTAACCTCTCTAATCTTTCCAGATAAGAAAGCTTCTTGATTTCCGCTATTCTTTTAGCTTCTAACTCTTGTGGAGTACCAAAATTTAACACGCTATCTTTCATTGTTTACTTTCCTTCTAATACACAGCAAAGATACAAAAATGATATTTCAACACTATTTTAAAACGATTCTAAGCTTTCGCCTTTTTCCTTTCAAAATAAACCCCACCAACCAGAAGCAGTAACATTCCAATACAGCTTGCCAACGTAATTACACTTCCTGTTTTAACCACCTGAGGTTCAAATTTAAATTCGATAGTATGCTCACCGCCCGGAATTTCCATAGCTCTTAAAACATAATCTACAGGAAAATGATCGGTAAGTTTGCCATCAATATAGGCATTCCATCCATTCTTATAATAGATTTCAGAAAAAACAGCCAAACCATCTTTTCCGTTGTTTGATTTGTATTTGATGTAATTAGGCTTGTATTGTACTACCTGAATGGTTCCTGTAGTGTCCCACTGTTTTTTCATTCGGGCATTTCTAAATTTACCCTCATGCTCACGAACGTTGAAAACCGCTACTGTTTTAGTATCAATATGATCTAATGCTTTCATTACATCATCCGGTTTATTTACCAATTTAACGGTGCTGACAAACCATGCATTTCCGTTAACATTTGGATTTACAGTTGGAAATTCTTTTCCTTCTTTATCCGTTTGGATGATGTATTTCACATTCAACATGTCTAAAACTTCGACATTGTTTTTTGCAATCTGATAATCAAAAAGTTGTTGTATTCTTCTTGGTTTTGCAGCATGGTATCCACCTAAAGAGTGATGAAAATAAGAAGCACGTGCACTTGACATGTTGCCATTTACTTCAAAAACTCTGTAATGTGTTGTATCTTTTAAAATCTGAGCATCAGAAGGTGTTTCCTGAAATGGTGCTGCAATTTGTACCGGACTCACAAAATCTTTGGCTGATACGTACTTTTTATCGACAAAAAACAAATCAAAAATCATTAAAAGACCAACGATAATCAAAGTAGTATTTTGAGCTATTTTATTTTTAATGAACAACCAAAGGATTCCAAAAGTAATCACGATAAAAAAGCCTGAGCGCAATAAATCAGCAGAATACAAACTTTTTCTGTCTTCTTTTAAAGCATCTACAAAAGCAGGTCCGTAACTTTCTAAGAAATAATTGTCACTGCTGCCTGTAAAATGAAACATGCTTTTAGCAAATACTAAAATCAAAATAACGCCTAATCCAAAAACTCCTGTCTGTACCAGCGCTTTCTGCTGTAATTTAGGCTCTTCTTTAGCTTTGAAAAACGATTGTAATCCCATAACAGCCAAAACAGGGAAGCACAATTCCAAAATAACCTGAATCGAAGACACTGCTCTAAATTTGTCGTACATTGGAACATAATCGATAAAGAAATCTGTCAGTAACGCGAAGTTTTTCCCCCAGGAAAGTATTAGCGACACTAATGCTCCTGTAAAAAATACATATTTTATTCTTCGATCGTCAATAAATAAAGCTAAAACTGCCAAAAAGAAAACCACAACTCCAATATAAGCCGGGGCTGCCACGATAGGCTGATCTCCCCAGTACGTAGGCATTCCCGATACAAAATCCTGCGCCTGCTCTGACGGTACTCCCTGCTCAATCATAAAGGAATACATACGGCTATCTGTTCCTACATTTTCATGATTTGAACCTCCAAAAAGTCTTGGAGCAATCAGGTTAAAACTTTCTGCAATTCCGTAACTATATTCGGTAATATATTCACGGCTTAGTGCATTTTCGTTGGTCTTTTTAGAACCATCAGGGTTAAAAGTCAATTCGCTGTTGCTACGTGTACTAAATTTAGCATATTCACTAGTTGCCAATAAATTAGTGGCATTGGAACCAATAGCAAAAATTCCGGCTACGGTCAAAACACCAATAGCGGTTAAAAGCGGTTTATATTCTTTCTCTTTGATAAAATTAAAAGTAAAATAAGCTGAAAGTATCAATAAGAAAATCAATAAATAATACGTCATTTGAAAGTGGTTGGCATTAACTTCTAATGCAACCGCAAACATGGTGAGCAGGCCACCCCAAATGTATTTTTTTTGAAAAACAAGTATGAATCCGGCGATAACAAGTGGCATATAAGCAATAGCATGGGCTTTTGCATTATGCCCTACACCAAGAATGATAATCAGGTAAGTCGAAAAACCAAAGGCAATTGCCCCGATAAATGCTTTTAAAGGATCGGTTTTTAAAACCAGCAACAGCCCGTAAAAGCCTAAGAAATATAAAAATAAATAATCGGCAGGACGAGGAAGAAAACGCAAAGCATCGTCTAATTTCCCCACAAAATCATTTGGGTAATTCGCTCCAAGCTGATAAGTCGGCATACCTCCAAACGCAGAATTGGTCCAATAAGGTTCAGAATGCTCTGCAGCTCTAAAATCGTTTTGCTCTTTCGCCATTCCGGTATATTGAGCAATATCCGACTGGAAAATTTGTTTTCCTTGTAAAACCGGGTAAAAATAAATTAAAGAAACGAGGATAAAGCCCAGGATAACAAGGGCATGCGGATAGAACTTATTTACTATTTTCAATTTAGGCTGGTTTGGGTTAAATGATGAATCCTATAAACTAGGTCACAAATTTAATCTATTTCTTCGTAATCAACATAATCGCCAACCTTTTTGGTTTCACGAGGTTTTTTTGCATTGGCTGTATCGATAATAATTTCATCGTTATTATTACTAGTTCTTTGCCATGTATTATCCTGACTATATTGTTGTTGTCTTTGAAAATTCTCTCCAGCTTTTTCTACTGCTTTTTTTACCAATACCGGCAAAAAGATTCGTGCTAAAAATTTAAAAATATAATAAAACGCAACGATCCACATTATCGTTTTAATCAGATTTACAAAAGATGCTTCTTGCATGATCATATAATTTTTTTTCAAAATTAATAAATCCCTCGTTTAAAATTAAAATATCAATCTTAAATAAATAATAAAATATAGTACATTTGAAATGCGTTATTACTTTTTAATCCAAAAACACGTTTATGTTAAAAAATAAAAACTTTTTTACTGCAGCTCTTTGTTTATTACCTCAATTATTTTTTGCACAGTACACTGATGTCATCAATTCAAACCGTCCCGGTGAAACAATGTCGGCCTATGCTGTTGGAAAATCAGTTATACAGGCAGAACTTGGTGTATATGGCATCAAAGAAAAACACAATTTACTGGATTATGACGCTAGTGGTTTTGGTACTGATCTGACTATTCGTTATGGGGCTTTTTTAGAAAAACTGGAGCTTATTGCGGACATACAGTACCAAATGGAAAATTTTGATACGCCTTACACGAGTTACAAAAAAAATAATTTCAGACAAACGGTTTTAGGAGCCAAATATCTGATTTATGATCCCTATAAAAATTACAAAAAAGAAGCTAACATCTATAGCTACAAAGCCAATCGCAGCTTTAACTGGCATGAGTTAATTCCCGCCGTTTCGGTATTTGCCGGTGCTAATTTTGTAGGTAAAGACAATCCTTATGCATTTTCTCCGCAATCAAGTATTTCTCCAAAAGTCATGTTAATTACTCAAAATCTATTTGGCGGTGGAAAATGGGTTTTCGTAACTAATATTATTGCCGATTATATTTCGACTGATTACCCGAGCTACGGCTATGTGCTTACTCTTACACGTGGATTTAATGACAAATGGTCCGGTTTTTTAGAAAATCAAGGATACAAAAGTGATTTTTACAGCGATGCCATTGTTCGTGGTGGAGCTGCTTACCTAATTAACCCTAACCTTCAGGTGGATGCATCCATAAGCACTAATTTCAAAAACACGCCTTCGATATTGTACGGAGGAGTTGGTGTTTCCTGGCGCTATGATGGACGTTATAAAGAAAATCAATTGCAAACTAAACGAGAAGACAGAGCCAAAAAGAATAAAGATAACGAGCTGGAACAAAAAGAAATCGATTATCAGGCGAAAGAACGAAAACGTAAATCGAAATACGAATAGTTAAAACAGTAAAAAAAACACTTAATATTCTAAATAATGTAAGAAAATAATTATATTTGAAAAGTATACGCCAATTTTTCAAATATGAGACATTATCCGCCATTCAGCCCAGATAGATCAAACTTGTTATCTATCCTGTTTTTATTACAATACATTATTTTTTCCTCTTCATGTGAAAATGAAAAACATGACTCATTACACAAAACTCAACTAACAGAAAATGAAATCGAAATAAAAGATGGAAGACTTTATTTTCAGTCTAAAGAATCTTTTAGTCAATACTATCATAAGTATGTTAGTTTACCTGAAGAGGAACTAAGTGACTTATTAACCCCTTTCTACAAAAAGGGGTTTCTCTCACTAAAACCAATCGTTACAGAAGAAAACGAGGAAATGCTATTTAACCTTTACAAGGAAAAATTAAATTTGCAAGTCCCCCGAGGTACAACATCAAAAAATGCATTAATTAATTCCTCTGTTGAATCCTCCGTAAATGACGATCCTTTTGAATCAGTTGACGAATTGATTAGTGACGAAACTTTTGCTGCCTATCTAAATATTGATGGAGAAATACAAATAGGCGAATCAATATATAAATATACTGATGTAGGTTTATTTATTGCTGATAAAACAGCCTACACTACTCTCAAAAATTTTCTGGCATCAAAAAATATTTCAGAAAATCCATTTAGTAAAACTGAACTTACAGTTAAAGAAAATTTGGTTCCATCACTACCGGAGGGCTCCCCAACACCAATTGGAAACAATATTATATATTACAGATCTTCTGATAGTGCATCGACAAATTCAAAATCAACATCTATCTCTTCCAAATCAGGAAAATTAATCTCAAGCGACCCTAAATTGAAACTTCTGAATTTCAAAACAATGGCTACTATAATCTCACTGGTTTCGGTCTATCCTTAGGAATAATATTTAAATAATCATGACGAAAATAAATTACATTTTACTGGTACTGCTTATTAGCTGTTTGCCTGTAGCGTCGCAAAATAAAGGAGTAGAAAAAGACATTTATAACCTACAAACCGGCTTTTTGGGAATATGGTTCAATCATGAACATCGACTACTCAATCAAATAAGTTTACGTACCGAAATTGGTTTTGATGGTGGTTTTCGCGGATGTTCTGGTTGTGCGACTACATATGCATTAGTCCCTGCTATTAAACTGGAACCAAGGTGGTATTACAACATCAATAAACGGACTGCTAAAAATCAAAAATCAAACAATAGCGCTAATTTTGTTACTTTAGGGATTGACTACCATCCTAATTGGTTTGTTATTTCTAATCATGACAATGTCTTTATTCACGACCAAGTTGCTATAATCCCTAAATGGGGAATTAGGCGAAATATTGGAAATAGTAATTTCAATTATGAAGCAGGCATTGGAATTGGGCGCAGATTTTATCTGGATGAAAATTTTTCAGATACTACCGCCGACCTCCATCTTCGAATCGGCTACACTTTCAAATGATCCAATAACCTTATCAATCAAGGCTTTTTTTACACAATTCTTTTTTGTTACTTCAAAGATAGCTATATTCGTTTCTTAAATCGTAGCACCTTATTTAAAGCAACATTCTTAACAAAGAAAATCTTAATGATTACAATTAAAGAAGCCATAACCAAAAAGGAATTAACTGACTATATCAAATTTCCGTTTTCAATCTACAAAGACAATGCCTACTGGGTTCCCCCTATTGTGGCAGATGAATTAGAGTCATTTGACAAAACTAAAAATCCTGCTTTTGACAATGCCGAAGCCTATTTTTATCTGGCTTACAGAAACAATGAAATAGTAGGACGAATTACGGCTATCATCAACTGGTCTGAGGTAAATGACCAACATAAAAGAAAAGTTCGATTTGGATGGTTTGATACAATAGACGACATCGAAGTCACAAAGGCCTTGTTGGACAAAGTTTACGAATTAGGAAAAAAACACAATCTGGAGCACGTTGAGGGTCCCATGGGATTCTCAAATCTGGACAAAGTTGGGGTTCTTACAGCTGGTTATGATCAATTAGGAACTATGATTACATGGTACAACCATCCTTATTATGTAACACATTTTGAACAATTAGGATTTCAGGTTGAAAAAGAATACATCGAAAGTATTTTTCCTTTTTCAAATGTGAAACCAGAGTTTTTCCTTAAAGCACAGGAACTTATCAAAAAAAGATACGGATTACGCGCCTTAACTTTCACTAAAACTAAGGACATTATGCCGCATGTCGACAAAATGTTTGATTTGTTTAATGATTCTTACGCCAAATTAGCTTCGTTTGTTGCCATTTCAGACATTCAGAAAGAGTATTTCAAAAAGAAATACATCAGTTTTATCAATCCGGAATACATCAAATTTGTCGTAGACAAAGACGACAATCTGATTGCCTTTAGCATTGTTATGCCAAGCTTTTCCGAAGCTTTACAAAAAGCAAAAGGAAAATTATTTCCATTTGGATTTATGCATTTACTGAAGGCTCGTAAAAAGAGTAAAGATGTTGTTTTTTACCTGATCGGAGTCCATCCGGATTATCAAAATAAAGGAGTTACCGCTATTATTTTTGATGAATACTACAAGACATTTTTAGAAAAAGGAATTCAAAATTGCATCAGAACACCTGAATTAGCTGACAATACAGCCATTCATTTAATCTGGAAAAACTTTGACCCAAAAGTACACTGTGAGAGGAAAACGTATTTAAAATATCTGTAAACAGTTTTCAGTAGCAGTCGCAATAATTTTACCCATAAAAAAATCCATTCGTTACACGAATGGATTTTTTTTACACCTATAAAAGGCTATTTCTTTAAAGTATTACGAAACGTCAACAGTAGTACGTTCAGCAATTTCTTTATAAGTTCCGTTTACTAATTTCTCACGAATGGCTTCAAAAGCAGTTAACGTTTCATCAATATCAGCCAATGTATGTGAAGCTGTTGGAATCATTCTTAACAAAATAATTCCTTTCGGAATTACCGGATAAACAACGATAGAAAGGAAAATACCGTAATTTTCTCTTAAATCATTTACCATTACCATCGCTTCAGGAATACTTCCTTCCAGATAAACCGGAGTAATACAAGTATTTGTATCTCCAATATTAAATCCCTTTTCTTTTAAACCACTTTGTAACGCATTAACATTCTCCCAAAGTTTATCTTTAATTTCAGACGAATTACGTAACAACTCCAAACGTTTCAATGAACCAATAGTCTGAATCATTGGCAATGCTTTAGCAAACATTTGTGAACGCAGGTTATATTTTAAGTAATCAATTACCGTTTTATCAGCCGCTACGAAAGCTCCGATATTAGCCATAGATTTTGCAAAAGTAGAGAAGTAAACATCAATTTCATCCTGAACTCCCTGCTCCTCACCTGCTCCGGCTCCTGTTTTACCAAGTGTACCAAAACCATGTGCATCATCCACTAACAAACGGAAATTGTATTTTTGTTTCATAGCAACAATTTCTTTCAATTTTCCTTGTTGTCCACGCATTCCAAAAACACCTTCGGTAATAAATAAAATACCTCCACCCGTTTCCTGAGCCATTTTTGTAGCACGTTGAAGATTTTTCTCCATGCTCTCAAGATCATTGTGCTTGTAAGTGAAACGTTTTCCCATGTGTAAACGAACACCGTCAATAATACAAGCGTGCGAATCTACATCGTATACAATAATATCATTTTTAGTAACTAAAGCATCAATGATTGACACCATTCCCTGATAACCAAAATTCAACAAATAAGCCGATTCTTTCATTACAAAAGAAGCCAATTCATTTTCTAATTGCTCATGATAAGTAGTGTGCCCGGACATCATACGAGCTCCCATAGGATATGCTGCTCCGTATTGAGCTGCTGCATCAGTATCTGCCTTACGAACCTCAGGATGATTAGCCAAACCTAAATAATCATTTAAACTCCAGTTTAAAATATTTTTTCCATGAAATTGCATTCTAGGACCCAACTCTCCTTCTAACTTTGGGAAAACATAATAACCTTCCGCCTGAGAAGCCCATTTTCCTAAAGGTCCTTTATTGTCCTGAATTCTTTCGAATAAATCTTTTACCATAATATATTGTGTAGTAATATTTTTATTTTATACAGGGTGCAAAAATAAATATTTATTCTGTGCTATCATAATAATTTAAAAATGATTCTGACCAAAATTGTTCTTTGATAAATTTTCACCACAAAACCATTAATTAAATACTACTTTTCTTAACAAAAAACAATATTCCCCAAAAAAAGCTGTAATTTATACCAGTTATAAATATAACCAAAAAAACCTCAATCATTTTATTTTTATTAATTTTAAAGGGCATTTAAAAAAATGAATTACAAATACTAAAACCAAAATAATGGCTTTAAGCACTTCAAAAGATCTAAAACTCGCTGTTCTTATTGATGCCGATAATGTACCTTACAGCAATGTAAAAGGAATGATGGAAGAGATTGCGAAATTTGGAACCCCTACCACTAAGCGTATTTATGCTGACTGGACAAAACCAAACTCAAACGGCTGGAAGGGAGTTTTACTGGAACACGCCATTACCCCCATTCAGCAATACAGCTATACCGTTGGAAAAAACTCTTCTGATTCCGCCCTAATCATTGATGCAATGGACTTACTTTACTCCGGAAAATTGGACGGTTTTTGTATTGTTTCCAGCGACAGCGATTTCACACGTCTTGCCATTCGATTAAGAGAATCCGGCATGAAAGTAATTGGTATTGGAGAAAAGAAAACCCCTAATTCTTTTATTGTAGCCTGTGACAGATTTATTTATCTTGAAGTTCTGGACGGAGCTATTCAGAAGAAAAAACCAAAAGTTACGACTACTGCTGATACGAAAAAACCGGTAGAAAAACCTGCTGAAAAAGCACTGCATAAGATTGACAAACAAACCATCGAACTCATCGAAGCCACTATCGAAGATATTGAAGACGATGATGGCTGGGCTTTTTTAGGAGATGTCGGAAATCTTATTGTAAAGAAAAAACCAGAGTTCGACCCCAGAAATTATGGTTTCTCAAAACTGACTCCTATGCTAAAATCACTGACCGATATTCTTGAAATTGACGAAAGAGAATCGGACAAAAAGGGAATTAAGCACGTTTATGTACGCCTGCGATTCAATTGATTATAAATTATTACTCTTTAAAAACTTGTAAACATGAGAAAAAAATTCTTCATCTATGGATTCTTATTGTTTCTAATTGTTTTAGCCATTTACCTTTACACCAAACGAGGTTTTTTACTGGTGATTATTCTTCCTATATTACTAGTCGTCGGTGTTTACAACGCTACTCAAAAAAAACATGCTATTTTAAGAAACTTTCCGGTTTTAGGTTATTTCAGATATTTGTTTGAAATGATCGCCCCTGAAATTCAACAGTATTTTATTGAACGATCAACTGACGGAAAACCATTTTCCAGAAACCAGCGTTCTATGGTTTACCAGAGAGCCAAAAACATCGATTCAAACACACCTTTCGGAACACAGCAAAATCTGAATCATGACAGTTACGAAGGAATAAAACATTCTATTTTTCCTGCAAAAGTTAATGAAGAACTACCTCGTGTACTGGTAGGTGGAAAAGACTGTAAGCAACCTTATCTGGCTTCATTATTTAATGTTTCGGCAATGAGTTTCGGTTCGCTGAGCGAAAATGCCGTCCGTGCCATAAACATTGGTGCTCAAAAAGGAAATTTCTACCAAAACACCGGAGAGGGTGGTTTAACCGAATTTCATCTAGCCGGTGGCGGCGATATCACCTGGCAAATTGGCACCGGATATTTTGGCTGCAGGGATGCCGAAGGCAATTTCAGTCCCGAAAAGTTTGCCGAGAAAGCCAACCTTCCCAACGTAAAAATGATCGAAATTAAACTTTCGCAAGGAGCAAAACCTGGTCATGGGGGTGTACTTCCGGCAGCAAAAAACACAGAACAAATTGCCCAAATCAGAGGCGTTAAAGCCCATACTACAATTCTTTCCCCTCCCGGACATCATGCCTTTTCAGACAGCAAAGGACTTGTCCGTTTTATTGCTCAGCTCCGCGAATTGTCCAACGGAAAACCTATTGGTTTTAAATTATGCATCGGAAATACAGCCGAATTTGAAGCTATTTGTCACGAAATGATTACCGAAAATATTTTCCCTGATTTTATTACGGTAGATGGTGCAGAAGGCGGTACCGGAGCAGCTCCTTTAGAATTTGCCGATGGTGTGGGGATGCCGTTTGAGCCTGCCTTGATATTTGTCAACAAAACATTAGTTGGTTTAAACATTCGTGATCAAATTCGCATTATTGGAAGTGGGAAAATCATTTCCGGTTATTCCATTCTCCATGCAATAGCTTTGGGTGCGGACATGTGTAACAGCGCCCGTGGTTTCATGTTCTCCTTAGGATGCATTCAGGCCTTGCGTTGTCACAATAACGAATGCCCGACCGGAGTAGCTACTCAAAACAAAATGCTCATGAAAGGTTTGGTGGTAACCGATAAATCCGATCGTGTGTATCATTTTCACAAAAACACCTTACATTCTGCCAACGAACTTTTAGCAGCAGCAGGCAAAAAAAGTTTTAGTGAGGTCGATATTAATATTTTCATGCGTGGCGATGAATTTGGTAATTTATCCGACAGCTATTTCCCGGACAACTTAACCAATGTAACTAAACATTAAAAATTTACTTATAAAACAAAAACCAATACATAGCTTTTTTATTACATTTGTATAGATGTTAACTTATTTAACCACTAAGATAAATCGTTAATTTTTTTAACCTAAACAATTTAATCAATGCTATTAACACCCAAAGGCTATCGCATAGAAATGCTTGATCACCATCAAAAAGAAAATCTGGCACATGATCTTATTCATGGATTTAAAAATGTTTCAGAATACATTAATGGTGTTTGCTACGAAACCGTTGCATACGTTCAATATCTGCTACATCCCACAAAAATTTCGCTCCGCGAAATGGAAACCATTACCGGTAAACATTGGGTCGAGAAATTCACCACACAGCGAGAGTGGACAGGCGAAACAATTCCTGCCGGAACCGCTCTTGGCTTCTACCGTATAAATTCAAGCGGTTTCTTTCATTTTGCATTAGCAGTCGGAGGAACCCAAATTCGTGCCGTTAACGGATTAACACTTGGAGCAAGCTGGGCATTTGAAGTCAATCTTCCATCTGTTCTTGGCCCAAGAAACGAGGATGGAACCTATAACTATGACAATAGCAAAATCAGAGTATATTTAATGTATCTCTAAAAACAAAAACTTATATTTTTAAAGAAATAAAAGCCCTACCCACTATTATTTTAATAAGTTCGGAAGGGCTTCTTTATTTATAACCTCTTTTGCCAAAACCGTATTGTCATCAGCCAAAAAATAAGTATCAAACCTCACTCCTTCTTCGATCAATTCCTGAGGAATTTTGTCTTCTTTTAGCATCTTTTTCAACAAAATCGGAAATGATGAAACAGCTGCTAATTTATTAGATTCAGTTTCTTTTAGATTGGTTTCAAACCTTAATTCAATTTTATTATCTTCAAGATAACCTCTTGCCGTAGTAAGCGTTATGTTTTCTTCATGGAAACTCTTGGCTGTACTTTTATTATAGGTAACTACATATTCCTGGAGTTTTTGCTTTGTATTTTTACAACTAACCAATGACATTACTAAAGCCGCAGCAAATAAGACTGGTATTATTTTCTTTATCATATTTATATCATTTTTTTTGTTAAGTACAAAAAGCATCTCAAGGTAATAATAATCTTCGTAATTTCTACATCTGAAAGAAAAGAGCTCTTACTAAGTTTTCGATTGTATCAAACGCTTACTATTTTGCCTCCTTATTCCTATCTTTGTTCTACTTAAAACGTCATCTTAAAATTGAAAAAATCAAGATTCTACTACCTGCTTGCATTTCTTTGTGTGATTTGGTGTGGAATTCTCTCCAGAAAAATTGCAGTCATTCCACTCTGTTTTGGAGATGCATTGTACACCGTCATGATGTATATACTAGTCAGAATCTTATTTTTTAACCAAAAAACTTCTATTACTGCGATAATTTCATTGACCATTTGCTACGGAATAGAATTTCTTCAGCTTTATCAGGCAGACTGGATTATTGCATTGAGAAAAACTCTTTTGGGCAGATATGTTCTGGGACAAGGCTTTTTATGGAGCGACCTTCTCGCCTATACATTGGGAATTATAACTGCTTTTATCATCGAAAAAATTATTCTAAATTATACTACCTATGAAAATCGTATTCGCATCAAACAACAAAAATAAAATCCAGGAGATTCAAAGTATTCTTCCAGAAAGTATAAAAATAGTAAGTCTTGAAGAAATTGGCTGTTTTGAAGACATCGAAGAAACAGCTGACACCATTGAAGGGAATGCCATTTTGAAAGCCAATTACGTCACCGAAAAATACGGATACGATTGTTTTGCCGACGATTCAGGCCTAGAAGTAACTGCTTTAAATGGTGAACCCGGAGTATATTCAGCCCGATATGCTGGCAAACAACGCAATGACGATGACAATATGAATAAGCTTTTAAATGCCTTAAAAGACCAATCGGATCGCAGCGCCCAGTTCAAGACCGTTGTTGCTTTAAACTTAAAGGGTGAGCAGCATTTATTTACCGGAATTGTAAAAGGAAGTATCACTTTGGAAAAAACAGGAGATCAGGGTTTTGGGTACGATCCAATTTTTCAGCCTGAAAATTATACCAAAACATTTGCTGAATTACCACGAGAAGTCAAAAATACCATAGGCCATCGTGGAAAAGCAACTCAGCAACTAATTGATTTTCTGAATTCAACCAAATAATTGTTTAAAATACAACATTTTAGAGTGCAAAATTGATATTTCGTGACGTTTTTTTTTGGAGAATTCTTCAATTTTCAATAAAAATGATTTCACACTAAACATAACTTTTTGATAATCAAATCATAACAAATACATAATTCTTAAAAGAGCATTAGTTTATCTGAATAATTAACAGTAATTTTGCACCCTATTTTAAATACACATATGAATAAATTTGAACAATTAGGATTGAATGAATCGTTACTGAAGGCGATTTTAGATCTAGGATTTGAAAATCCGTCAGAGGTACAGGAAAAGGCGATTCCCCTATTATTGGAAAAAGACACAGATATGGTTGCGTTGGCTCAGACAGGGACAGGGAAAACGGCAGCTTTCGGTTTTCCGCTAATTCAAAAAATTGATGCTGACAACAGAAATACACAGGCATTAGTTTTATCGCCAACACGAGAACTTTGTTTACAGATTACCAACGAACTTAAAAACTACGCAAAATACGAAAAAGGTATTAATGTTGTAGCAGTTTACGGCGGGGCTAGTATTACAGAGCAAGCAAGAGAAATAAAAAGAGGAGCACAAATTATTGTGGCTACTCCGGGAAGAATGCAAGACATGATTAACAGAGGATTGGTTAACATTAAAAACATAGATTACTGTGTGCTTGATGAGGCTGACGAAATGTTAAACATGGGATTTTATGACGATATCTGCTCTATTTTATCAGATACTCCAGATGAAAAAAGTACGTGGTTGTTCTCTGCAACAATGCCGCAAGAGGTTGCCAGAATTGCAAAACAATTCATGAGCGAACCATTAGAAATCACAGTTGGAACTAAAAATTCAGGTTCTGCAACGGTTTCTCACGAATTCTACTTAGTAAATGCACGTGACCGTTACGAAGCTTTAAAACGTTTAGCCGATGCAAACCCGGACATTTTCTCTGTGGTTTTCTGTCGTACTAAAAGAGATACTCAGGCTATAGCGGAAAAATTAATTGAAGATGGATATAGCGCTGCTGCGTTGCATGGAGATTTATCTCAGGCACAACGTGACGGTGTAATGAAATCTTTCCGTGGAAGACAAATTCAGATGCTTGTTGCTACTGACGTTGCTGCACGTGGTATTGATGTGGATAACGTAACTCACGTTGTAAACTACCAATTACCTGATGAAATCGAAACGTACAACCACCGTTCAGGTCGTACCGGTAGAGCAGGAAAATTAGGAACTTCTATTGTAATTGTTACAAAAAGTGAGTTGCGTAAAATTTCTTCTATCGAAAGAATCATCAAACAAAAATTCGAAGAAAAACCAATTCCATCCGGAATCGAAATCTGCGAAATTCAATTGTTGCACTTAGCAAACAAAATTAAAGATACTGAGGTTGATCACGAAATTGACAACTACTTACCGGCAATCAACAATGTTCTTGAAGGCTTATCTAAAGAAGAATTGATTAAGAAAATGGTATCGGTAGAATTTAACCGTTTCATCGCTTACTACAAAAAGAACAGAGATATTTCAACTCACTCAGGAGAAAGACGCGAAAGAAACGATTCTGAACCAAGAGAATTCAATAACAACGGAGCTGTTCGTTATTTTGTAAACATCGGTTCAAGAGACAACTTCGATTGGATGTCACTTAAAGATTATCTAAAAGAAACATTAGACTTAGGTCGTGATGACGTTTTCAAAGTAGATGTAAAAGAAGGTTTCTCTTTCTTCAACACAGATCCTGAGCACACTGACAAAGTAATGGACATATTAAACAACGTACAATTAGAAGGACGTCGTATTAATGTTGAAATTTCTAAAAACGATGGTGGCGGAAGACGTGACCATAACAATCGTGGTGGCGGAAGAAATTCCGGATCAAGAAGAGAAGGAAACTTTGCTCCAAGACGTGAAGGTTCCGGCGGCGGATTCAGAAGCGACAGAAACTCTTCTTCAAGAGAAGGTGGTTTCAGAAGTGAAAGAAGTTCTTCATCAAGAAGAGAAGGTGGTTTCAGAAGCTCAGCTCCAAGAACCGAAGGAAGTTCAGACAGAGCTCCAAGACGTTCTGAAAGCTTTGGTGATTCTTCAAGACCAAGAAGACCAAGAAGAGATTAATACTTTAATATCTTAAAATACAAAATCCCAAATTCCGGACATAACTGGAATTTGGGATTTTTTTTTAAAATTAAAATCTTACGCTCTGTAAATGAGTTTTACAATCCTCAACAATACAATCTAACCTTCTTTATTACTTTTTATTTAAATACCAAAAGCCACACTGTAGCCTTTGTTAATTTTCTTATAATTATATTCGAAGACTACAAAATATTTAATCGTGATTTACTACTTTTAGAGCTTTAAATCAGGATATGAAATATTTCGCAATTTTCTTTTTTACACTATTATCAGCCGTCGGTTTTGCACAAGACACTGAATCTACCGTTCCGCAAAGAGTTTCAGGCTACATCATCAACGACAATAGCAAACAGCCTCTTTCTAATGTAAACATCATCAACACAAACAAAGTACGTGGTGCAAAATCTGATGCTAAAGGATATTTTGAAATTGATGTTCAGCTTAATGATACCATTCACTTCTCGATTTTAGGTTTTCAATCTTTAAGAGTCAGAGTAACCAATGACTGGATCAAAAACAAAGTAACCCGAATTCAGCTTACCGAAAAAGCAATAGCGCTGGAAGAAGTAATTATTGCTCCTTTTAACTTAACCGGTTACCTTGAAGTCGATTCAAAATTAATCCCAACTAAAGAAAATTACCGTTATAGCATTTCCGGTCTTACACAAGGTTATGAAGCCGGTGAATACTCTCCAAATGCCTTCGGAAAAGTATTGGGCTCTATTTTCAACCCCGCCGATATGCTCTACAATTTCTTTGGTAAAAATGCGAGGGAACTCAAGAAGCTGAAGGAAATGCGAAAGGACGATACCGTTCGTAATTTATTAGAATCAAAATTTGACCGTGAAACTGTCTCTGTACTTTTAGGCATCAGCAAAGATGAAATTCCAGATATACTGCAACGTTGTAACTATTCAGATTCTTTTATACAAACAGCAAATGATTTGCAGATTATGGATGCCATTAGCGGATGTTACGAACAATATAAAGTATTGAAAAGGAATTAGAAAATTACTCTTAGCTTAAAATATACAAAATCCTCAATTTTAAAATTGGGGATTTTTTTGTTCTGTAATCGAGTCAAATAACTTTATCTACTGTAGTTTCTTCAAACAAATAAAGGTTTTCATTATTTTTTTGAGTAAATTAGACATTCTACTGCTATTGAGAATCCAGTTTACATAAAATAACACCGTAAATACCATGACAGATATTACCCAGAAAATTTTAAATTTTATCGATCTTCACAAAGGAGAGGAAAATAAAAAATCGGTAATCGAAAACATAACCAGCGCGGTTTCTTTTAGAGGATCAAACATCTGGATTCTTGCCTGTGCCATTATTATCGCTTCTGTTGGCTTAAATGTCAACTCTACAGCGGTTATCATTGGCGCCATGCTTATTTCACCTTTAATGGGACCTATTGTTGGTGCCGGTTTTGGTTTGGGAATGTACGATTTTGAGCTTCTGAAAAAGTCGATGAAAAATCTGCTGATCGCAACAGTCGTAAGTTTAACAACTTCGGCTATTTATTTCTACATAAGTCCGTTCAAAGAAGCGCAATCTGAGTTACTGGCCAGAACTTCTCCTAATATTTACGACATTCTTATTGCCTTTTTTGGTGGTTTAGTAGGCGTAATTGCGGTGACCAGAGTCGAAAAAGGAAATCCAATTCCGGGTGTAGCGATTGCAACTGCTCTTATGCCACCGCTTTGTACTGCAGGCTATGGACTGGCACTCGGAAATTATGCGTACTTTTTTGGTGCACTTTACCTGTACACCATCAACTGCGTATTCATTTGCATTGCCACTTTTGTGATCGTAAAATTCTTAAATTATCCCGTTACAAAACAACTGGATCTACAACAACAAAAGAGAGTGAAATATGGTATTTCACTGCTCATTTCACTATTAATTGTACCTAGCATCTATTTTGCCTATCAATTGTATATTCAAAAAAGCTACACTTCCAGAACCGAAATTTTTATACAAAAGGAATTCCTCGATAAAGACTATCCTATTATTTATAAAAAAATCAAATACAATACTAACCCCAGAAGAATTGAATTGGCTTTTTTAGCAAAAAAATTTGATGATAATGAAATTATCAACCTTAACAAAAAACTAAGCGGTTACGATTTACCCAATACACAACTAATTATCAGACAGGACACTGTTAATTTAAGAAAAGATATTATGAATCAAATCAACAGCAATCAAAGTGTAGTCGATCAAAAAGACATCTTAATCAACAATCTCCGAAGTCAATTAGAGCAATATCAATTCAACACCGCCCAGATCAATAACGAAGCTAAAATACTTTTTCCTGCTGTAACAGCTTTAAAAATTGGAAATTATAACATTGAAGAAGAACCCAATAAATCGAAAATAATTCCTGTCGTTCTTTTTCAGAGTAAGAAAAAAGTGGATCCGGAAACCAAACAGAAAATGAAACGATGGCTAAAAGAAAGACTCGCCAAGGATTCTATTGAAGTATATCAGCAAAATTAGTTTTCAGTCGCGGTGTTCAATCTCAGTTTACAGTCTCAGTTTACAGTCTCAGTTTACAGTCTCAGTTTACAGTCTCAATTAACAGCTTTTAAGGCGCTGAAAACTGAGACTGAGACTGAAAAACTATAACTTATTACTTAACCGGTATATTCGAAAGGATTTCCAATACAAATTTCCAGTATTTTTGTGCAGATGAAATACTCGCTCTCTCATCAGGAGAATGCGCCCCGTGAATAGTCGGACCGAAAGAAATCATATCCATATCCGGGTAGTTTGTTCCTAAAATTCCACACTCTAAACCTGCATGACAAGCTACCACTTTTGGTTTCTCGTTATTTTGTTTCTCATAAATTCCAACCAAAGTATCTAAGATTTCAGAATTTACGTTTGGCGTCCAACCTGGGTAAGAACCAGAAAACTCCACTTCGCAGCCTACCAATTCGAAAGCAGAACGCAAAGCATTAGCCAAATCAAATTTTGAAGTTTCGACAGAAGAACGTGTCAAACACCCGATTGATATTTCGCCATCTTTTACAATTACTCTCGCAATATTATTTGATGTTTCTACCAAATCAGCCATATCGGCACTCATTCTGTACACTCCGTTATGAGCCGCATAAAGAGCACGAATAATACCTTCCTGAACACCTAAATCCATTACTTTCTCCGGTAAATCGCATTTTACGATTTCAATAGATAAGTTAGGTTCTGTCGTTTTGTACTCCGCCTTGATATCATTGATGATTTCCTGCATATCAAAAATATACGCCTCGTCAAACATTTCAGAAATAATTACTTTGGCTACACTTTCTCTCGGAATCGCATTTCTTAAACTTCCTCCATTAATCTCCGCCACCTGTAATCCGAAATTTTCAAAAGCATCAAACAACAAGCGGTTCATAATCTTATTAGCATTCCCTAATCCTTTATTAATATCCATACCTGAGTGACCTCCATTAAGTCCTTTTACAGTAATGATATGTCCAACTGATCCTTCTGGAACTTCTTCTTCATTATAAGTTCTTGTTGCGGTTACATCAACCCCTCCTGCACAACCAATATCAATTTCATCATCTTCTTCGGTATCTAAGTTCAAAAGAATCTGCCCTTGTAAAATACCTCCTTTTAGGTTTAAGGCCCCGGTCATTCCGGTTTCCTCATCAATCGTGAACAAAGCTTCAATTGCCGGATGCGGAATATCTTTGCTTTCCAAAATTGCCATAATTGTCGCTACTCCCAATCCATTATCTGCACCAAGTGTCGTACCACGCGCACGAACCCAGTCACCATCCACATACATGTCAATTCCCTGCGTATCGAAATCAAAAACAGTATCTGCATTTTTTTGGTGCACCATATCCAAATGCCCCTGCATTACAATTGCCTTGCGATTTTCCATTCCCGGAGTTGCCGGTTTTCTGATGATTACATTTCGGATTTCGTCTTCAAAAGTTTCTAAACCTAAGCTGTTTCCAAAGTCTTTCATAAATTCAATTACACGCTCTTCTTTTTTTGACGGACGTGGAACGGCATTTAAATCGGCAAACTTATTCCATAGTGCCTTTGGTTCCAGATTTCTAATTTCCTGACTCATTATATTTTTGTTTGTAGTTTAACAATTAAGTGCCCCAAAGTTACAAAGTTTAAATGCTTTTTTCGTCACAAATTTCACGAATTAGCATTAATCTGATGGCTAAAAAACAAATTCCGCAAAACGCCTCTTTTACAGTTCTAATATTGTATTTATATTTACGTAATTCAAAACTAAAATTGTGAAATCGAAATACATCTTGCCCCTATTTCTTGTTGTTCAGATTATCCTCTTAAAAATCCTTTCCTTGTTTCCTGATTTTGTGGAAGGATTTTACAGCAACAACTTATACATTAGAATTTCACATTTTTCCAGAACACTTTTAGGTAAAGTTTCATTCTCTGTAGGCGATTGTATTTATGCCGTTTTGATTTTATCCGCGATAAGCTGGTTTTGGAAAATTAGAAAAACATGGAAAATGGATTGGAAGGATCATGTTTTAACGATGCTGGGTAAAATTTCAATCTTTTACTTTTTTTTCCATCTCCTTTGGGCCTTCAACTATTATCGTGAACCTCTATTTGAAAAAATGGAAATCACAAAAGAATATAGCGATGCCGACTTACTAGTTTTCACAAAGAAATTAATCCTAAAAACGAACGAGATTCAGCTTCAAATAACCCAAAATGACAGTGCTAAAATTGTCTTTCCATACACTCAAAATGAAGCTTTCAGAATGAACTTAAACGGATATGAAAATCTTGCCAAAGAATATCCCTATTTCAGCTACGAGATTCCCAGCGTTAAGAAATCGCTCTTTAGTCTGCCATTGACTTATATGGGTTTTGGAGGCTACCTGAATCCGTTTACCAATGAAGCTCAGGTTAATGATTTATTGCCTATGTATAATTTTCCCGTCACGACCTGTCATGAAATGGCACATCAAATGGGATTTGCCAGCGAAAGTGAGTGCAATTTTATCGGGGTTCTGGCTTCGGTTAAAAATGATAATTTGTATTATAAATATTCAGGTTACAGCTTTGCTCTACGATATTGTTTAGGAATCTGGCAGGTTAAAAATAAAACTATTTTTAAACAGTTAAAAAAACAAATTCATCCGGGAATTCTAAAAAACTACCAGGAAAGTCAGGATTTCTGGAAACAATATGATACTTTCATTGATAAAGGTTTTCATGTTTTCTATGATAATTTTTTAAAAATAAATCATCAGAAAGACGGTTTGGAGAGTTATAGCAAATTTGTAGATTTGATGGTGAATTATTACAAAACCAAAGCATTATAAAGCTCAATTCAAATCATACCGAAGTTTTAGCCACTGATTAAAAGGATTAGAAAATTCCTATAATCATTTTTAATCTGCCGTAACAAAAAAATAAACAGTACCTTGTAACAAAATAGATTTCAATACTACTAATACATTTATGAGCGAAAATCTAGAACAGTCATTTGTTACGCAATTGCAGGCAAATCAGAATATAATCCATAAAATATGTAGATTATATACTGCCGGCGAAGATGCTCACAAAGATTTGTTTCAGGAAATCACCATTCAGCTCTGGAAAGCGTATCCAAAATTTAGAGGCGACAGTAAATTTTCGACTTGGACGTATCGAGTTGCCTTAAACACCGCTATTACCTTATACCGAAAAACTAAACGAACCGTATCAACCGTAGAATATGAAAGTCATCAGCATTTTATAAAAGATGTTGATTACAATTATGAAGAAGAAGAACAGATTAAACTGATGTACAAAGCAGTTTATCAGCTTAATGACATCGAAAAAGCATTAGTTTTTATGTATTTAGAAGACAAAGATTATCAAGAAATAGCAGAAACCTTAGGAATCAGCGAAGTGAATGCTCGTGTGAAAATGAACAGAATTAAAGGGAAACTTAAAAAAATACTAAATCCTTAAAAATTATTATGAAAGAACTGGATTTATTAAAAAAGGACTGGCAAAAGAACTCGGATTCTTTTGAACAAATATCGGAGAAGGAAATCTACAAAATGATTCACAAAAAATCGTCTTCAATCGTGAAGTGGATTTTAATCATCAGCATTTTGGAAGTACTATTTTGGACGATCTCAAACTACTTTTCAAATGTAGATGCTGATCTAAAGAAAATGAATCATCCTGAGATCATTCTGGTAATGGATATTTTATTATATTTCAACTATATCGTGATTTTTGTTTTTATCTACTTTTTCTATAAAAACTACAAAACCATCACGACCACGGTTTCTACCAAACTCTTAATGAGCAGCATCTTAAAAACCCGAAAAACAGTTCAGTATTATGTTTGGTACAATTTGGGCATGCTTGTCGTATCATCTATCCTCAGCTTTTTCATCGGATATGTTTACAATCCGGATATGGCAATTATTAGAGAAAAATTAGCCTTAAATGGAAAAGCAATGCTATTCTCAATCGGCGCATTGGTACTGCTTGTACTGGTTCTTTTCGGAATCTTCTGGGGAATTTACAGATTGCTTTACGGAACTCTGCTACGCAGGTTATACGCAAATTATAAGGAGTTGAAGAAAATTGATTTCTAAGGAAGGTGCTAAGGATCTAAGGGCCTAAGTTTTTTACAATCTAAAATCAAAATCTAAAATCTGCAATCATTAATAATCCCATCTTCTCATTTTATTAAGCTCTTCCTGTACTTTGATTTCTTCTGCCGGAATAACTTTTAAAAATGAAGGGTGC
Organism: Flavobacterium sp. CFS9; assembly: GCF_041154745.1. Classification (NCBI taxonomy): domain Bacteria; kingdom Pseudomonadati; phylum Bacteroidota; class Flavobacteriia; order Flavobacteriales; family Flavobacteriaceae; genus Flavobacterium; species Flavobacterium sp. CFS9. The sequence goes on along the minus strand of NZ_AP031573.1, from coordinate 3,677,743 downwards.
TGTTCGATTGCATATTCTACTTTTTCAACAATTTGTTCGATGGTATCGTTTTCATAATCAATCTCAAGAGGTTCTTTGATGATGAAAGACTGTAAAATTCCTTTCTTTTTCATTCGTAGTCCTTTTTTATCAAAAGAACGACGGAAACCGTCTATGACAATTGGAATTACAACAGGTTTGTGCTGTTTTATGATATGAGCTGTTCCTTTACGAACAGGTTTAAATGACTTCGTAGTGCCTTGCGGAAATGTAATTACCCAGCCGTCTTCAAGTGCAATTCTGATATTTTCGGTATCATTTGGATTAACATCGCGTTTTTCGGTAACATCAACACCTTTTGCACGCCAGGTTCTTTCTACTGTGATCGCTCCAACGTAAGCCAAAATTCTTGGCAATAATCCGGCCTGCATGGTTTCTTTGGCAGCAACATAATAAATATTCATCTTCGGCTGCCACAAATACCCAATATTCTTAATAGTATCCTGACGTCCGCTTAAACTTGCGTTAAACACATGGAACATGGCAACTACATCAGCAAAATAGGTTTGGTGATTCGATATAAACAAAACGTTTCTATCCGGCAACGTTTTAATAATTTCCGATCCTTCAATCTGTAATTCATTAAAACCTCTATATCTTCGGTGGGTCATGGCTCCTAAAACACGGATCAACCATTTCTTGATGAATAATATATGTCCGAAAGGATTTCGTTTAAACAATCCCATAGCTCTCAATTGTATTATTTTATTAGGACGCAAACTTACAAAAATTATTCTTTTACCAATCCCCTAAAACATTTTCTAAAATAAACCGGTAGTATAATGAATATCAAATTGTTAATTTTTATTCTTTATATTTTTTCGTCAAAAGTCGATTTTAAAACATCTCTCAGTTCACTCAATATCATGGCAGTTGCTCCCCAGACAATATGATTTTGTATGTTAAATGCAGGAACTAAAGCATTGTTTGCGTAAGAAGTTGATAATGTGACTTCAATAACAATTTCGTCGTTCAGAAAAACAGAGAGCGGTAACTCTATAACACTGGCTACTTCTCTGATATCCGGATAAAACAAAAGCTCTTCTTTGGAAATACCCAAAAAAGGATGCACCAGGAAGTTGCTTGGCGGAATATACATTGGTGTGAAAGATTTGATTACCTGTATTTTATCAGGTGCGATACCCACTTCTTCATATGTTTCACGCAAAGCGGTTTCTTTATAATCGACATCTGTCGTTTCATATTTTCCTCCGGGAAATGCAATTTGAGAAGAATGAACTCCATTATACGCATTTCGGACAATCAATACGAGATGTGTTTTATCGTTTTTTGGATAAAACAACATCATGACCGCCGCGATGCGAGGATTTTTATCTTTCAAATCAAGATTTTTCAAGGCTTCGAGGCGTTCTTTTGGAGCCATTTTAATATGAGCCAACTCCGCTGGTAATACTGCCGGAATTAAATTAGGAACATATTGCAAAAAGTCTTGAAAATCCATAAGCAAAGTTTATTTTTGTACTTTTAAATAAAATATAAATATAGTCCAGAAAACGCGGTTCTACAAGTTTTCTAAAATCAAGTCTTAAAAATGTACAGTAAAGAAGAATCACAAAGGATAAAGAGAGAATTCTGGGTAGCGTTCGCTGAAAAATACCCTCGTAAATGGGTACTTTACGATACCAAAATTAAAGATTTTTCCTTTAAATTTTATGTAGACAATAAAAAAGCACAGGTTCTAATTGATATCGAACAAAGAAGTGATGAAAAACGAAATGCTTACTTTGAAAAAATTGAAGCACTGAAAAATATTCTGGAGGAAGAATTCATTAAAGATTTGGTTTTCGAAAAAAACTATACTCTTGAAAGTGGTAAAACAATCAGTAGAATTTGGGTCGAAAAACTAGGTGTTGGTTTTAGCAACCGCAATAACTGGGATGTTATCTTCGATTTCTTCAACGAAAAAATGCATGCTCTGGAAATGTTTTATCTGGAGTATGATGAGTTTATTAAGGATATAGAAGCTTAAGACAAGGCACTAAGGTTCTGAGTTGCTAAGGTTCTAAGAAACGTAATTACTTTATAATTATACTAAATCCGGCAGGTTTTTGAAACCTGTCGGATTTAATAAAAAATACTTAAATTCTGAGCTATTAAGACTCGAAGAAAGTATATTACCTTAGTAGCTTAGAACCTTAGCTCCTCAGAACCTCAATCTACACACTAACCATATTATACACAATAATATGATCGTCATAGTTGATGTAAAGTTGTTTACGGAAATCCTGTTTTTTTCGCGTGATGATCGATAGCTTGCAGGCTTTACCATCATTGTCTTTACACATAAAAGAATACACAATATCGGTATCGTTTTCTTCCCGTTCGATATAATCTAAAATACTGAAAAGCTGTATTTCCTGCGAGTAAACCACAATTCTGTGCTTATTGGTATCCAGAATTACCGAAAGGTTAACCAAATCCAGATTAGACCATTCACCCCACTTCCCTTTTTCATTTTTTTCCAAAACACTAAAACCAGATGTTTTAAACTGGTAAGACTGACTATTAGCTTGCTGTAAACCAAGTCCGAAAAAAAGCAAAAGTATAAAAGTGCGTGTAGGATTCATATTGTATTTCTTGGGGGTAATTCAGAACTCAAATTTAGCCTTTTCCTGGCAAGCAGCTTCAAAATCGGACATCATTTGTTGAACAATTTGCTCTACCGGTAAAATTTCATGGATTATTCCTGCAATCTGCCCTATTTCGAGTTCTCCTTCTTCAAGATCTCCTTCAAACATTCCTTTTTTGGCTCTTGCTCTTCCTAAAAGCTGTACCAAATCTTCTTTCGAAGGACATTTTTCGTATAGTTCCTGAACATCCTGATAGAATTTGTTCTTAACCAATCGAACGGGTGCCAGTTCTTTAAGAGTCAACTGTGTGTCTCCTTCCCTAACCTTAACAATCGTTTCTTTAAAATTATCATGTGCTGAAGATTCAACCGAAGCAGCAAAACGGCTTCCCACCTGAACGCCATCGGCTCCTAAAATCATTGCAGCAAGCATTCCTCTTCCCGTTGCAATTCCACCTGCAGCAATCAATGGTATCTGAACTTTCTCTTTCACCATTGGAATTAAAGTTAAAGTTGTCGTTTCATCACGGCCGTTGTGTCCTCCTGCTTCAAAGCCTTCAGCCACGATAGCGTCAACACCTGCTTCCTGCGCTTTTAAAGCAAAAATACTGCTGCTCACTACATGTACGACTGTAATTCCTTTTTCTTTTAAAAATGAAGTCCATGTTTTTGGATTTCCGGCAGAAGTAAAAACAATTTTCACTCCTTCTTCCACCACTATGTTTATAATTTCTTCAATATTCGGATACAGCATCGGAATGTTGACTCCAAATGGCTTATCGGTCGCTTTTTGGCATTTCTGAATGTGTTCACGTAAAACTTCGGGATACATGGAACCCGCACCAATTAAACCTAAACCTCCTGCATTACTTACTGCTGCTGCTAATTTATAACCGCTGTTCCAGATCATTCCGCCCTGAACAATTGGATATTTGATCTTAAAAAGTTGTGTAATTCTGTTCATTCAAAAATGTAGTTATTGTTTTATTATCTTTCCTGTTTTGTGAAGACCATCAGCATCAAAAGTATAAAAATACAATCCACTTTTTAGTCCTTCAACAGAAAGAATAGGGTTTTGATTTGTAATTTGTTTTTCGATTAGCTTTTGTCCTAAAACAGAGTACACTGAAACTGAAGCGGTACTGTTCTCAAACAAAAAGGAAACCGCTGTCTTGGTTGGATTTGGAAAAACAGAAAAAACTTGTCCTAAAGATTTGAAGTCTTCGACTCCTAAAGCGGCTCCAAAATTAGGAATTCCGTAACCGTAATTGTTATTCGGTGTTGTATATCGATCAGAAGACTGCAGTACCATTTGTCTAATTTCTTTATTCGTTTTGGATGGAAAAGCCTGCCACAAACACGCAATCATTCCAGCCATAATCGGACAAGAAAACGAAGTCCCGTTTATTGTTGTAATATTCCCACCGGTATCAGATACAACAGCGGCTGTACCTTGTGCCATAACATCCGGTTTAATTCTTCCGTCATAGCTTGGTCCGATAGAACTAAAACCTGATCTAACTTTCGAAGAAGTTACGGAGCCTACTGTAATTACTGAAACAGCATCTGCAGGTCCTCCAATATGAGGTTCAGCTGTAGCTCCCTCATTTCCTGCCGAAGCGACCACGATTATTCCTTTATTAAAAGCCATTTCGGCACCACGGGAGATAAAATTAGTTGTCCCGTTCATATCACTATACGTATGGGTGTAGTTTGGATTATCAAATTCGAAATACCCTAAAGAAGTTGTAATAATATCAGCTCCTACCCGATCGGCTTCTTCAGCTGCCTCTACCCAATACGATTCTTCTACCGGATTTTCAGTAGGATCATACTCTGTAATGTATAAATAATAGGAAGCATCAGGAGCGGTACCTACCAGAGCATTTTCTTTGTAACCACCCATGGTCGAAAGTACCATTGTTCCGTGACTGTCTCCTGAATAAAAATTGGCATTTCGGTTGACATAATCATATCCTCCTAAAATCTGATTATTATCGATTAATTTCTTAAAAGGCAAAGCGGTATTAACTCCCGGAAAACCTGCATCTAAAACGGCAATTACTTTTCCTGAACCGGTTTTATTCTGTTGGTGCAGAACCTTTCCATTTAGCATTTCTATTTGGCCTGCTGAAGTTCCGTAGGCATAATCCGTTTTTGATTTCAGTTTGTCTTTTACCTGACTAATCTTAGTCTCCGTTACTTTTTTAGAAGTTGTATTCAGGTTTTTATTGGCAAAAAACACTTTATCGACAAATGACAGTGCTTTAAGTGCTAAAATATCGGTTTGCGTTCCCCTTATATGAAGTGCGTTTAACCATTTGGATTTTGCCATTATAGTTATTCCCGAACTCGATCTAACCTGATTGATATAAGAGTCCTCTACAGGTGCATCGGTAAGATCTAACGCAATATTTTGATTGGCTCTTCGATCTAAGGCACGCTGTGTCAAAATGGTAAGCGGAGCATTAAGAGAGGCCTGCGCATTGGGTTTGTTTTTAAAGTACACCCATGCCTCTTCCTGCGAAAACACCGCGGAAGAAAAAATCAACAACAAAAAGACAAAATAGTGCTTCATGATTACTTTTTTAAAGGTGAAACCTCCGTAAAAAAATATAAAGCTAAGAAATTACTCCCGAACCAACTAATTCATTTTCTAAATACCAGGCCACAAACTGTCCTTTGGTAATCGCAGACTGAGGTTCTTCAAAACGAACGTACATTCCGTTTTCAAACTGATACAAGGTTGCTTTCTGTAGTGGCTGACGGTAACGAATTCTTGCCATTACTTCCATTTGTTCACCTTCCTTCAATTTCAAATCTTCACGGATCCAGTGTACTTCTGAATTACCCACGAACAATGCTTTTTTGAATAAACCCGGATGATTGCTTGTTAAACCGGTATAAATGGTATTAGTATCAACATCCGTAGCAATTACAAATAACGGATCTGTAGTACCGCCGACATTTAAACCTTTTCTTTGTCCGTTTGTAAAATAATGTGCTCCCTGATGTTTACCCATCACTTTACCCATCGTTGGAAGATAATCCAGTTTTTGAGACTCTATTTTCAATTCGTCTTCCAAAGATATTCCGGTCGGTTTTTCAATAGTATAGATTGGGTCATTTTTATCAATCTGAACAATCAAACCTTCTTTTGGCTGTAATTTTTGCTGCAAAAATTCAGGTAAACGCACTTTTCCAATGAAACAAAGTCCCTGAGAATCTTTCTTTTCAGCAGTAACTAATTCCATTTCAGCAGCGATTTCGCGAACTTCAGGCTTGGTCAATGCTCCAATTGGAAACAATGCTTTAGATAATTGTTCCTGAGACAATTGACACAAGAAATACGATTGATCTTTGTTAACATCATTTCCCGCAACTAATTGATAAACCGTTTTTCTGTCAACTTCAATTTCGCTCTTTTGACAATAATGTCCAGTTGCAACATAATCGGCACCAAGACTTAGAGCGATTTTCATAAAAACATCAAACTTGATTTCGCGATTACAAAGCACGTCAGGATTTGGAGTTCGTCCTTTTTCGTATTCATTGAACATATAGTCAACGATTTTCTCTTTGTATTCTTCACTTAAATCAACAGTTTGAAACGGTATCCCTAGTTTTTCAGCTACCAGCAAAGCATCATTACTGTCTTCTAACCACGGACATTCATTGGAAATTGTAACCGAGTCGTCGTGCCAGTTTTTCATAAAAAGGCCAATAACTTCATATCCCTGCTGTTGCAACAAATAGGCTGCAACACTTGAATCTACTCCTCCGGAAAGTCCAACAACTACACGTTTCATTCTAAATCGTTTATATTTTTACAGGGTGCAAAGATAAGTCCTAATTTTGAAAATCGCAGTAGTTTTTGATTAGTTTATACAATGTCGTTGTAAATAAAACTTATTACTTTCTAACAAATTTATGAGTGATAAATTTGCCTTTGCTCATTTCGCTAAGAAAATAAACACCACTGGATAAATTTTCAACATTTAGTGTATCCTCTACATTAGCTGTCACTTTAAATGTTTTAATAGTTATTCCTAATGCATTTATGAGGTTTAAGATGGCATCATGATCCGATTTAATCGTGATAATTTTATTACTTGGATTCGGATATATGACAAAGTTTAAGTTTTTATCAAATGATACTGTGTTCAGGTTATGATTTGGAACAGTTCCCGAAATAGAATAACTTCCAATAGATCCATATGCTGAATATCCTCCCCAAGCTTTGTCGCCTGCACCAACACCGCTAATGCTAACAAAATACTTCCCAGCCGGAAGATCTGCAAACATAAACCCGTCTAGATAGTACGGATCAGAGTCCCAATACTGTCCGATTTCGATACCCTCCGAATTGTACAGCTGAATCAAAATATGAAGATTACCAGTCCCCCATTTGTTTACTGTATTTGCTTCGATACTTACATCTCCTCCGCTAGTAGTAAAACTAAAGAAGTCTTTATCGCTCTCTTTCTCTATTACACCATCTCTTTTAATAATTTCTCCTTCGCTGCTTAACGTTAGATTAAATGCCGAAGCTATATTATCCCCATAATCATCAATTCTATAACCTACTCCCCAGCTTTTATCGGAAATAATTGCAAGATCATTTTCGGTATTATTGGCACCACTATATTCTCCTTTGCTCCAATGCGAAACAGGTCTCACAAAAGACGTTCCCATTATCGGCCCCCAAGCGGTATTATTTAACCCGGCAAAATACTCTTCTTTTGGAGAAGTACGCCCATCATGTTTTAATGAAAAGAGATGCCCTATCTCATGAGAAGCTGTTTCTCCTGCTGCTTTACCGGTAGCAATATTAAAACACCAGGCCGGAGCATCAGTGTCCCAGGTAAAAGACCCTATGAAGGCTATACCTCCTTCTCCCGGACCTGCAGTATCTGTCGGGGTGATTACAACACGTTTTCTTTTTGTTTTTGGATAAGCATTAAAAACAGCCTCATTTGTTGTTATATTTAAATTAAAAGGTCTGTAATCTTCCGCAACAACCTCAAAAGCTTGCAGTATAAAAGCATCGCTCATTCCTGAAGGGAGAGCATAAATGGCACCTCCATTATTCCAAAGGTTTCCCGCAGGCATCGTATGCCCGTCAAAATCCAATAATATACACCCTGTTCCACCCGGTAAACTTTCTAATTTTAACAGATCAGAATTAATTGCAGCAGAGCCATTTTTTGCAGTTTTAGCTTCCTTTTGTGATATAGTAGCATAATCCACACAGATCAAGGAATTAATATCCACTTTTGATACATAAGCATTTCCCTGAACATCTGAAGAGTATTTGTATGCTTCATTTGTTTTCTTAAGAATAATATGTCCTTCAAGTGATTTTTCCATTACCCTAAGGTAAAAAGAAGATCCGGAAACATTTTTGATCTCTCCGACTAAAAATTCACTTAAAGCACCCGACTCTTTGTAGTTTATTTTTCCAACAAAATTTTTTGAATCCGCAATCTGAAGTAAAACATTCTTGTTTTCATTTCTTCCGGCAGAGACCTCAAGCCCCTTCTTCAAGTTACTTATAAAACTGCTGCATGTGCCTAAGGAAGTCTGAGAGACGGCCACATTACTAAAAAAAACAGTCAGCACTAAGAGTAATAAAAAAATGTAGTTTTTTTTCATGTATTTCTTCTTTATTATAGCAAGAAGCATCCTGGTCAGATACTTCTTTGATTAAAAATGTTAATTAGCTAAATCGAAATTTAACAGCGAATATAAATATTTACTGATTAAAAAAAACACCAACAATTATTATTTTTCTTAGTGAAAACATCAAAAAAAACATCAAACCAGAACAATACATCTCTAATTCACTCTATTTAAGAACAATAAAAAAACATTTCAATTCCTTACCTCGATTGTGATCACAAAAAATCAAATTATTGTAAAAAAGCAAGCTATGAAAAATAAGCTTTTTCTTTTAAATAACTATTCCGTTTTAGGCTTTGAATCGGCCTTATAACTGCTTTTAGGATCACTCATATTAACTTCCTTGGTCAATTTTCCTTTAAAGTAAAACTGCCACATCCCGGATTTTTTACCTTTCGTAAATTTTCCTTTAGATGCCACAACTCCGTCAGAGTCATAAAAAACAGCATCACCACTGTACTCGTTATTTTTAAAGGTACTTTGTTCTAATAGAATTCCGTTTTGCCCGTACTTCTTATAAACACCCTCTTTCAGACCTTCCTTATAAGTCATTTCCTCAGCAATTTTAGAATCCGGGTAATAAACTGTTCTTGTTCCTTCTAATTTTCCCGCTTTGTATTTTTCAAGCGTCATGATGGCTTTCGAAGCTTTATGATAGTACTTCCACTCACCTTCACGTGACTTACCGATCTCTTTTCCTTCGCTTACTTTATTTTTATTCTGATCGTAAAAAATAGTATACGAACTTCCATCATTAGCTGTAAAATCGCGAGTTGCTACAACATCTCCTTTTTTAGTATCATCAAAAAATTTAAACACTCCGGTTTCTCTTCCATGGCTAAAAGTTCCTTCGTAACGAGGACGTTTAGAAACTTCATAAATTCCTTTCCAAACTCCGTCCTTTTTCCCGTCAGTATCCAATTTATTAACCTCCTGTGCTACTGCAAAAAAGGTATTTAATAAAAGTAATCCGGCTATTATTTTTTTTGAAATCATATCTTTTATATTCAATTTTAAACTTTAACGATTCAGACTTTGATAAAGTATATTTCAGATATAAAAAAATCCCGAAGAATCGAGATTTTTTTATTGGTGTTATTTATTTTTCTTCTGAGCTTTCGCAGCTTCTTGCTGTTCCATTACTTCCTGAAGACGTTGTTGAAACTTACTTTGCTTTTTAGGCTCTTTTAATTTATTTTCCTGAATCTGAGCGTGAATCTTATCACTATCCACAATGTAATTTTTAATTACATACATGATTCCAATTGTAATTAAGTTCGAAATAAAGTTATACAAACTCAATCCGGCACCATAACTATTGAAAAAAATTAACATCATTAATGGCGAAACATAAATCATGATTTTCATCATTTTTGCCATATCCGGCATACCTTCCTGCTGAGGCGCTGCCATTTGCTGATCTCCGGATGTCATTTTCATGTAGAAGAAAATTGCAATTGCTGCCAAAATTGGGAACAAACTGATATGGTCTCCATACAACGGAATATGGAATGGTAATTTTACAACTGAGTCAAATGAAGACAAATCGTCTGCCCAAAGGAAACCTTTTTGTCTTAACTCAAAAGCTGAAGGGAAGAACTGGAATGAAGCATACATAAAAGGAAGCTGAATCAATGCCGGAATACATCCTGCCATTGGATTTACTCCTGCTTTGTTGTACAGTTTCATCGTTTCCTGTTGTTTCTTCATTGGGTCTTTTTTGAATTTTTCTCCCAATTCTGTAATCTCCGGACGTAAAACTTTCATTTTAGCCTGAGACAGAAATGACTTATACGTAATTGGCGACATAGCCAATTTGATAATAATCGTAAAGATAATAATTGCAATTCCTAATGACAATCCAATAGTCGAGCTTAAGAATCCAAACAATGGAATAAAGATCAAGCGGTTAATCCAACCAAAAATACCCCATCCTAAAGGAATGATTTTTTCGAAATTTTTATCGTAAGATTTTAAAATTTTATAATCTGCCGGTCCAAAATACCAACTCATTTTATAATCTATTTCTCCATTAGAGAAAGCCAAAGGCACATTTGCTTTAAACTGCTTTGTATAAACAGTATCGATTTTTTCGTCTTTTACTAAGTTTTGAGAAACAAGCTGTGATTTTTCAAAAGAAGTATTTGTGTGCAAAATCGAAGCAAAGAAATGTTGCTTAAACGCAATATAATCTACTTTTTCAGGGGTTTCTTCTTTATGATCTCCCTGACCTACATAACTTTCTTTACCATCTTTGTAATTATAGTAAATCTCAGCATAACGGTTTTCATACGAAATACTTTTCTCGTTTCTGAATGTTTTTAAATCCCACTCTAAGTCTAATGGCTTTCCGGTATTTAAAACTTTGTTTAATCCCTGAGAACGAACGTCAAAACCAACTAAATAATCATTTGGTTTAAGGACATACTTATATTCTAAGAATTCATTGGCACCTGCTTTTAAACGCATTGTCAAAATTTGATCTGCGCCATTTTTAGTTAGCGTAGGTTCAAAAAACAAATCTTTAGAGTTTAAAGTTCTGTTATCAGCGGTTTGTAACTGAATGTTTAAGTGAGCATTATTGTCTTTAATCAATTCAACTAATTGTCCTGAATTTTTTTCAAACTTTTTGAACTCTTTCAACGTAGCTTCTACTATATAACCACCTTTGTTAGCGATTTTAAGTTTAATCTTTTCGTTTTCAATAGTTGTAAAACCTTCTTTAGCAGAAGGAAGTGTAGCTGAATAAGCAAAACCTCCTAATGTTTTTTGTAATTGTGCCAACTGAACTGTATCACCCGGAGTTGCAGCAGCAACCGGTAAAACAGCTGTTTTAGTTTTATCTGCTTTAGCTTGTGCTTCTTGCTTGGCAATTAGTTCTTTTTTTGCTTTTTCAGCAGCAATCTCTTTATCAGAAGGCTGATTTTGGTACATAATCCAAATCAAAATTCCAAATATCAATACAAAACCAATGATTGAATTAAGATCAAGTTTTTTTTCTTCCATTACAGTTTAAAAAGTTATTCGTTAAAAAGGTATTAGTGCTGAATTAGATTCAAACGTTACACTTTTCAGAATATTAATTATTATTTTTTATGCGCATTCACTGCAGCAGCCACAAAGTTTACAAAAATCGGATGTGGATTTGCTACTGTACTTTTATATTCAGGATGGTATTGTACTCCAATGAAAAACGGATGGTTTTCAAGTTCTACAATTTCTACTAAACCTGTATCCGGGTTTACCCCTGAAGCTTTCAAACCTGCATTTTGCAGTTCCTCAGCGTATTTATTATTGTATTCGTAACGGTGACGGTGACGCTCTGAAATTGTGGTCTGTCCGTAAATTTTATACGCCAGAGTATCCGGTTTGATATCACATTTCCACGCACCTAAACGCATCGTTCCACCTTTGTCTGTCACTGTTTTTTGTTCTTCCATCAAATTCACTACAGGATGAGGCGTTTTATCGTTCATTTCTGTTGAATTTGCTTCTTTGTAACCTAAAATATTTCTTGAATACTCGATTACAGACATTTGCATTCCTAAACAAATTCCGAAAAACGGAATATTATTTTCACGTACATAACGAACGGCTTCGATTTTCCCTTCAATACCTCTTTCTCCAAAACCAGGAGCTACTAAAACTCCATCCAGACCTGCTAATTTTTCTACAATATTTTCAGCATTAATATGCTCTGAATGTATCGAAATTACATTTACTTTGGTTTCGTTTGCGGCACCTGCATGTATGAATGCTTCTAAAATAGATTTGTAACAATCCTGCATTTCTACATATTTCCCAACCAAACCAATATTTACGGTATGTTTTGGATTTTTCAGTCTTTTCAAAAACGTATTCCAGTTTTTAAGATCCGGAGATGCTTTTTTAGGTAAATCTAATTTTTTCAAAGCCACGACATCTAATCCTTCTTCAAGCATTAAATTTGGAACTTCGTATATCGTTGAAGCATCAATAGACTGAATAACTGCTTCTTTCTTAACATTACAAAACAAAGCCAGTTTCTGACGCAGTTCCTGAGACAATTCATGCTCGGTTCTACAAACCAAAATATCTGCTTTGATACCACTTTCCATCAAAGTTTTTACCGAGTGCTGTGTAGGTTTTGTTTTCAACTCACCAGCAGCAGCCAAATAAGGAACCAATGTTAAATGAATAACAATTCCGTTGTTTTCACCTAACTCCCAAACCAACTGACGAACAGACTCTATATAAGGTAAGGATTCGATATCACCAACGGTTCCGCCAATTTCAGTAATGACAATATCATAATCGCCGGATTTACCCAACAATTGCATTCTGTCTTTGATTTCGTTTGTAATATGAGGAACTACCTGAACTGTTTTTCCTAAAAACTCTCCTCTTCTTTCTTTTTCGATTACAGAAAGATATACTCTTCCGGTTGTAACGTTATTCGCCTGAGAAGTAGGAACGTTTAGAAAACGCTCGTAATGACCTAAATCTAAATCTGTTTCAGCACCATCATCCGTTACATAACATTCTCCGTGCTCGTATGGATTCAACGTACCCGGATCCACATTGATATACGGATCAAATTTTTGAATAGTTGTACGGTATCCTCTTCCTTGTAACAATTTTGCTAAAGATGCCGCGATAATTCCTTTTCCTAATGAAGAAGTCACACCGCCTGTAACAAAAATATATTTTGTTTGATTCATTCTGTTGTTGTTTGTATGTAGTTGTGTAAAAAACTTGGCAAAAGTACAAATTTTATTAGACAATTTATCAATTAGAGAATGAGATAATTTGCAATTTTTTAATTAGATCAATTACATCATTTCGCAATCGATATTTTTAACTTTTTATTAGAGATTTTTTTGAGGATTCTTTTATTAATTTTAAAAATCTCTTTTATTTTCCTAAATGCATATTAGAAAGGGCAAATACAAAATAATGCCCCATAACAATGGTAACATTAATAACACCAAGTATAAAACCTATCCGCGGAATTAAAATCGAACTATTTTTCTTTTTTTCTATATTCATACCTATTAGGCTTAAGGCCATAGCAAAAGCTCCAAGATAAAAAGTTGCCATACCAAAAAATATTGCAACAAATAAGTCTGTATTAAAAGTATAGAAATAAATTATTAATGAAGCTCCTGCTAAAACTGACGCTATCAAAGCTATAATTCCCAGTAAAATATCCGATTTTAACATACTATTATCCTTTTGCATTTTTCTATTTTTGTTTGTAAATGTAAAAAATCACCCACAATATTAAATTATACTCCGGGAATAGTTTTCTAAAATTAAAAATCAAAAGATTGAACATTGACTCGTACACATTAATAAATTCAGGCTCGAATTCTGTGGTATCAATTTGTTTTTAGAAATTATACTATTTTGTATCTTTAACTTAGAAAAAAAACAAATAAAAAACGTTTTTTCTTACTATTTATTTGATAGGCTTCGGGTATTGTTTTTTGATATTTCGAATCAGTTCCTCGAGTCCATTCAACTTTAATTCATATATAAGCTGCAACTGTTGTCCCAATTCTCCTTTTGGAAATCCTTTATTATGGTACCAAACGACATAATATTCGGGTAAATCAATTAAAAAATAACCTTCGTATTTTCCGAAAGGCATTTTGGTATGGGCTAATTTGATGAGAAGTTTTTTGTCTGATTCCATTTTTTAAAGAAAAAAGAAGCAAGAAGAAAGAATTTCTTTCCTCTTGCTTCCGATTAGTTGCAAAGCTATTGATTTTTTTCTTTTGCCACAGGTAAAAAAGTAGTTTTCGGTTTCAGTTTTCAGTCTCAGTTTCAAACTTACTATCACTGACACTGAAAACTGCGACTGACAACTTAAATTTTTAGAATCTTCCTCTTCCTCCTAATTATCTGCCATACTGTTTTCTTTGCCACAGATTAGAAGGATTAAAACGATTTTCTAATCTTTTGCTGTACTATTTAAAAGATTTCGCCACGAATTCACGAATTATTCTAAATACAATTCGTGAATTCGTGGCGAATATAAAACTTAGTCCCTCAGAACCTTAGCAACTTTGAACCTTAATAATGCCATCTTACGAAAGCTTCCATCGCAGCATAGGTCGCTAAACCTAACTGTTGGTATAAAGCCGCTGTTTCAGCATTTCGGTCTTCGGCTCTTTGCCAAAATTCTCTGGCATCAGTTCCCTGGAAAACAACTCCGTCTTTTTGAGACTGGTGTTTGAAGATTCCATGACGTTTTGCCAACACCTGATCCGGGCTCATTGGCACAGCCATTTCTACTTCGTCAATTCCCCATTCCTGCCATGCTCCACGGTACAGCCACAACCAGCAATCGTCCATAAATGATTTTGGTTTTAGCGCTTTTACAGCTTCAAAAATAGCATCCAGACATACTTTATGTGTTCCATGCGGATCGGCTAAATCTCCCGCAGCGTAAATTTGATGCGGTTTGATTTTTTCGATTAAATCCATTGTCAATTGGATATCTTCTTTTCCGATTGGTTTTTTCTCGATGGTTCCGGTTTCATAGAACGGTAATTCCATAAAATGAATCTGATCATCGGTTAAGCCTACAAAATGACTGGTTGCTCTCGCCTCTCCTTTTCTGATTAATCCTTTGATGTAACGAACTTCAGGAATATCAATTTCGCTGTTCTTTTTATTGGTTAGGAAAGTCGCTGCTTTTTGGTAAATATTGTCTGCCTCTTCGCTTTTGATTCCGAATTTTTCATTGTAATCAATTACGAATCTTGCAAAACGCAAAGCTTCATCATCGGCTACAGCAATATTTCCGGAGGTTTGATACGCCACGTGTACTTCATGTCCCTGCTCCTGCAAACGCATGAAAGTTCCCCCCATACTGATGATATCGTCATCCGGATGCGGACTAAAAATCAATACTCGTTTCTTAGCCGGTTCTGCTCTTTCCGGACGGTTGGTGTCTTCCGCATTTGGCTTACCACCCGGCCATCCTGTGATTGTATTTTGAAGTTTGTTGAATATTTTAATGTTAATATCGTATGCCGGGCCTGAATCAGCTAATAAATCGCTCATTCCGTTTTCGATATAATCGGCATCGGTCAATTTTAAAATTGGTTTTTTAAGATCCAGAGCCAATCCCAAAACTGCTTTTCTTGTCAATTTATCAGTCCAGACAATTTTTTCAACCAACCATGGCTTGTTGATTCTCGTTAACTTTGAACCTGCCTCTTTATCCAGAATAAAAACGGCATCATTATGTTCCTGAAGAAAAGAAGCCGGAATTCTGTTAGTAACTTCACCTTCAACAGACTTTGCTACAATACTTGATTTCCCTTCTCCCCAAGCCAATAGAATTACCCTCTTGGCTTCCATAATTTTCTTAACTCCCAATGTAATAGCTGTTCTTGGCGTATTATTCAATCCGAAGAAATCTTTACTTGCTGCTACTCTGGTAATATGATCTAAAGCCACTAAACGAGTTTTAGAGTTTTGTAACGATCCTGATTCATTAAAACCAATATGTCCGTTTCCTCCAATTCCAAGAACCTGTAAATCGATTCCGCCAAGTGCTTCAATTTTTGCTTCGTACTCGTGGCAATAATCTGCAATTTGTTCTTTGGTCAAAAGTCCGTCCGGAACATGGTAGTTTTCAGGTAAAATATCGACATGATCAAACAGTAATTCTTTCATAAAACGAACGTAACTGTTGATTGAATTAGGCTCCATTGGATAATATTCATCCAGGTTAAAACTAATTACATTTTTAAAGCTCAAGCCTTCTTCTTTGTGCAAACGAACCAGTTCAGCATATAATCCTTTTGGAGAAGAACCAGTCGCTAATCCTAAAATACAAGGTTTGTTTTCTTTTTGTTTGGATTGAATTAAAGCCGCAATTTCCTGAGCTACTTCTTTTGATGCATCGCCGGAATTTTCAAAAACGACCGTGTTGATGTTTTCGAAACGTTTTTCGAACCCTGTTGCTTTGTCGATTTTACTTTTTAACATGATATAGTTTTTTAATTTTACTCGTTACCTCTTACCACTTTCGATATTTATGTCCTTTAACTGCATAAAAAAAGATCATTAAATAGGATGGCAGCAGCATTAAATAAGCAATCTGATTCCCGCTTTTTGAAACTCCCACGGTACCATTTGCTATATTTGACGCATTTATATTTTCTGTGATCATTCCGTAGAACAAAGGAAAAATTGCTCCTCCGATGATCCCCATGATCAAAATTGCACTTCCAATTTTTGTGTAGCCTCCCAAATCTTCTAATGCCATTGGCCAGATTGCAGGCCAGCAAAGCGCGTTTGCCAAACCTAATAATGCTACTAAAAGTATCACTACCGGCAAACTTGGAATTCCGGGTAACTGAATCATTATTTTTGGCGAAATCAATACTATTGCCAACACTAAAATTACTCCCAAAACTCCTGATCCTTTCAAAGCTGTTACTTGTGAAAGATATTTTGGAATTAATGTTATTCCTAATATATACCCTACAACCATTGCTGACATGGTAAATGAAGTTAGTTTTAAATAAAAATTCCCTTCGGTTCCATATACGCCTAATTGTTTTCCGAATCCTCCAATAGAATCTCCGGCCAAAACTTCGGCTGCCAAATACAGCATCAAGGTGATTACTCCTAAAACCAATTGCGGGCGTCTGAAAGCGTTTCTAATTTGCTTAAAAATACTCAGATGTGCTACGTTTCCTTCTTCATCCAAATCAATTTCAGGAAGCGGGGACAGTTTCACCAAAAGTGCTAAAACTGTTATAATCAATCCCATATAAAGATAGGGTCTTTGCAATTGTAATGCAAGTGAATTTAAAGCATTTGTTTTGGAAACGGCGTCCAAAACAGCAATTTTATCGGCTGTAAACTCCTGCATGTTAGACAGTACCAAAGCTGTTAATATCAATGGCGCTACAAAACCTGCCAATTTATTCGCAATTCCTAATACGCTAATTCTGGCTGCTGCACTTTCTCTAGGCCCAATTACTACTACATAAGGATTGGAAGCTGTCTGCAAAATTGCCAGACCGGTTCCCATCACAAACAAAGCAATTAAAAACAGTAAAAAGGTTCGGCTTTCGGCGGCCGGATAAAACATAAATGCTCCGGCTGCAATGATTAATAATCCTAAAGAAATACCATTCTTATACCCTACTTTTTCAATGACCCAGGATGAAGGAACTGCCATTACAAAATAGGCAATGTAAAACGCAAAAGTTACAAAATAGGCTTGAGAAGAAGTCAATTCGCACGCTAATTCAAAAAAAGGAATTAAAGGTCCATTTAACCAGGTGACAAATCCCAATATAAAAAACAATGCGGTAAGAATAATCATCGGAATGATTGAACTCCTCTTTTCTATATGTATTGCAGTCTCAATTTTTGACATAATTTTATGGGTTGATTGTTAATAGATTAGTTGTTTGATTCCTCTAAAATAACATCAACACTTTTTGCAAATATATCGCAATTTACCCGCAATTCGATGCGTATTTTTTGCAATTTTAAAACAAAAGTAGTCTAATAAGTTATACTTATCTGTAAATTAGATATCAATATTTTGTTAATTTTTTCTAAATACTCCAGTCTAAAACCGGATAATATTGCTTTAAATATTCTTTTACATCAGCAATATCTTCTTTAGCCGTAAGGTCCGGAACGTGCTCTGAAAACGGAATACCTATCGTTGTATTCGGATTTTCTTTGACAGCATTTAACAGTACCGTAGGCAGCTCTTTTTCGTCGCGCTCGGGATGAACAGGGCAATTTTTCAGGTGTGTATATAAAGTGCTTCCGTTGAATTTAAAAGCATTCATACTGACTCTGATTTTCCCTTCCACATCTTTATAATCGGCTAAAACATCGGCTGAAGGTTTTTCTAAAATATCCAACAACTGATTATTCTGATCTAATTTAGCGATGGCGAAACGCGAAATCCTTTCAGAAGGAAATTCCAAAGCTTCGCGATCGTAAGCAATAAAAGCATTTGGACTGTCGGTCTCTCTAAGTGCCAATAACGCTGCTGCCGAATACAAGTTATCGCTGTTACAAACTGAATACTGCTGTGTGTTTAACTCCGGAAACTGCTCTACTGCCTGAAACAAAGCATCAGCAGTACCAAATGGTTTTACTCTGCCTTCTGGAATGTATTGAACCGCAAATGAAATATTGAGTCCGTGAAAATCATTATCGGTATTCTGACTGCCGTAAAACTCTTTAAAAAGCTCTCCCTGCTCTCCAATAATAATGTAGATTTTTTTATACCCCGCTTTTTTAGCGTTGAGCAGAAGATAATCCAACAAAGGCCTTCCGCTTGCTCCAACTCCAATTAACCCTTTACTTCTTTCATTTGCCTGCGCAATTTCTTCGGCAGATAAATTGTTTGAAATGGCTTCTTTTTTCATGCGTGAAGATGCTCCACCCGCAAGAATAACTAAATTGTTATGCATATTTATATATTTTCATTTTGAATTTTCTTCAATCAAGAGGTTTAAAATTGTTTCAAGTTACAGGTTTCAGATTCCCAGAACTCACATTTCACTTTTCTCACCTTACATCTCACATCTCACATTTCACAACTCAAACCTCAACACTCTCAATAACCCTTACACCCGGATCAACGGATACGGCATAAGCTTCCTGAGCTCCAGCTTCGAGAATAGCCTGAATCACCGCATCTTCTTTTTCGGGATTTGCAATCACTACGATACTTCCTCCTCCGCCTGAACCTACAATTTTTGCTCCGTAAGCACCAGCGCGCAAAGCAGCATTGACCATAGCATCAATTCGGGGTACTGTAATTTTTAATAAATCACGTAAAACTTCATGATGCTGGTTCATCAATCCGCCTATTTTTTTGAGATCTAAAACCGGTTTTTCAAACTCTTTCAGAGCTTCTTTGGTATAATGATAGTTTTTTAATGCGGCTTCGAAGAAAGGAATCAATCGGTCCGGCAAGCAATTTCGGTAACGATCCAGATCTTCTATTTTGGAAGCATGCAGATCAAAATCCGGGAAGTTTTGCTTTACGATATCAATAGAAATTAAAGCATTTCCTTTTAACTCGCCCAATAAACCGATCGTCTCTTTTGGAACTCCCGAAACTCCTGTTATCAGGCCTTTCAAGCTCTTCCCTATCACTTTATACGAAAAGGGATCTTTGGTATTGATGTATACGATATTCCCTACCCCGATACTAAAGTGGTCCATCATTCCGCCAGGTTCTCCGTGCTCCAATACTTCGGATTCATAACCCAATTTGGAAATAAACTCAGGCGTAACTTCACGATCAATACCAAAAGCATCGATTAAAAAACGAATCCATGCCATCAATAAAGCCGAAGAACTCGACGTTCCGGAGTTTATCGGAATATCTCCCGTGATTGTAATATCGTATCCAACGTTTGGCACACAGCCGTACCTGCGCAATACGCGTAAGGAGGATGCAAAATAATCTCTGGGTTCTAATTTGTCGAAAGTGGCATCAATATCAATGGTACGAGTCTCATTAATATCAATCATATTTAAAACAAATGTCTGAGTCAGATTTTCTTCAGCAATTAGTTGTATATTCCGATCGATTGCACAGGCGATAACCGGCAATCCTAAATAATCCTGATGATCTCCAAAGAGACAGGTTCTGCCCGGGGCTAATGAGGTAATTTTTTTCACTTGAAAATTTTATAATAAAACATTGTAAAAGAATGACTTACAATGAAAATTGGTTAAAAATTGGTTTTATTCTTTTGATTTTGATTCTACGAAACTATTGATTATATTTTTATAAAACAAGAAAAAACAAGAAAATGTGCTCGAACACACTATTATAATGTTCTCGAGCACACTAATTAATTCTTACAGGATTTTTAAATAATCAAATCAAAGTTTCTATATTTGCCAATATGGATAAAAAGTACACCATTAAGGATATAGCAAAAATGGCCGGAGTTTCGAAAGGGACTGTCGACAGGGTTTTGCATAACAGAGGAAAAGTTTCTCCTACAGCACTAGACAAAATAAATGAAGTTTTAAACGTCATTAATTACGAACCGAACTTAATTGCACGAAATTTAAAGAATACCAAAGTTTACAGAATTTGTGTTTTATTGCCTGATCCGGAAATCGACCCGTACTGGCTTCCGTGTATTAATGGAATCCAGGATGCTAAAACCGAATTTAAAGCTTACAGTGTTATTATTGAAACGCACTTCTTTAATCCGGAAAGCACCAAATCGTTCTTAAGTGCTCATGATATCATTATCCAAAAATCACCTGATGCTGTTTTAATTGCTCCATTGTTCCATAAAGAAACGGTAGAAATTGTAAAGCAGTATGACGATTTAAACATCATAGTAAATACATTCAACAACCAAATCGAAGGTGAATCTATAAAAAGTTTTGTTGGACAGGATTTGCATAAAAGCGGCCGTGTTGCTGCCAGCCTAATGAATCTGATTTTAACAGAAGGTCAGATTGCGATCATACATATTGACGAAAGCCTTAAGAATGCAGTACACATGCAGGAAAAAGAAAAGGGTTTCAAAAGCTACTTTGACGAGAAAAAGATTAACGGTTTTTCACTGACTACCTTAAAACTAAAACATTCGAACGTAGAAACTAAATTTTCTGCGTTTTTAGATGAAAATCCAAATCTGAAGGGGATTTTTATTACCACTTCAAAAGCGTATCAGATAGCCTCTATAATGGCTACTCTAAAAGATAAAAAGATTGCGATTATTGGTTATGATTTGGTAGAGAAAAATGTCAATTTCCTAAATCAGGGACTGGTTCATTTTTTAATTCATCAAAATCAAAAAAGACAGGCTTATTTAGGGGTGAGTACCCTGGTTGAACATTTCTTGTTTAGAAAAGATATTCCGGAAACAATTTTACTTCCAATTGATATTATTAATGTAGAAAATGCTTCTTTCTACGTTTCTTAATTTCCAACAGGACATTATTTTATATTGATTTTTTTGCACGCAGATTCAGCAGATTTGTGCAGATTTTTTTTTTGAATATCTATGTTACAAATATTGCCATAAATATCTATAAATATTGCACTCCTTCGGAGCTTGTTTCAAGTTCAGTTTCATTTCAAGTGCTACAAATCAAAAAAGATCCGCGTCTTCACAAAGTGAATCCGTACCATCCGTGTACCATGATTTCAAAACGCATATTCCACGACTCACATTTCACTTCTAACATCTTACTGCTCCAGAATAAATTTCCCAAAAGAAGAGGCGATATGAAAATTAGGAGTTTCGGTATCAGGATTCACCCATGAAATCCAGGTGGGTTCATAGTCCCGATTTTCATTCTCCAAAAACTTAGCTCTAAAAACCCCTGCTTCAATCGTATTGTTGTGTATTAAATTCAACTCTTCTAATGACTTTATACTGATTCGTCCTTCCACTGTAAAAGAAATTTCATCTTTTGACGTTTTGATTTCCAAATCGGTTTTAGGCCATTTCCAGTCAAAATCAAATTCTTTGTCGGGACGTGCTTTAAAATCCATTAAACGTCCTGCTGTATCGATTTCCAGACAATAATAAGGGTTTAAGGATTCATTGGTTCTAAAAAACAATTCTACACGATCTGAGTTGTTGATACTATCAAAACTATCGTCTTTTTGATCAATATAAATTTGTGTATCAAAAACTATGAATTTGAAAAAGAAATTTTCAAGATCCCAGAATGCTCTGAATTCTATTTTTGAAAATGGATCACTTTTCCATGGCGAGCAAAAATCAGTTAAGCAATTTGCCTTTTCCCAATTTATTCCTTCAAAATCAACCGACTTTGAGGGAACATAATTTACCTGATATCCTTTCATCATTTTACTTTTATAATTTATGTTAATTTTTTAACAATTTATGCTTTAAAAATTACTTTAGCCAGAACCTGATTTTTTACTAAACAAGCGTTACGAATGTAAGGTAAAATTTAATAAAAAAACGCATCTCATTTTAGCGTATAAATACGTAGGAAAACTGTTAATTTAATTGTCTTAATTTTAATATATAAAATACGAAATTAGCCAAATATTTAACATTTTATCAAATATTTACACATTCAAACAGATTTCAAACATAAAAAACATCAAAAAATAAGTTTTTTCTATTTACCAGCATTTTTATAACAATCCTACGAATTTAAGCAAAAAATAATGTTTTACTCAAAAAAATGTGCTCGAGAACATAAATTTAATGTGTTCGAGCACATTTTTCTTCATTTTTCTTGTTTTATAAAAATTTAATCAATAGCTTCGTTTCATAATAATCTTAAAACCAAGTTAATTAATACATTTTTTAGTCGTTTTTCATCTTCCCAAAAAACAGAAAAACTAAAAAATACCACATACAAAAAGAGTAAAACAGATCGGCAGTTGTTTTTAAACCATTTCGTCAGAAGATAAATTATAAATCAAAAATTATCTCAAAAAAGAATTCCAAAAGCTTACAAACGAAAAAACAAATAAACATTAACCAAACTCAATTTTTAAGTATGAAATTTTTAACCAAAAAAAGACCAGAAGATTTTAGGCTAAAAAATCTTCCCGGTACAGAGATTAAACTCACACTTTTTTTAGTATTCGTTTTTACTATTCAGGTTTCAGCAACCTCAGCCGTAAGAATAAATCGCAGAACTGATATTGCATTCTTTTTTGAAAAAACAGTGAAGGGTAAAGTAACAGATCAAAACGGACTTCCTATCGCCGGAGCAAATGTTGTTGTAAAAGGAAGCCGGACAGGAGTACAAACAGATGCGGACGGAAGTTTTGCCATTACTGTTGCTGATAATGTAACCAAACTGATCATTTCCTATGTTGGAATGGAAGATCAGGAAGTAACCGTTGGAAGCTCACCTTTAAAAATTGTCCTCAAAGAAGCGGGGCAAAAATTAGAAGAAATCGTTATTGGATACGGAAAAGCTAAGAAAAAGGACCTTACGGGATCTGTAAGTTCTATAGGCAAAGACAATTTAAACTTAGGAGGTACAATCTCTAACGTTGGTCAGGCGCTGCAAGGGCGTGCGTCGGGAGTTCAGGTGCAGCAAAACAGCTACGCTCCGGGTACCAATCCTTCGATTGTTATTAGGGGAGGAAATTCTCTTAACAATTCTAATTCACCTTTGTATGTTGTAGACGGTTTTATTACCAGTACAGGAGCCTCCATCAGTCCGAACGACATTGAAAACATTCAAATTCTAAAAGATGCCTCCTCTACCGCTATTTATGGTTCGAGAGGTGCAAATGGGGTGATCCTGATTACGACTAAAAAAGGAAAATCGGGTAAGATGCAGATTGAAGCTGAAATCTCAGATGGTTTTCAAAGCATCATCAAAGAGCCTTCGCTTATCAACGGGCAGCAATATGCCGATATTCAAAATGCTATTGCGAAAGAGAATGGCAGACCTCCTGTTTTTTCTTCCGATTTCCCTATTGCTAATACGAATTGGTTTAAAGCCGCTACACGTCCGGGAGAAGTATTAAACAGAACCATTACTTTTAGCGGAAGCGACAAAACCTCTAAATTTTTCCTTTCCGGAAACTACATCAAACAAACCGGAGCTATCGAAAACACTGATTTTAAAAGATACAGTGTGAGAATGGGCGGTGAAAAAAGATTTAACGACAAATTAAACGTTGGAACTAACATCTATGGAGCTGCCAGTGAAGGAAACAACAGTGATTTTGGAGATAATATTTTGTCCCCGATGTTTTCTATCCAAACCGCTCCTCCTACGATCCCAATTTACAATCCGGACGGTTCTTATTACAAATTTCAGGGAAAGGACAATGCTTTGGCACTTTTGTTAGAACCAACCGATCATATCATCAACAGACTGGTTAACGGAAATATGTTCTTAGACTATGAAATCATTAAAGGGCTTACGTATCATTTTGGAGCCGGTGCGGAATGGCAGGAAAACATTGAAGGACGATACACACCAAGAACACTGGTTGCAGGAGCGGCTTTAAAAGGATCAGGATCTGAAGAAAACAAAACTTATTTCAGATGGAGTACGGAGCAATACCTAACTTATAAATTCAATATCAACGAACATTCGATGAGTGCCATGATTGGTACATCTAATCAAAAAGATACGTATGAGTTTTTAAGAGCAGCCGGAACCGGTTTTTCTAACGATGCGTTAACCTATCACAACCTTGATGCGGCAGCTGTTTATTTGAAACCTGAGACCGAAAAAATCGAAACGAAGCTGACTTCTTATTTTGGAAGGCTAAATTATTCTTTCAGTGATCGATATCTGGCTGCATTTACCCTAAGAAAAGACGGTTCTTCCCGTTTTGGGAGCAATAACTCTTTCGGAATATTTCCTTCAGGAGCGGTAGCATGGAAGATATCTAACGAATCTTTTATGCAAAACTCCAAAACGGTCTCTGATCTTAAGTTAAGAGTCAGCTATGGTGTTACAGGAGCAGATGGTATCGGAGATTATGCCTTCATGCCTACCTTAAAAGCCTGGGGCGTAACTATTGGAGATGGGAATTTTGTTAATGGTACAGAACCTGCCAATTTAGCCAATAAGGATTTAAAATGGGAACAAACCACTCAGACTGATATTGGTTTGGATATGGGATTTTTTAACGACAGAATAACCGCAACCATCGATGTGTATAAAAAAAGAACTACCGATGCCCTGATCAGAGTTCCTATTGGCGGATGGTGGGGTTTTAATACACAAACCATCAACTCCGGAGTAATTGATAATAAAGGTATTGAATTGGGAATTACCAGTACTAATTTCAAAAACGATCATTTCTTATGGACCACCTCCTTAAATGTGGCTTACAACAAACAGGAAGTAGTTTCACTTGCCGATAATGTTGCGATTATCAGCCAAAATACTTCTAATCCAAGCGGAACGGTTTCGGGACGAGAATTTACCAGACTGGAACCAGGTAAAGAAATGGGAGTTTTATACGGTTTTAAATATGCCGGAGTAATCAAAACCGGAGAAGTATATGCTCCGCAGCCTTTGTCTAAACCGGGTGATCCAAAATATGAAGACTTAGACGGAGACGGTGAAATTACAGTAAAAGACAGAACGTATTTAGGCAATTCAACACCGCATTACACTCTTGGGTTTAATAATGATTTCAAAATTGGGAACTTCGATCTGAACATCTTTTTTCAGGGAGCTTTTGATTATTCGGTTTACAACATGACCCGAATGGTTGGAGAATCGACCACGAGTACAGATGCTTTAAACCGCTGGGTGGCTGGAACTAATGAAAATACAGATGTACCAAGAGACGGTTACTACAAAAGTACTTACGGAAGTTATGTCAATTCAAAATTTGTAGAGGAAGCTTCTTACCTGCGACTAAAAAACCTTTCTATCGGATACACCATTCCTGAAAGTGTCTTAAAACCACTCAAATTTGTAGACCATATCAGATTGTATGCTATCGGGCAAAACTTACTGACGATTACGAATTATTCCGGAAATGATCCTGAGGTAAACGGACATTTCACCAACGATACTACCAAACAAAATCTGGGAGGAGGAATCGATTTCAATTCATTCCCGGCTTCACGCACCATCATTTTGGGTATTAAGGTTGCCATTCATTAGTCTAAAAGCTTTTTTAGTAACATAAAATTTATTAAAATGAAAAAATATACAATCATATTCCTCTTACTGACGGCAGGTTTGCAATTTTCATGCAATGATGATCTTGATCCTACCGTATACAGCAGTTTGACCGATACTAATGGATTTCAGACCAAATCGGATGCCATCGCTTCTATTAATTCTATTTACGGAAGACTAAAAGGGCCTTCTGTGGGAGACAACTTTTCATATTGGGCAACAAGACATTTTGCATTAACTGATATTGCTACAGATTTAGGGCATTGTCAGTACGGCGGCGACCCGGGACAATTATCTCTGGGGCTTTGGAATTCTGCCAACGGTCTGCTTCTGGAAGACTGGAATGCCATGTACAAGTTAGTAGCGAACGCTAATTTTGCTATCTTCAATATTTCAAAAATGAGCGGTATCACCGAAGCGGAACGAACTCAGTTTATAGCCGAAGCTAAATTTTTAAGAGCTTCTGCCTATATGGATTTAACAGATTCCTGGGGCCCTGTTATTTTAGTGACGGAAGCTAACTTAGATAATCCAAACTATCTGGAGCAGACACCTCCTTCTCCTGTCGCAACAATAGAAACTCTTTTAATTAAAGATTTGAATGATGCCGCTGCTGTTTTACCGGTAAACTATAAGAAAAATGCAATTTATGAGAGTAATGATGTAGGACGTGCTACAAAAGGTGCAGCGTTGACATTATTGGCAAAATTATATTTACGAAATCATGACTGGCAAAAAGTAGCCACTCTTACACAACAAGTCATGAACCTCAACGAATACAGCCTGTTCCCTACTTATTTAGGGCTTTTTAAAGAAAGTAACAAATGGTGCAGCGAAAACATCTTTTCGTCTCTTAGCGATGCCAATGTAAACGGAACGGAACTTCTGAACCATTTTGGTCCTATCGATCATCCGGTTGTCGAAAACAGATGGCAGTATTATACCGTAAACTGGGATTTTTACAACACATTTGGAGATGAAGACGATCGCAAAAAATGCTTCTTCCCGGAATTTATGGGTACTGATAAATTGCTTCACAAACAAGCACCTTCTTTAGGAGCACAGCCGCCAAAAGGAGAATTCTACATGCCGGATGTATCAACCCGAAAATATGCCGATGATGAAACAACCACTTATTATGACGGTCATAGTGTAAACATTTTGCGTTATGCGGATGTATTGCTGAGCAGAGCTGAAGCATTAAACGAAATAAGCGGCCCGACGGCAGAAGCAATAGACCTCATCAATCAGGTAAAAGGAAGATCACATGCTAAATTACTGGTTTTATCCGACTACAATAAATCTACTTTACGAGATGCAATTTTACAGGAAAGAGGATGGGAATTGTTCTATGAGGGAAAACGCCGTCAGGATTTGATCCGTATGAATAAGTTTGATGTTCTCGTAAATGCCTACCATCTGAGAGTTGGAGAAACAGCACCAATCGTCATGCCTAAAAACAAATATTACACCTATCCGCAAAGTCAGGTCGACTTAAATCCGAACCTGAGCAATGCCGACAGATAATAACAAAACAGATCGGGAACAGACGTTATTTTCACGTTCTGTTCCTGATTTTTAAGTATAAATCGTGTGATACCGGAAAACGTTGAACTACAATATAAATAAACTTGGTACAACTTTTCTGTTTCCTAAAAGAACCCTTTCCAATGATTAAAAATGCAATAATTAAAGGATTTTTTATTTGCCTGCTGCTAATTGTGGTAAGCTGTTCTAAAAAACAGGGAACTCCTGTCACGAACATCAACATTGGTATTCATGGCAACAACGAATTGAAAATTCAGATTGATGTGACCACAAATGAAGATGTTCAGGTCTATGCCGAGTATTGGTCTGCTCAAAAAGGCGCAAAAAATAGAATAAGCTCTCCGGTTTCAAAAGCTGGCCTGTCTCATTCTTTGGTCCTTTGCAATATTACTCCTGAATCTCAATATCACTTTCAGTTAATCACGAGCAATGGAAAAGAAAAAGACAGCAGTAAGATATACACCTTTAAATCGAGAAAATTACCGGAATGGCTTCAGAAACAATTCAAAGCAAACTGTCCAAAACCGGAATTACTGCCCGATAATTTCAAAAAAGGTTTTCTGCTTTTAGCCAAAAGAGAAACACCGGGAGTTGCTTATATTGTAGATTATAAAGGTAATTTAAGATGGTATCATACCGTTGAAGGAACGGGTTTTAAAGTGACCCATTTTACCAAAGAACAAAGCATTATTGCTATTCTGGGGAAAAATGATGAACCTACAAGTTACGGAAGTGAGATTCTCGAAATCAATTTACAGGGAGACACTTTAACTCACATTAAAAAAGGACAAGGCGATTTAAAACAGGTGATTCATCACGAAATCATCAAAAAATCGGCAAACGAAATTGTGACTTTGTTTGTCGATCAAAGAATAACTGATCTAAGTTCTATTGGCGGAAAACAAAAAGATACAATTAATGGGGACGGAATTCTGATTCTGGACAGAAAAGGAAAGCAACTCTGGAAATGGAGTGTTTTTGATGATTTAGATCCCATGAAAGATACAAAACTGCTCAAAACTAAGAAAGACTGGATGCATGCCAACAGTTTAAACTATGACAAAGACGGTAATTTCCTGATCTCATTTTACAACAACGGTCAAATTTGGAAAATTGATGCCAAAACCGGAAAGGTACTCTGGAAATTAGGCAGAGGAGGAAATCTAAAAATGTCCGGAGACAGCGATTTCTCTCAGGCACACGCCGCCCACATCAATCCTGAAGGCAGTCTGATGTTTTTTGACAACGGAGTCGACAAAAAGCAATCTTCTGTTTTTGCATTAAAAGTAGATGAAAAGAATAAATCTGTTCAACTGGATTTCCACATACTATTGCCAAAAGACATTTACAACGACCGAATGGGAAGCGCTTATATGATTGATAAAGAAACCATTTTGGCTTGTTGTTCCAAAAGACATATTACGGTTTTAACCAATAAAAAAGGAGTTTTACTGTGGGCATTAGAATCTGAAATTCCGCCTTATCGGGTGCAATTCATTCCTGAAGAAAACTTAAAACCGTTTCTATTGAATTAAAGTCAGTCTTTAAAAAATAAAAATCATGAAAAAAACAATTCTTATCGGACTTTTTGCAGCATTGCCAATTGTTGTTTTCAATTCGTGCAATACTTCCAATTCGCAGACCTTAGCCAGCAAAACTGCCGACGATGATTCGTATATTACCATTGACACCTCAAAAATTCCGGACGATCAATTTGGAGAATCTGTTCGTTATGGAAGAGAGTTAATGCTAAAAACCGCATATTATATTGGTCCAAACGGCATCAAAGGAAAGTATTTAGGCAACAAAATGAATTGTACCAACTGCCACCAGGATGCAGGAACAAAACCTTATGCTTTTAATTTAATGTCCTCACACGACAATTATCCGCAATATCGCGGACGTGAAAATAAGGTCCTTACTCTGGCCGAAAGGGTTAACAATTGTATCATGCGTCCACATTCCGGGAAACCGCTTCCGCTGGACAGCAAAGAAATGGTCGCTTTTTTATCCTACTTTAAATGGATCAGCAAATTTGTACCGAAAGACGGCAATTTTAAAGGTGCCAAAAATCTGGAAATTGAATTTCCGGATGTAGCTGCAAGCCCTGAACGAGGAAAAGCTCTGTTTATCGAAAACTGCGCCCGCTGCCACGGAAACAGCGGTGAAGGACAATACAATGCCGACAAATCAGGCTACACCTACCCGCCTCTTTGGGGACAATACGGGTATCAGCCGGGTTCAAGCATGCATAGAGTAATCAAACAGGCACAATGGTTAAAAAGCAATATGCCGTACGATAAAGTCAGTCTGGGAAAACCATATCTTACGGACTTACAAGCCCTTGATATCGCCGCCTATGTCAATGATGATTCCGTACACGACAGACCGAATCCTAAAACATTCGATTACCCCAATAAAATGGGCAAACCTATTGACTATGCACACAGCCCTTTCAATGATAACTTCTCCGAAGAACAACACAAATACGGCCCTTATAAACCCATTATCGCCTACTGGAAAAAAAACGGATGGAAAGCGGTATATTAGCTTGATTTGAAGTTGATAGTTTGTGGTTGATAGTTATAAACTTATCCTCTAAAAAATAAATTATTTGTAGTTTATCATCTACAACAACCAACAACCAACAACCAACCAACCAACCAACATCTCACAACTCACATTTTACATTTTACATAAAAAAAACAATGAAAACAAACCTAAAAAACAAACCCATTTTGAGTAGACTATTGATGCTATGCCTATTCGTTTTCAGTATTTCGTTAACTGCGCAAATAAAATATACAGACGGTAACGACAGCTGGAACCCTAATTTACTGGGAAATCACAGAGTCGCAGTAGCCTTTACCGGCACCGGAAATGTAGCCAAGACTACGATCGAATGGCGCAGAAGAGACGAAAAGCCCGAACTGAAAAAGATCATCGTTC
Source organism: Flavobacterium sp. CFS9 (assembly GCF_041154745.1). Taxonomy (NCBI): domain Bacteria; kingdom Pseudomonadati; phylum Bacteroidota; class Flavobacteriia; order Flavobacteriales; family Flavobacteriaceae; genus Flavobacterium; species Flavobacterium sp. CFS9. The sequence goes on along the minus strand of NZ_AP031573.1, from coordinate 3,647,310 downwards.
AGGATGCTTCCGGCAAAACGATTTCAAATATAAAAACGGCTGACATCAACAGAGAAAAGGGTACTGTTTTTTTTGAACCTGTTTCAGGAAAAGGAACGTATTATGTGTATTATATGCCGTACATCGACGAAGGTGATGCCAACTATCCAAAAGGAGTTTACGCCAAACCCGAAGATAAAGCAGACGCACAATGGCTTGTCAAAATCAAACCCAATTTAGCGGACAATTGTACGGTTACCGAAATTCAGAGCGTAAATGCTTTCAACAGTTTTTATCCGATGGAAGTCATCGCAACTGCGGCCGAAACGAAAGAGCTTATTGCCAAAAACAGCGGTAGCTCCTTCCTGGTTTTTCCGGAAGACCGTTTGTATTCCATTCGAATGAAAAATGATTTGCCGCAAAGATGGATTCAAAAAGGCGTTCAAAATACCTTTTCCGACACGGCGTTAAGAGGTGAATATCTGGCGTTTCAATTAGGCGTTTATGCGTTGCAGAATATTGACAACTTAAAAGTTACTTTTTCAAATTTAATCAGTTCTACCGGAGCCATAATCGAAGCGAAAGACCTGAACTGTATCAATACTGATGGAACAAAATACGACGGAGCTGTTTTTACCAATACCGTTTCAGTTTCTAAAGGAAAAATACAGGCTATGTGGTGCGGTATCAATGTTCCGGAAACTGCAGCGGCAGGAACTTACAGCGGTAAAGCGACTGTTATTGCCGATGGAAAATCAAAAGATATTGTACTTCAGATAAAAGTGACTAATGAAATTACTAAAAACGGCGGTATCGATTCTCCCGAGAAAATGACACGTTTGAAATGGCTGAATTCAACCTTAGCACAGGATAATACTGTTATTGCGCCTTATACGCCACTAACCGTCAAGGATACCGAAATCTCTTTATTGGGTAGAAAATTAGTTTTGGGCTCTAATGGTTTTCCAACACAAATTCAAACGTATTTCACACCCGAAATGACAACAATTGGTTCAAAAGCCAATGACATTTTAAGTGCTCCGTTGGCTTTTCATTTTTTGGATGCCTCCGGTAAAGAATCGTTACAATGGAAAAATGCAGGTCTTAAATTTCTGAAAAAAGAAAGCGGAACCGTTTCCTGGGAAAGTATTTCTACATCAAAAACACTTGAAATGAATGTACATGCTTCTTTAGAATTTGATGGCTTTTTAACGTATACGGTAAAAATCACAGCTCTTGAAGATGCTGTGTTTAATGATATCAATTTCCAAATGCCAATTCAGCTCTCTTCTGCAAAATACATGATGGGATTAGGTCAAAAAGGAGGCGATCGTCCTGCTACTTTTGACTGGAAATGGGATGTTGCGCACAAAAATCAGGATGGGGCCTGGATTGGAAATGTAAATTCGGGATTGCAATTTTCGTTACGCGATGAAAAATACAGCCGTCCGTTAAACACCAATTTCTATTTGCAGAAACCTTTATTGCTTCCAACTTCCTGGGGGAACGAAAATAAAGGAGGAATTACCATCACTCCCGATCCAAAATCGGTTTTAGTGAATGCGTACAGCGGCGCCCGAAGCATGAAGAAAGGAGATGTATTGTATTATAATTTCAATTTACTAATCACGCCTTTCCACACCATAAATACCGATTTTCAATGGAATGCTAAATTTTATCACAAATACAGCGATATCGATACGATTGCCAAAACAGGAGCAACCGTAATCAATATTCACCATGCAAATGCGATCAATCCGTATATCAATTATCCTTTCATTGAATTTAAAAAAATGAAAAGCTATATCGATGAGGCGCATGAAAAAGGATTAAAAGTAAAAATTTACAATACCGTTAGAGAGGTTTCAAACAAAGCGTATGAGACTTTTGCTCTCAGAAGTTTAGGGCATGAAATTTACTCTCCGGGTAAAGGAGGCGGATTTTCCTGGCTGCAGGAACATGTGGGAGACGATTATATTGCTGCATGGTTTGTGCCTGAAATTAAAGATGCCGCAATTGTAAACAGCGGAATGAACCGTTGGCACAATTATTATGTGGAAGGCATGAACTGGCTGACACAAAACGTGGGTATCGATGGTGTTTACCTTGATGATGTTGCTTTTGACAGAATTACCATGAAACGAATCAAAAGAGTATTGACCAAAGACGGGCATCCCGGAATTATTGACCTGCACAGTGCCAATCAGTACAACAAAAGTGACGGATTTAACAACAGTGCCAATTTGTACATGGAACACTTTCCATACATCAACAAACTATGGTTCGGAGAGTATTTTGATTACGAAAAAAACAATCCTGACTTTTTCCTAACCGAAGTAAGTGGAATTCCTTTCGGGTTAATGGGTGAAATGCTACAGGACGGAGGAAATCCATGGAGAGGAATGGTATACGGAATGACAAACAGAATGCCATGGAGCCACAATGCCGACCCGAGACCTATCTGGAAGTTATGGGATACCTTCGGAATTAAAGGTTCTGAAATGATTGGGTACTGGAGCGAAAACTGTCCGGTAAAAACGGCTAACGACAAAGTACTCGCAACGGTTTACAAAAAAAACGGAACCGCTTTAATCTCTATCGCAAGCTGGGCCGATACGGATGTAAAAGTGAAACTCAATATCGACTGGAAAAAGTTAGGAATCAATCCGGCAAAAGCAACTATAACTGCCCCTGAAATTTTGAATTTCCAACCGGCACAAACCTTTACCGCAAAAGACGAAATACCGGTATCAAAAGGAAAAGGCTGGTTGTTGATTGTGAAATAAGTGAGAGGTAAAATGTGAGATGTAAAACATCTTTAATTTCATGACGATTACACGCCATGTTTGTCATTTCGACGAAGGAGAAATCACCACAAGAAACTCCACAATCTTTGTCGAGCTACTAACGAAGATTTCTCCTTCGTCGAAATGACAAGATTGTAAAGAAGTTTATCAAAAGACTAATGAATAATCTAAAACCAAGAAGTTTTACAAGACAAAAAAACTAAAGATCAAACATTTAAGAACAAATCTCACAGTTAACATTTTACAACTAGCATTTCACATCTAACATCTAACACTTCACACCAAACATATGAACCTTAAACCTTTCTTACCGATTCTACTCCTTGGAAGTCTGTTTGTCAACGCACAAAATAAACCCACCATAAAAGAATACAAAAAAGTATTCACCACCTACCCGTTTTCGGATCCTGATCCCATTCCGAAACCGGACACAAAGGTGTATCCGTATTTTCGATTTGACGGTTTTACCGATAAACCTGTGCAAAAAGAATGGAAAGTTATCGAACTGGAAAATGATTACATCAAACTCATGATTCTTCCTGAAATTGGCGGAAAAGTTTGGTCGGCTGTTGAGAAATCAACCGGAAAGGATTTTATTTACAACAATCATGTCATCAAATTTAGAGATATTGCCATGCGCGGGCCCTGGACGAGCGGTGGTGTTGAGGGCAATTATGGCATCATCGGACACACACCTAACTGCGCCACTCCCGTTGATTATGTCACTCTCACCAGAGCAGACGGTAGTGTAAGCTGTGTGATTGGCGTATTGGATCTGCTAACGCGAACTTCATGGAAACTGGATATCAATTTACCCAAAGACAAAGCGTATTTTACGACTAATTCCTTCTGGTTCAATGCTACCGAAATCGAACAGCCTTACTACACCTGGATGAATACAGGTATAAAAGCTGCTGAAAGTCTGCAGTTTATTTACCCGGGACAAAGTTATATCGGTCACAATGGCGAACAGAATTCATGGCCCATTGACAAGGAAAATGGTAAAGACCTGTCGTTCTACAAAAACAATGATTTTGGCGGTTACAAATCGTATCATGTCTTTGGTAAATACGACGATTTTTTTGGCGGATATTACCATGACGAAGATTTTGGAATGGGAAGATATGGCAATCACGACGACAAACCCGGCAAGAAAATATGGATCTGGGGATTGTCTCAACAAGGCATGATCTGGGAAAAATTATTAACCGATACCGACGGTCAATACGTAGAAGTCCAGAGTGGAAGACTGTTCAATCAGGCAAGTGAAACCAGCAGTTTAACCCCTTTCAAACAGCGTTCCTTTGCCCCTTATCAAACGGATTTATGGACAGAATACTGGTTTCCGGTAAAACAAACCAAAGGATTTGTGAAAGCAAATAATTACGGTGCCGTAAACGTAAAAAACGAAAACGGCTGGCTTAAAATCTATTTTTCTCCGCTTCAAAAACTAAACGAAAAACTGGAAGTATTTGACAATGGCAAAAAAATCTATTCCAAAGATATTTCGGTAAATACATTGCAATCTTTCAAAGATTCTATTCCAATTGCTGTTGATCCAAACCAATTAAAACTAACACTTGGCGAAAATAAACTCGTGTGGAATTCAGCTCCCGAAGATGGAAATCTGAACCGCCCGTTAGAAATTCCTAAAGATTTTGACCATAACTCGGTGTACGGACTGTATCTGCAAGGAAAAAATTACCTTAGTTTTAAAGATTATGTCAAAGCTGAAGAAAAACTAACAGCCTGTCTTCAAAAAGATCCCAACTACGCTCCTGCCCTTGCTGATTTGGCGATTTTACAAATTCGCAAATTTCAATACCAGGAAGCTGTCCTTTCAGCAAGTAAAGCTTTATCTATTGATACGTATCACCCTGCTGCCAACTATTATTACGGACTGGCTAATCTGCATTTAGGTAATACTACCGATGCTAAAGACGGTTTTGATATCGCTGCAGCAAGCGTTGAGTTCAGAAGCTCTGCTTATACCGCTTTAAGCAAAATTTACTTTAGGGAAAATGATCTTGCAAAAGCAGCTGAATATGCCGAAAAGAGTTTACAAAACAATCAGAATAATGTGGAAAGCCTGCAATTGCTTGCCGTATTGTATCGTCTGCAAAACAATAAAAGTAAAGCAACTGAAATTCTTACTGCAATACATAATGCAGATCCTCTCAATCATTTTGTTGGTTTTGAAAAATATCTTTGGGATTCGTCAGAGGGATCAAAACAGCATTTTAAAGCTTTGATTCAAAACGAAATGCCACAGCAAACGTATCTGGAGTTAGCGATAGGATATGACCAAATAGGCCGTAAAGAAGAAGCCTTAAAGATTTTTTCGCTAGCCCTTCCGAACGCTGAAATAGTATATTGGAAAGCTTATTTAGAAAACAAAACCGTTGATTTAAGCAAAATTCAGCCCGATATTAATTTCCCTTTCCGTGGAGAAACGGCACAAATACTGGAAAAATTAATCCAAACGAACCATCAATGGCAATTGAAATACCATCTGGCTTTAATCGAATGGAATCGCGATAATCTCTCAAAAGCAAAAGAGTTGTTTTTGCACTGTGCCAATCTGCCTGCCGATCCTGCTTTTTATGCGGCCAAAGCTTCATTATTTAAAAACGATCCTCAACTGGTTTTATCCAGTCTGCAGCAAGCAATTAAACTAGACAGTCAAAGCTGGAGATATCCTAAACTTTTAACCGAATACTACATTGGTCAAAAACAATTCGACAAAGCACTGGCAACCGCAGAACCCTTCTATAAAAAACATCCTCAAAATTATGTAATGGGAATGCTGTATGCCAAAACACTGCTCCTGAACAAAAAATACACTGCTGCCGACACTTTCCTGACCAAACTGCAAATCCTTCCCTTCGAAGGAGCTACAGCTGGACGTCAATTGTATCATGAAGCAAAATTGATGCAGGCTTTAGCCGAAATGAAAAACAAGCAGTACAAAAAAGCATTACAATTGATTTCGGATGCTAAATTATGGCCGGAAAATTTAGGAGTAGGAAAACCGTATGACGAAAATATTGACGAAAGGCTCGAAAATTGGCTCAATTATCAATGTTACATGAGCCTGGGCGATGCCAACAAAGCTAAAAGCGCTTTACAAAATATCATTGCTTTTAACCCAAAAGTTGACAACACGGTTATGAATTTTCTTCCAGCTAATCAACTGATTACGGCCTGGGCAATCGAGAAAACTTCTTCGGCACAAAAAGCGGAAGAATGGCTGCAAAAACAAGCCAGGTTATATCCTGACAATAAAATTGTACAATGGACTTTTGAAACATATCGTAAAAAACAATCCAATATTTTAACCGAAGAGGAGAAAGACGGTGAAGTTCGAATTATAGAAAAACTATAAAAACTTCGGTTAAAATTGTATTTTTCGAAATAAAAATGCGAGTTTTAGGGCAAAAAAAATATTTTTTGAAGTCTTAACAACAATAATCAATCAAAATAATCATTCTAAAAAACCAAAAAATGAACAAACAATTTTTAAAGTATTCCCTTTTTAGTCTTTTCCTTGTTGCCGGGCAAAATGTGACCGCCCAAAACAGTGATCAGACCAAAAACCCACTATCCGTTTATCAGGTTACCCCGTTAAAAGTAAATGACTTGATACACACCAAACTCGACGTATCTTTTGATTACGGAAAGCGCTATTTATACGGAAAAGGATGGCTGACTTTAAAACCTCATTTTTACGATACTGATTCTCTTAGACTCGATGCTAAAGGAATGGATTTCAAAACTATTGCTATAGTTGATGGTAAAAAAACGATCCCGTTAAAGTACACCTACGACAATGAACAGCTTTCTATCATCTTAAACAGAAAATATAAAAGCACCGAAAAATATACCATTTTCATTGATTACACCGCAAAGCCGGATGAACTTAAAGTAAAAGGAAGCCTCGCCATAACAGATGCAAAAGGTTTGTATTTTATCAACCCTGACGGAAAAGGCGACAAACCGGTTCAAATCTGGACGCAGGGTGAAACAGAAGCCTCATCAGCTTGGTTTCCAACAATTGACAAACCCAATCAGAAAACAACTTCTGAAATTGCTATGACTGTTGACGCTAAATATACTTCACTCTCTAATGGGAAACTAATATCACAAAAAGACAATAAAAATGGTACGCGTACGGACACCTGGAAAATGGATCTGCCGCATTCACCCTACCTTTTTATGATGGCAGTAGGGGATTTTAAGATTTACAAAGATTCTTATAACGGACAGGAAGTAAGTTATTATCTGGAGCCAAAATATGCACCATACGCCAAACAAATTTTTGGAAAAACTCCGGATATGATGAAGTTTTACGGCAAAATGCTTGGGGTAGAATATCCATGGGGAAAATATGCTCAGATTGTAGCAAGAGACTACGTTTCAGGTGCCATGGAAAACACTTCGGCAACCTTACACGGTGAGCACGTTCAAAAAACGGAAAGAGAGTTATTAGACGACAATCAGGAAAGTACTATTGCACACGAACTTTTTCACCAGTGGTTTGGTGATTATGTAACTGCCGAATCCTGGTCAAACTTAACCATGAACGAATCTTTTGCCACTTTTGGAGAAGTGCTTTGGCACGGTCACGATGAAGGACAGGATGCCGAAGACCGCTCTCGTTATGAAAAACTGCAAAACTGTCTGCGTTCTTCCAAAGACGGAGTTAGTCCGCCATTGGCACGTTTTCATTACGGAAACAAAGAAGATATGTTTGACAACATCAGTTATTCTAAAGGTTCCATCATCTTGTATGCTTTAAAAAATCAAATGGGTGATGAAGCCTTCTTCAAATCTTTAAATAAATATCTGACGACCAATGCATTCAAAACAGGAGAAAGCCACCAATTACGTCTCGCAATGGAAGAAGTAACCGGAAAAGACTGGAGTCCGTATTTCAACCAGTGGTATTTTCAGGGCGGAAATCCGATTCTGAATATTGAATACGGTTATGCCGATGGAAAAGCAACAATGGCAGTAAAACAAGTTCAGGAAAGTTCGGTACAGACCTTTACCCTTCCGTTAAAAGTAGATTTTTATGTTAATGGAACCAAAGTCCGAAAAGATATTTTAATTGACAAAAGAGAGCAGAATTTCAGTTTTGACCTGCCTTCAAAACCGGATTTCATCGATCTTGATCCGGATAAAATTTTAGTGGGTAAAGTCATTGACAACAAAAAAATATCCGACTACCTGTATCAGTACAAAAATGTCCCTACGTACTACAACCGAATTGAAGCGATAAAGTTTGCGGCAAAAGACAAAAGTCATGAGGCACAACTGATTCTTTTGGCCGGTTTACAAGATCAGAGAGACGATTTAAGAACCCGCAGTATCCGTGCCATAGATCTGGCAGACAATGCTATAAAAGAGGCTGCACTTAAAACCTTATTGAACATTGCTCAAAATGATAAAAAAACGAATCCGAGAGCTGCAGCCCTTATAAAACTTGCAGGAACGGGTGATGCCACTTACAAAAATTTAATGATTGAAAGTACTAAGAATCAATCTTATAATGTGGCCGCAGCAGGAGTTTTTGGATTGTCGAAATACGCGCCGGAAGAGGCAGATAAAATAAAAGCAGCTTTAGACGAAGATACCAGAAATCACATAACGCCTTTGCTTAAAGAATTTAACAATCAAAAATAAGTAATCGGTTAAACTGCAATATGGGTATGATTTTAATCCATTGGGTGTAATTATTTTTAAACACATAGGAACATAGATTTAATACTCTAAAAAAGGCGTTTTACTTATTTACAACACACAGAGGCTACTATGTGAAAGAAAGATATTTCTTTTTCGTATTCTCCTTAATAAGTGAAAAAACTATGTTTCTATGTGCCAAATAATATCTTTATTAATTACGTTCAACAGGTTAACCTTACTTAAAATAAAAAGAAACAAGGTTTTATAATTAGTACTTAAAAATATTGTTTCTATGCCTCTCTGATTTGATTAGAGAGGCTTTTTTTTTATCCAAAAAAGAAAAACATACTCTTCAAATTAAAATGCTATCAGAAGACTTTCCTTGTATCTTTTCTCATGCTCTAAAGCTCTTTTAAATCTTCCGGAATTTCTTATTTCGAAAAATCCAATTTCACTGCTATAAATCAGCTAAAAAAATAAGGATTTTATAGTTTTTTTGCTTCACAGCAGAGCAATCCAAAAAAACATTATTTACATAAATAAGACCTGTTTTTAAACGAATTATTTCTTTTTATAAAAAACAATTACAATTACTCGTAAAATTCTCACTTTTTACTTCAGTCTTTATTTTTTTCCCCTGTACAGCTCACCTATTTTCAGAGCCAAATTTAGGCGATTCCGTAAAAAAATGTGCTCGAGAACACAAATTTCGTGTGTTCGAGCACATTTTTCATGTTTTTTCTTGGTTAATAAAAATATAATCAATAGTTTCGTCAAGTAGTTAAAATATCATATAAGATTTTTCCTTCTTTAAAAACCTTTTTGAGAGTAAAAAAGAATAGAAAATCAACACGATAATTACAACAAAAAACAACCGCAAAAACAATCATTAACCAAAACCAAACAGAAGTATGAAAGAAGCACTTTCAAAAAATCCTAAGATTTTAAAGTTGCAGACGGTACTTGATAAAAGTTTAAAAACAACATTGTGTACTTTGTTGTCCGTAACTTTTCAAATTACAACTGCTGCTCCCTCAAAAGAGATTTCTTTAAACAAAACCAGCTTACTGGCCTTCCAAAAAATAGTGAAGGGTAAAGTTGTGGATGAAAAAGGAATTCCAATTCCTGGTGTAAATGTTATTATAAAAGGCTCCAAGACCGGTGTTCAAACGGATATCGATGGAAGTTTTGCCATAGAGATACCAAATGCCAATACCATTCTGGTATTCTCCTTTTTGGGAATGCAGGATCAGGAAATCCCTGCCGGAAATGGTACTATCAAAGTGACTATGAAAGAAGCCGGGCAGCAGATGGACGAAGTTGTAGTCGTGGGGTACAGCAAAGTAAAAAAAGAAAGCCTGACCGGGTCATTACAAACTTTAGACAATAAAAAACTAACGGATGTTACTACTCCCGCTGTTGAGAATTTATTAGCAGGAAAAGCAAGCGGAGTTTTTGTTAGTACCAGTGGAGGTCAACCCGGAGGTGCTTCAAAGGTAGTGATCAGAGGCCGTAGTACTGTAAATGGAAGCACCGACCCCCTTTGGGTTGTAGATGGTGTAATTGTAGGAAACAGTTCTCCTCCAATGAATCCATCAGATATTGAAAGTCTTACTGTACTTAAAGATGCCGCTTCTACAGCAGTTTACGGTTCCCAAGGTGCCAATGGTGTCATTGTTGTTACGACAAAAAGTGGCAAAGGCGGCAAAGCAACTATAAACTTTTCTGCAAAAACATCTATGGCGACATTAGATTCAGGAAACTTTAAAATCATGAACGGAAGCCAATTGTATGACCTTTACGATTCTTTTCCAAACAAACAAATTTTCCAGAATGCTTCCTGGTGGACACCTGAATTGAGAAATAAAAATTTTGATTGGTGGGACACTGCCACTCAAACTGGTCTTGCAGAAGATTACAACCTATCGGTTAGTGGTGGTGGAGAAAACTTTAAAAGTTATGTTTCCTTAGGCCTTTATGACGAAACCGGAGCTGTAATAGGCTACGATTTTAGAAGACTAAATGGTTTGATGAAATTTGAATACAAGCCAACCAACTGGTTGACCATAAGACCACAGGTAAACTTAACCAAGCAAACTACTTATGATAAGCAACATGATGTTGGTGCAATGTATCGCAACCTGCCATGGGACAGTCCTTATTTACCGGACGGATCATTAGTTGGAAATGCTCCTAACCCAACCTGGGTAAATACTACAGGATCTAACTATTTGTACGATTTACAATGGAATTTTTCTGAATCTGAAAATTACAATGTACGTTCCAATCTTGATTTTGATGTTAGGTTAACTAAATGGCTGACTTTTGCTTCTGTGAACAATTATATTTTTGGTAATTCGAATTCAACTTCTTACTCTGACCCAAGATCTTCTTCAGGTTTGGCTGTAAAAGGAAGAATTGAAGATTATTTCAGCACTTTTAACAGACTATATACCAATCAATTATTAAAATTCAACACCTCTTTTGATAAACATCAAATCAATGCTGTTGCCGGTTATGAGTGGAATGAATACAGCTCCAAATACAGTAATGCCATTGCGACGGGAATCCCTCCGGGAATTATTGTAACAGATCCGGCTGCTATTCCGGAAAAAGTAGATGGTAACCGCTCTGAATGGGCTGTACAATCGCTTTTGTCAAACATGAACTATTCTTATGACAACCGATACCTGGCACAACTTTCTTTCCGTCGTGACGGAGCATCCAATTTTGGAAAAAATGCGCAGTATGGTAATTTCTTCTCTATCAGTGGTGGATGGAACATCCATAATGAAGCTTTCTTTCAGGCAAAATGGATTAACAATTTAAAATTAAGAGCGAGTTACGGATCGGTAGGAAACCGTCCAAACAGCTTATACGGACATCTTCCATTGTATTCTTTCTCTCAAAGTTACAATGCAAATCCGGGAGCTTTGATTTCTCAATTGGCAAACCCTGACTTAAGCTGGGAAAAAACCTATACTGCCGGAGTTGGTTTAGATGTAAGTTTCTTCAACAGAGTAAACATTACGTTTGATTATTACGATAAAGATACCTCAGATTTATTATATGCAGTGCCTCTTCCGGGTGTTATTGGGGTAACCAGTATCTGGAAAAATGTTGGTGCCGTAAACAACAGAGGTTTTGAAGCTTCTATTAGTGTAGACATCATCAAAAACGAAAATCTGAAATGGACTGTTGATGCTAACATTGGTGCCAACAAAAATAAAGTTACAAGTCTTTACGGAGATCGTCAGGAAATTATTGTAGGAGACGGTAGCGGAGTTGCCGGTTCTGCCGATAAATTATTGAAACCGGGTACTGATGTAGACAGCTGGTTCCTTACAGAATGGGCTGGTGTTGATCCTCAAAACGGAAAACCACAATGGTATACTACCAATGCTGCAGGAGAACGTGTAAAAACAAATAGCTACGCAGAAGCCTCAAAATACAAAAAGATTATTGGCTCTTATACTCCTGATTTCTTTGGAGGATTCTCTACCACTCTGAACTACAAAAACTTTGATTTTGCTGCTATTTTCAGCTATTCTGTAGGAGGACAAATTTACAACTATGCCAGATCGGAATTTGACTCAGACGGAGCTTATACTGACCGAAACCAAATGAATCTGCACAGCGGATGGAGCCGTTGGGAAAAACCAGGTGATATTGCCACCCACCCACAAGCTATTTATGATAACACAAGTCAATCCAATAAAGCTTCCTCTCGTTTTCTGGAGACCGGAACTTATTTGAAAATGAGAAGCCTTTCATTGGGTTACAACATACCGCTTAAAAGTATTAATATCAATAGTCTAAGATTATTTGTGGCCGGAGAAAATTTATTCACCATCTCCCACTTTTCAGGTGTAACACCAGAGTTGTCTCCTAATTACAATAGTGGAACCGGTCAATATGTGATCTCAGGTACCGCTACACAAATTTACCCGCAAACTCGCAGAATTACACTTGGACTTAACCTATCACTTTAAAAACAAAATCATGAAAAAGATAATACTACTAGGTCTCGCAATTAGTTTTCTGAGCTCATGTGAGTTAGACAGAGAGCCATTCGCTTCCTATACAAAAGATAAAATACAACAAGATAAAGAAGCTTCGGTAGAAGTATTGCTAAACGGATGTTATGCACAATTAAAGGGGTGGTCAGATGTGATGCACCGCGTTGGAGAATATCCGGGAGACAACATCATGATCAGAGGAACTTCTACTGACTCCTTCTACTCTTTCATCTCCTATCAGCATCTTCCTGATAACGGCAGATTGTCTACTTTTTGGAATAACGGTTATAAAATTATTTCACAATCAAGTGATTTAATCAAACTCATTTCAGAAGGAGAAAGCCCTGCTATTGACCAGCAATTAGGAGAAGCTTACTACTTAAGAGGTATGATTTATTTTTACTTATGCCGTACCTATGGAAGACCTTATGCACAATCGCCTGAAACCAATTTAGGTGTACCAATTGTAAACGGCTTACCGGCAGATTTGAACAACCTTAGACTTCCGGACCGTTCTACCGTAAAAGCAACTTACGAACAAGCGATTAACGACTTGAAAAAAGCAGAAGCTCTAATGTCTGTTGGGAAATCTGCAGCATATGCGACTAAAGAAGCTGCTCAGGCAATGCTTTCAAGAGTGTATTTGTACATGAGTGGTACTTACGAAACACCAAATCAGGAGTATGCAACACTTTCTATTGATTATGCTAAAAAAGTAATTGCAAGCGGAAGATACAGTTTGTTAAGCCGCTCTAACTTTATGAAATACAATACTTATGCTCCGGATTCTTCTGAACAAACCGAAACAATTTTTGCGGTAAAAAGAGTAGCTACAGAATATTCAGGATTCGATCATTATTACGGAATTGGAGGAATGTATGCTAATATTCAGGGACAAGGATGGGGCGAAATGTATGCCAGTGGAGAGTACCTTGATTTATTGAGTAAAGCCGGACTGAAAAAAGATGCTCGTTGGGCCTTTATTGATCCGCAATATACCAAAGATGCCAGCGGAAATAAAACAGAAGCCTTCCGTTTCATAGTTGATGTATACAATACCGGAGGAACTCAAACCGGATACAATTACATCCAGCAGCCGTTAAAAACAAAAGCAGACGGATCGTATTTTATTACAATTGGAACTACTGATTACAACCTTACCGCTGTAAATGCAGCCAATAATCAGTACTCCATTTCTTATCAGGGAAAAACTTATACAGGAGAGAAAGATTACATGATGCTTTTAAACCGTGTGTATCCAATGTTCTATATTACAAAATGTTCTTTACAGGATAATGATTCACACCTGCATTCGCCTATCATCTCAAGATTAGCCGAAATGTACCTGAACATGGCCGAAGCTTATGCAAAAAAAGGAGATTATTCTAATGCTTTGACTAACCTGAACATTATTCGCGAAAGATCAATTGTTGGCGGTGGCTATAGCTCTTTAAGCAGTACAAATGCTTCACAGCGCATCGACGAAGAGCGTCAATTAGAATTGGCTTTTGAAGCGCACCGTGGTTATGACGTTTACAGAAACGGACAAACAATGACACGTCGCTATCCTGGTCCTCATTTACCAATGAATGACGTTCCGGCAACAAGCCCTCGTGTGGTGCAATACATCCCACAATCAGAAATTAATGCTTATCCGGGAACTTTAACACAAAACCCATAGTTTTTTATTTTATTGTTTGTTTTGAAACCTCTCTAATTTGGTCAATTAGAGAGGTTAATTTAAAAAAGAAGAATACATTTATAATAACTTAATCGCAACAAATGAAAAAAATAGTATACCTGTTTTTTGCTTCTTTTCTAGTTTCGGTTTCCTGCGTTGGCAGCAATGATGATGCACCATCGGAAAATGAAACCATAGAAAATCCAAAGACAACAATTTCTCTGCCTCTTGGTGGAAATGCGTATAGTTCTAAACATTTAGACGGAAAAAATACCATTACTGACAATGGCATCGAAAACTGGACGGATTCCAACGAGTTTTTCACGGCTTATTTCAGAATTTCCAAACCCGGAACTTTTCAAATTACGGTAGAAGAATCTGTTGAAGTGTATGGAAAATCCGAACTGGAATTTTCGATCAATAATGAATCCAAAAAAGTAAACTTCACCACTTCAAAAAAGGCTGTTATCGCAGGAACCTGGAACCTTAAAAAAGAAGGATACATTGCTGTTAAAATAAAAGGAATCAGTAAAACCGGCGATCGTTTCCCGTCTATTAGTCGTCTAACGATTGCAAGTGCTGATTTTGACGGTAAAATCTCTTACGTACCCAACAACGAAGGTGACTTCTATCATTGGGGACGTCGTGGACCTTCTGTTCATTTAAACTATCAGACTCCCGAAAACACCAATACCGAGTGGTATTACAACGAAATTACTGTTCCTCAGAACGAAGATAAAATTGGATCTTATTTTATGGCAAATGGTTTTGGCGAAGGTTACTTCGGAATTCAGGTAAACTCAGCCACAGAAAGAAGAATTTTATTCTCAGTCTGGAGCCCGTTTACCACTGACGATCCCAACAGTATTCCGGAAACTCATAAAATTAAACTGCTGAAAAAAGGCGAAAATGTACACACAGGCGAATTCGGTAACGAAGGTTCAGGTGGACAAAGCTACCTGAAATACAACTGGAAAGCTGGAAACACGTATAAGTTTTTACTTCGAGGACTGCCTGCCGGTAATAATACTACCACATATACCGCCTACTTTTACGCTCCCGAACTGAATAAATGGTTGTTGATTGCCAGTTTCAATCGTCCTCAAACCAATACCTATTTGAAAAGATTTCATTCCTTTCTGGAAAATTTCATTCCGGAACAAGGAGATCTGTCCCGCAAAGTCCTGTTCAACAACCAATGGGTTTGCGACGACAAAGGTAACTGGTTCGAAATTAATTCAGCACGTTTTACCAACGACAACACAGGAGCAAAAGAATACCGAATGGATTTTGCCGGAGGAACAGAAGATGGTTTCTTTTATCTAAAAAACGGAGGCTTTTTTAATGACTATACCACTCCAAAAACTATTTTTACAAAACCATTAACGAATAAAAAACCGGAAATAAATTTCAATACATTACCTTAAAAATTATTAAAAAAAAAATTGAAATGAAATTATATTAACACATAGCAACATAGTCTTTATAAACTAAAAAAGGCGTTTCACGAATTAAAATGTACATAGCAGACTATGTGAAAGAAAGACTTTTCTTTTTTGAATTTCTTTTTAAGACATTAACAACTATGTTTCTATGTGTTAGAATTAAACTTTTGTCAATTTCACCATACAATTTACTAAAAATACAACACAACAATAATCCCCGATAATCGGATTTTTAGATTATCAATCATTTAAAATCAAAATAATACCTTATGAAAACTAGTATTTTAAAATTCATGTTAGCCGCCTGTATTCTGTTTGGAGGAACAATCGCATCGGCACAAATGATTAAAACCAAAACACCGGCTCGCGCAAAAGGTCAAACTGACGTTTTGCGTTTGGCAACCGCACCAATACCTACCGTTCGTGTTGCCTTTATAGGTCTTGGAATGCGTGGTCCGGGAGCAGTTGAGCGCATGACGCATATTCCGGGTGTCGAAATTGTTGCATTATGTGATATGACACAGGAAAACACTTCTAAAGCAAACGAAACCTTAACCAAAGCAGGATTTCCTAAAGCTCAGGAATTTTACGGTGACGAAAATGCCTGGAGAAAAGTAACGGCTTTACCAAATGTTGATTTAGTATACATCGCTACCGACTGGAAACATCATGCTATCATTGGTGTTCAGGCCATGAAAGATGGTAAACATGTAGCCATAGAAGTTCCGGGTGCAATGACCATGGAAGAAATCTGGCAGCTTATTGATACTTCTGAAAAAACCCGTAAACACTGTATGCAGCTTGAAAACTGTGTCTACGACTTCTTCGAACTTACGACATTAAACATGGCGCAGCAAGGTGTGTTTGGAGAAATTCTTCATGCCGAAGGATCTTACATCCACGGACTTCAGCCTTTCTGGGGAGAATACTGGAACAACTGGAGAATGGATTACAACATCAAACACCGTGGCGACATTTATGCTACTCATGGTATGGGACCCGCTTGTCAGGCTTTGAACATTCACCGTGGTGACAAAATGAACTTTTTAGTTTCTATGGATACGAAAGCAGTTGGAAATCCGGCATACATTAAAGAAAAATCAGGAAAAGAAATTAAAGATTTCAGAAATGGCGATCACACCATGACCATGATTCGTACCGAAAACGGAAAAACAATTCACATCCAGCATGATGTTACCTCTCCTCGTCCGTACAGCAGAATGTACCAATTGAGTGGTACGAAAGGTTTTGCTAATAAATACCCATTAGAAGGATATGCATTAGACGGCAAAGAACTAGGTGACGACGTAAAACCAAATCACGAAAAATTAAGCGCACACTCTTTTGTTCCGGCAGACGTAAAAAAAGCGTTAATGGAAAAATACAAACACCCGATTGTAAAAAATATCGAAGAGCAGGCTAAAAAAGTGGGCGGTCACGGCGGAATGGATTTCGTAATGGATTACCGTTTGATTTACTGTCTGCAAAAAGGACTTCCGTTAGATATGGACGTTTACGACTTAGCCGAATGGTCTTGTTTAGGTCCTTTAACAGAGATTTCGCTTGACAACGGTTCAGCTCCTGTAGAAATTCCTGATTTTACACGTGGCGGATGGAACAAGTTGAAAAAATTAGAATTTTCAGAATAATATTTATTGGTTAGTTAGTAGAAACAAGAGGGCGCGATTTATAGTGCTCTCTTGTTCATTATAGTCAACACTAATTTAAATTAAAGATGAAAAAAATATATCTTACCTTTCTGTTTCTTTCTCTTACCCTTTGCGCAACAGCCCAAGAGAAACAAAGTTTTGCTATTGCCAATGGAAATTTCCTGTTGAACGGAAAACCCATACAAATTCACTCCGGTGAAATGCACTACTCCCGTATTCCACAACCCTATTGGCGTCATCGTTTAAAGATGATGAAAGCTATGGGTTTAAATGCTGTTGCCACTTATGTTTTTTGGAATTATCACGAAACAGCTCCCGGAATCTGGGACTTTAAAACCGGAAATAAAAATCTGGCCGAGTACATTAAAACGGCTCAGGAAGAAGGTTTGTTCGTGATCTTACGTCCAGGCCCTTATGTTTGTGCCGAATGGGAATTTGGAGGTTATCCATGGTTTTTACAAAATGTTCCTAATATGGTTATTCGTGGAAATAATGCGGCCTATCTGGGAGCAACAAAAGCCTATTTTACGGAACTATACCATCAGGTTAAGAATTTACAAATCACCAAAGGAGGCCCGATTATTATGGTTCAGGGCGAAAATGAATTTGGTTCGTATGTAGCGCAGCGCAAAGACATTCCGCTTGAAGAACATAAAAAATACAGTGCAGCCGTTTTTCAACAATTGAAAGACATTGGTTTCGAAGTTCCATTCTTTACTTCAGACGGAAGCTGGTTATTTGAAGGCGGAGCTTTACCCGGTGCTCTCCCAACAGCAAATGGTGAAAGTGATGTTGCAAAACTAAAAAATGTGGTCAATCAATTCAATAATGGACAAGGTCCGTATATGGTGGCTGAATTCTACCCGGGCTGGCTGGATCACTGGGCTGAGCCCTTCCCTACACAAACTCCGGAGGAAACCGTTGCCCAAACACAAAAATATCTGGACAATCAGGTTTCTTTCAACTATTATATGGTGCATGGCGGAACTAACTTTGGCTTTACTTCCGGAGCAAATTACGACAAAGAACATGACATTCAACCCGACATGACCTCTTACGATTACGATGCACCTATTAGCGAAGCAGGCTGGGCAACTCCCAAATACAATGCGTTAAGAGCCATCCTCAAAACCAATGAAACTCCTCCTGTTCCTGCAAAAATGCCTGTTATTACCATTCCAAATATTGCACTAACCAAAACCGTAGATCTGGACGATGTAAAATCTAAAATTACACCAGTTATTGCAGACAATCCTTTAACCTTCGAGCAGCTCAATCAGGGAGACGGTTATGTCTGGTACAGCAAACGATTTACACAGCCTATTAGCGGAAAGCTGGAATTAAAAGGTTTACGCGATTATGCTATAGTGTATGTCAACGGGAAAAAAGTAGCCGAATTAAACCGCTATTACAAAAAATACGATTGTGAAATTGAAGTTCCGTTTAATGCAACATTAGACATTTTGGTAGAGAATATGGGACGTATCAATTACGGTTCTCAAATTAATGCCAATAACAAAGGAATCATTAGTCCGGTCATGATCAATGGCGAAACCATTACAGGAAATTGGAAAATATATCAATTGCCAATGGCTCAGGAACCTGATGTAACAGCTTACAAGAATACCGGAAAAACAGACCGTCCCACTTTATATCAGGGAACCTTTAATCTAAGCAAAACAGGCGATACCTTTCTGGATATGCGCGATTGGGGCAAAGGAATTGTTTTTGTAAACGGAATCAATATAGGCCGTTACTGGAGCATTGGCCCACAACAGACATTATATGTTCCGGGTTGCTGGCTTAAAAAAGGCAAAAACACCATTATGATCTTTGAACAGAAAAACGGAAAAACCCAAAAGGAAATAAAAACAATACTTACTCCAATTTTAGAGGATTTAAAACCTGAAAACGGTCAATAATACCGATTGTATATTCAATATAGTCCAATTTACATTGTACAATTTTCATATTACACCGGCATTATACCGGAAAACATTAGAGTAAAATAGAACTAAAATTAGTATAAAATTTTCTGCTTTTCAAAAAAAATCCCAAACTCCAACAAAAATTGGAATTTGGGATTTTAAATTACTTCCAGTTAAAAGTAATTTTCTTTTGGATTTTAGTATTCTAACTTAAAAATTGCTTTGAGATTTATAATAAATAGAAATTCCATAAAACCTAATACATATCATTTATTGTTTGCCAATTCACACCATCACTTTGAAAAGTATAGACTCTGCCACCATTCAATACAGTAGAAGTACCTCCGCCATAGGCTATAAAAGTTGATATGTTTCTAACAGAATTGCTAATATTCTTAACAATATAAACCCTTCCCTTACAAGTACTTGCCGCAGGTAATGTGATCTCTGTACCCGAATAATAACTTCCGGGGTTTAAAATAACAGTGTAATCACCGTCATTTAAAGTCGTATTGCCTGTTATCACTCTTATGGGTAAAGAAACTGACCCGCCAACCTGCAAAACAGAATTGGCAACTGCCCCACCTGTGGATATCCCTATCCTAACGTCACTCGAATTGCCGGTCCCCTGCATACGCATCAACTCAATTGTACTCCCGCTAGAATGGTTCTTTTTAAATATAATAGGCTCGTCTCCATCGTCTCCAACAGTAAACTCTAAAGAACCATTAATACCAGTACCTGTAGATCCTATTTCAAAAAAATCACTAATGCCAGAAGTCCCTTTTAACCTCAAATTTCCATCTGTGGTCGTAAAAATCATAGGTTTGTAATATAGATTTCCAGAAGCTTCAAATTGCAACGCTGAAGTTCCGCCCCCTCTAAGGTAAGCCATGTATTGATTGGCATCGGTAAAATCTGCAGCTGTTGTCACCAGCCCTAATGTACCGCGTTTTCCTGCTTCAAGAATAGACGTATTATTAGAGGTCAGGGCTACTTTTGTATCAGTGGTCGTTCCTAATACACTGGTTGCTGTTGCATTCGAATTACCGTTTAACCCCCAGTTATTTGCACTTCCTCCTATTAAAGAGAGAGTCCCATTGCTTAAACCAATATACAATTGATTCGTATCGGAGGTTTTGTATAAATCACCTAGTCCGGCATTGGTAATCGTTGGCACTAATGCCGAAGTGGTACTAATTTGAGAACGGCCAATGTTACTGAGGAGCAGTACTAAAAATATAAATTTAAACTTCATTTTTTCCTAATCTATTTAATTCTTTTTATAAGTAAGGAAGACCCATTATTGGTCATTGTTAGTGACGGAACAGCTGCTGTAGAAGCATAGGTACGCCCTTTTAACTTAACCGTCACATTTGCTGTTGTTGTTTCTATAGTTTTAGTCACTGCAACTGTATTTTTATCTACAAGACTATTTCTGGCACAGGTATAAGCCCTTGTGCCCGGTGCTTCTGTGCCTCCAACTTCCAGATAGAATTCTCCGCCGGATCTTTCATTATTATTAATCGTTGTACTTACTCTGTAGGTTATTTCATAACGACCAGGTTTGTTAATCATAATCAGGACACCTGATCTGGTAAAATCTGAGATATCAACAATTCCAAAATTACTAAACGCAATGTCTGCAAAGGTACTCGTCAGCGTTTGAGAAACAGTCGGAGTACCCACATATGCTTCTAAAACATTTCCTACTCCCTGTTCTATATCTATCAAAGTTCCTTTTTTACTCACCACTTTGACCGTTTGTGTATACCCCAAATTACAAAATGCCAGAAAAAGCACCAAAACATTGATTTTAAGAAACATATAAATTTATTTACAAAGATTATTTAACATACTGAACTTCAATAACATCACCAGCATACATGGGCAGGTCGGTTGCACTATATGTAATGGTAACTTTATCTGCTGCTGCCACAAAATCGGTACCTGATCTTAATTTAATACCGTTTCTAAAAACAAATAATTTAGCATCTGTAGTTCCGGCAGTCAGAACCGGTAAACCCACTACGGCAACATCTACATTCGCAGCCGCATTGGCTACTTGTGTATACTCGACTCTGATTCCGCTCACTAAACTTTCGGCTTTCATTTTTTTGGTAGCACCTGTAGCTTCGTCTCTTACTAATAAAGTCCAGCCTGTACCTGTTCCGCCATGGATTGATGCTGTTGTTGCATTGGTAGATGGAGCGCCTGTTTCTAAAACAAGACCATCAAGACCAAATACTTTTCCGGTTGCATCGATATAAGTATCATTGGTCAGTTGGCCTCCCAATTGCCAGGTGGTGGTGGTGACATCAGCAGTTGTATTTACAATCTGTGTAATACCGTTATTGGATTGAAAATACTTTATCGTACCCTTATTATCAACCACTTTTACTGCTTTCACCCCTTTTGTAACATCTGCCGTCGATTGGGCATTTGCTGCGGTAACTCCAAGAAGCACTGTTGCACAAAGTGCAAATTTTAAGAATTTTGTTTTCATCATTTTTCTGTTTTAATTATTAATATTAATTTATGGTTTATGTTTTTGTATTAATAAATGAGTACAATCCGTACTTCGTCGTTTTGGTAGCATATTGCACTGGGCTCTAATTTTATAGTACCCGGTTTCACTATGGAGAAATCTACTCTGATACCATTTCGGTATACATTTACTTTTTGCGGATCATTAATGGGAGATACCGTTGTGAATTCTGCCTGACCTTCTTTGGCGATATACAGCTCCTGTTTTTCCTGTACGAACGAATTTGCCGCAGCTTTTTTCAGGGTTCCGTTCGTTTTATCAGCCACTATAATTTCATCGGTTGTGAAATCTCCCGCTTCCAACCCCTGCAGAGCAAGTGTATTTGTGGCTGTTGTGGTTAGCGTTGTGGGGGTTTCTAATGCACCTCCCAATTGCAGCTTGCCGTTAGAAAATGTCAGACCGTTACCGGCTGTTACCGATAGACTGTCATCCGTGGTCGCTATTCTGTTCCATTTACTTTTTGACCAGTAATAATACCCAGGAGTAATATCTGAAACGGTGGCGGTGTTGTAAACCAATAAACTCTCGACATTACCATTGGCGATAGTGGTTAAGTCTTTACTTCCCGTTAATGCGATTCTGGGAATAATAACTCCTTTATTAGTTGAAACGATATCAAGCATCGCAGAATTATCCGGTTTAGAACTCCCTATCCCTACCTGGCTATACGAGACACCATATAATAGTAGTAAAATCGAAATAAATAGTAATCTGTAACTCATCCTAATTTTTTGTATTTCAGTTCCACAAAAATTGCTTATTTTACTTTGCAAGATTAATCCTAAAAAAAGTAATGATTTAATCAAAAACAATAAATGGTATATCTGAAGTTATATGTGGAATATTAAGTTAAAAAATGGTTTAATATTCTTCATCGGACCTTATGAAGCGTTGTCAGTGACCGTCATCAGATAAAAAAGTTGAGACGGATTGTGTCAGAGATGTACCCGGACAGGAAGGACAGATACAACCGTTTTGGTTAGAATGTTACCGAAAAGAGGAAGGCAAAATGTTGGGAACAAAAAGATCGATTTAAACAGCTCTTCAATAAGGCGTTTCACTTATTTAAAACAAACAGAGCCAGCTCTATAGGCAAGAAACAGGCTTCCTTTTATATTCTTTTATAAACATATCCCAATGCGTCGGGACTAGGTGTTAAATTTTTTTTTTGAATTACACCCAACGGGTTATAAGGTAATACAAAAATGGGCGAAATGTCTTTTTAGGAATACAAAGCCTAAACCTACCTATTAAATGTGCAAATAAATTGCACCGGCGGAAATCTTACGAGTTTTTTCACTTATTACTTTTAACTTTCAAAAATGTCAATATATAGACCAGTTGTTACTTATCGTTTATATAAACTAAAAATATGAAGTAACATTGTCTGTCATTTTGCCCTAGAATTGGTACTGAGAGAAAATCTATTTCACAGTACTGTTTTTATTCGATTTTCAATTTATGCACCGGTTACGAACGACATCTCTTTCTCAAAAATTGCACTAAATTGGGAACACCTGGCATCGGGTAGTATTACCTTATCACAGATCAGGATTAGGAAAGACAGATAAGTGAATAAGCTTTGAAATTTATTCAAAAAGAAGAAATAGAGCAACAGTAAAATAAAATAGCAATTTTTAAGATGAGAATACTAAATTTAAAAAGCAGTCTGGTACTTTTATTGATTCCGTATTGTGCCACTTCGCAAATAATCAATACAGGAGAGCTTTTTGTGGCATCCAATACTCCCGTAAGTTTTGTAAACGCTTTCGATAATAAATCTAAAGCTGTTTTAATTAATGATGGTGAATTATTTTTATACAGTCATATAAACAATGACGGCTTGATCAGTTTTAGTCCTGGTAATTCCAGAGGCATAACACGATTGAGAGGAGTCTCAGGGTATCAGAATATATCCGGAAATATCCCTATCGAACTCTATAATCTCGAATTTAACAACAGTAGTAATGCTAATGATGCAGCTTTTCATGTTTCTAACTATTTAAGCATTTCGGGAATGGCCGACTTCAAAGAAGGAATTATTGACGATGATTCTTTTGGAGGTCTGGTTATTTTTGAAAATGGCTCAGGCTGCGTAAATGTTAGTGACAAAAGTTTTGTAGATGGTGAAGTAATGAAAAATGGAAATAATGACTTCACCTTTCCGGTTGGAGATCAATTAAAATACCGTTCTGCTGGCATTTCTGCTCTTAAAATGGATACTGATGCTTTCAGTGGAAAATACTTTCTGAAAGATGCAGGTATTTTGTATCCTTTTAAGAATAAAACAAGCAATATTCTGGTTGTAAATGATAAAGAATACTGGGCCGTTAAAAAATTAGGAAGCACTTCAGATCTTATCCTCACTTTAAGCTGGGATGAATCGGTAACTCCGGCAAGTATTACTGAATCGCCTTCAGAGATCCATATTGTGCGTTGGGATAGTGCTAAAAACAGCTGGATTGACGAAGGCGGAGTAGTGAACAAAGGGGATCGAACGGTCTCTTCTCCTGTTAATCTATCCGGTAATGAAATATTTACTACCGCTAAAGTTAAAAAAACAGATTCTTTTGTAGTGTATAATGCCGTTTCTCCCAATAAAGACGGACTGAATGATTATCTAAGAATTGAGGGGTTAGACGGCACTCAAAATGAAGTCGAAATATACGATAGCAGAGGAATTAAAGTATTTCGAACAACAGCATATGGCACCAATGAAAACGTTTTTAATGGATTTGCTAATGTCAAAAATGTTTTTCTTAAAAACGAAGGGTTGCCTGACGGAACTTATTTTTATATTCTCTCCGTTACTAAAGATAATGTTACAACGAAACAGGTCGGGTATTTATATTTAAGCCAATAAAGAAGTCATTATTTAACTTTTCTTTCCATAAAAATGCCCCCAAATAGTGTTTGACTTTTTTGGGGGCAATGTAAATATTCTTTACTTTTTATACTTCAGATTACTTCCAGTTAAAAGTAATTTTCTTTTCAATTTCAGGATTCAGGCTTAAAAAAACCGGACAGGTCATTGCCGCACGTTCCAAAATGGTTTTGCTTTTCTCATCGGCATCCCCTTTCATTTCAAAAGCAATTTCGATGGCTCCAATACGTCTCGGTTCTGCATTCATTATTTTCGTTACTTCAGCAGTTGAATCGATTAAATTTACATTCAGATCACGGGCTTTAATTCCCATAATCGTCATCATACAGCTCGCTAAAGCATTGGCAACAGTATCTGTGGGAGAAAAAGCTTCTCCTTTTCCGTTATTGTCTACAGGCGCATCCGAAATGATTTCACTTCCGGATTGCACATGGATTGATTTTGTTCTTAAATCGCCTAAATAGGTTACTTTTGATGTCATTAATTTGCTACTTTTAAAGTTAAATCATTATCGTAATATAAGATGTAAACACCTTTGTTTGCGTGTCCTCCATCCTCTTTTTTATAAAATTGAAATTTATTGTCAACCTGTTCTGTTGTCATTAAATCGGCTGTTTCCTGATAGGTTTTTCCCTGAACCAAACGCATCATGGTATCAAAAGTAACATCAAATCCTCTTGTAGCATAGGTATTTGGATTTACTTTATTTTTCAATCGGTACTCTTTTTCAAAAATCAAAACAGACTGTTCATCACTATCACGGGTAACGGACGGATACATCAATTTCAACTTAATTAAACTGTCAAAACTAATCTCGTCCGAATCCAGTGTACTGTTTGGCTCTAAAACTACCAACTGTATCTGACAGGTTTTTTGAGCATCTGTCAAAGCTTTTATAGTCGTTCTAACCATTGCTGTATTAGCCGATTCCATAACGACATAGTTCATTCTGTTAGGCAATAACAGACTTTTTAAATTGGCCACGTCCAGAGCTCCGGTTTCAGTCAGATTAGCAAACACAACTCCTTTTTGATTTTGTTTGATATAACTGATCACTGATTCTTTCTTTTTGTCTACAACCGCAACGATATTTCCATTTTTCCCTCTCATATAATCAAAAACGGCATTTCGCACCACATCGTTTGATGGAATCGTTTGATACAAATTATCAATTGGGTTGGCTTTGTCTTTTGATAATGGAGAAATCACAGGAATATTATACAAGCGCAATGTATTGGCAGTAGATTCTGCATTACTTTGATAAAAAGGCCCAATTACAGCATTGGCATCCTGCAATTTATTCTGATTCATTAAACCTGAAACATTAGAACTGTTTTTCGTTTCCTGTGAATCATAAATTGCAACATCAATTGGCAGCTTTAAAGTTCTTGCTGAATCGATTGCCATTAAAGCTCCCGAATAAAAATCAAGCGTCATGTTCAAAAATTTATCACTCTTAATTCTACTGGCTGCACTGATAGTATCTCCCTGCATTTTCGCTAAATTGAACGGCAATAATAAAACTAATTTTTTACGTTCGTTCTCCCCTCTTTTTTTAGTCAGTTCCACCACTTCCGGATTTGCGGAAACCGTTTCAGATTTCACTTTATCTACCACTTTAATGCCTCCCGTATTTTCAACTGGCTTTTCAATGGTCTTTTCAATACTTTTTTCAACTTCTTTTTCAGCAGGCTGTTGGTGTACCATAATTGGTGTTGGCGCCACGTATCCTGCCGGAACTTTTAAAACCATTCCCTCTTTTACACCTTCGGAAAGTGCCGGATTTAAGGCCGTTAATTCTTCCTGAGTGATATGAAAAGTATGCGTTAAACTATAAAAAGTTTCCTTTGGTTTTACCTGATACTCCATATAAGAAACCGCTTTTTTCGGGGTTTCCGCTGCTTTTTTAATTTCAGCCGGTTTTACAACAGCCGTCGCAGACGGAGCAGAAGCTTGCGTTTTAGGGGCAGTTCCTTTGATCGTCAGACGATAACCAACTGGCAGGTTTGAAACAATTTCAGGGTTACGTTTTTCTAATTCTTCAATGGTCATTCCGTACTGTTTTGCAATCGAAAATTTCGTTTCTTTCGCCACTACATCATGGTAAACATACTTTTCCGGTGTTGCCGATTTAGGTTTTGCCGGAGCTGAAACAGCTGTTTTCACCACACTTCCTTTTGACGGAATTTCAAGAGTTTGTCCAATCTGCAAACCATCTTTCACCAAAAAAGGATTAGCTGCTTTTAAAGCTTCATCCGTAACATTATATTTTTTCTCAATGCCAAACAAAGTTTCTTTTGGCTGTACTTCGTGCGTAATTGTTTTTCCTGAATTTGAACTTTTCACCGGAGCAACATCATTTTTAACTGCTGTTTTAGCACCGCTTGTCGGAATTAATAAAACGGTATTGGGTTTTACTCCATTTCTGGCATCCGGATTTAGCGAGTAAATATCGTAAGGCGTAACCTTAAATTTAACAGCAATCTGGTTAATAGTTTCTCCGCTTGAAACCGTATACTTCACCACCTTTTCTTGTGAAAATGCGGAACTGGTTGCAAAAAAAATCAGAGACAATAATGTTGAATAATATTTCATAATAAAGCTTAAAACAATTTAATTCCTAATTCAAAAACAAGTTACAAAATTCTCTGTAAAACAAAATCCCTGCCACTTGTTTTTTCTGCATTGCTTATTCTCTAAGATCAATCTCGACCTTAGCAATACTCACCTCTTTATATAACTCATCTTCCTCTTTTTTCTTGCATTGATATAGTACTTCTTCCATATTTTGGTACTTGTCGGAGTATACATAGTACGAAAGACTGTTAATATTAAAAAAGAAACTGGCGTTAAAATCGCCGGAATCAATGAGTTTCATAATGAGCTTATCCCTTAGCGTTGCGTCTGTAAATATACCTAAAACTAAGTAATAGCCGTTTGAAACTCCGTGAAGATTATCAAAAACTTCCACCTTTATCGTTTTGTCCCTTTTAAGCGGATTTTCCTTTAACTCCTGTTTCATTTCTTCTGATGAAAGGTTTTTTGAATCATCAGTCACTCCATTTTTCTTCTGATTTTTAATCGCCTGATCCTGATACTTTTTCAACTTCAGCAAAGCCACTTTATCGTCAAAATTTCGGGCTTCCATGCTGTAGTAAGATGCTTTACTAATGTGTCTCTTCACTTCGATCTTCTTCTGATTATCCAGCGAATCAATTTTAGCAATCAAGAGCTGGTTCTTCGCATCACCTTGCTCCTGTTCTGTTTGGTACTGCTTTATTTCTTCCAGTGAAAGACGTTGTTGCAATGAAGCAGGATTGTTATTTTTTTCGCTTTCGCGGATTTTTTTCTTGTATTCCTGATTTTCGGCTACAGCAATTTTTTCGACTTTATGCATTAAACCGGCATACGCTTTTCGGTTTTCAGCTAACTCTTTTTTTAACTGAGACGATAATTCATTGGTTTTCCCAATACTTTCATACGACTGTTTTTCCAATCTTTTTGATTCGTCAACATTTAAAACGTCCAGTCTTTTCAAATCAACAAGATCCTCATTCATCGTACGAACCAGCGAATCCAGTTTGGCCATTAAAACATCCTGCACATTTTTATTAGCCTCCAGCACCAATCGCAATTTTTCAACAGAATTTTCTTTAGAGCCGTTCATATCATTTAGATTGACTTTCAAATCATTAATTTTTATAATCTTCTGATTCATTTCTTTCTGAACAACCAAACGGTCTTTCAAATCTTCCAATTCGACTGTTTTGGCTTTTGTTTTTTCCACTACTACCTGCTTTTCGGCCAGCGCAATCATAAGCTCTTCGCTTTCATTTGTCGGTTTTATACCTTTTGTATTAATTGCCAGTTTATTTCCCACAATCAGTCCGTTGACGATTTCAGGATTCTGAGATTCCAATTGATCAATCGAAATTCCATACTTTTTAGCTATAGAAAACTTCGTTTCCTTAGGCTCGACCATATGAAAAACAGTTTCCTGATTAATCACGCGAACTCTTCCGTCTAAAGTTTTTCGTTTATTCGGAATCGCAATAGTCTGTCCGACTTGCAATCCGTTTTGAAGAAGATTTTTATTCAGATTTTCCAAATCCAAAACCGAAACATTATACTGTCTCGCAATACTAAATAAAGATTCTTTTGCCACAACCTGATGGCTGACTTTTGAAGAAATTGTACTTTCAGTTTGAGAAAGATCTCCGGAACCTTGCGGAATCATTAATTCCTGACCAATCTGAAGTCCGTTGGTAAGAATCGCCTGATTAGCATTCTGAAGAATTTCCACCGAAATGTTATACTGTTTTGCTAAACCAAAAAGGGTTTCCTTTGCGCCAACAACGTGAGCAATGTGCTGGCCGGAATTTGGTTTTTCAGAGGAATGGACTGGAATCTTAATCAGTTGATCGTCCTTGATTCCGTTTTGCGATTCGGGGTTGAGTCTGTAAATTTCTTCTACTGAAACCTTGTACTTTTGGGCAATAAAGTAAGCAGTTTCCCCCTTTTGAATCCGATGCTCAATAATTGAATCTTGCGCAGTTATTTTGTTAAAAGACAAAACAAACACAAGAGAAATCGTTAAAAATTCTCTCATAAATAGTAGGTTTAAAAAAATTAAGGCGTTACAAATGTAACGCCTTAATTTTAAAAAATAGTACTATTCCCACTCAATTGTTGCTGGTGGTTTTGAGCTGATATCGTAAACCACACGATTCACGCCTTTTACTTTATTGATAATATCGTTAGACACTTTCATTAAGAAATCATACGGTAAATGAACCCAGTCGGCCGTCATACCATCTGTTGATTCTACAGCTCTAAGCGCTACTACTTTTTCGTAAGTACGCTCATCGCCCATTACACCAACACTGTTTACCGGAAGCAAAATTGCTCCTGCCTGCCAAACTTTGTCATACAATCCCCAAGATTTTAATCCGTCGATAAAAACTGCATCTACGTCTTGTAAAATCTGAACTTTCTCCGGAGTAATATCTCCTAAAATTCTGATGGATAATCCTGGTCCAGGGAAAGGGTGTCTTCCTAATAACTCAGGATCTATTCCTAAAGTAGCTCCTACTCTTCGAACTTCGTCTTTGAACAGCATTCGAAGCGGCTCTACGATCTGTAGTTTCATATAATCCGGCAATCCACCCACATTATGGTGCGATTTAATGGTTGCCGATGGTCCTTTTACCGAAACTGACTCAATTACATCAGGATAAATAGTTCCCTGTGCCAGCCATTTTACGTCTTCGATTAAGTGTGACTCATCATCAAAAACTTCGATAAATACACGACCAATTGTTTTACGTTTAGTTTCAGGATCACTGATTCCTGCTAATTCAGACAGAAAACGATCGCCTGCATCTACTCCTTTTACGTTTAATCCCATTCCTTTGTATTGATCTAATACCTTCTGGAATTCGTTTTTACGAAGTAAACCGTTATTTACAAAAATACAGTATAAGTTTTTTCCAATTGCCTGATTCAGTAAAACAGCCGCTACGGTTGAATCTACTCCTCCTGACAATCCTAAAACTACTTTATCATTCCCTAACTTCTCTTTTAATTCTCCCACCATTTCTTCTACGAAAGCATTTGGCGTAAAATTCTGAGGAACGTCAGCGATATCCACTAAAAAGTTTTTCAGCATTTTTGACCCGTCAGTAGAGTGAAAAACTTCAGGGTGGTACTGAATAGCATAAGTAGTTTCGCCTTCAATTTTATAAGCGGCAAATTCCACATCATGTGTACTGGCTAATTTTACAGCATTGGTTGGTAAAGCTTTGATACTATCACTATGGCTCATCCAAACCTGGCTGTTTTCAGAAACTCCGTTGAAGAAAACTTCATTCTCTTTAATATAAGACAAATTAGCTCTTCCATATTCTCTGGTGTTCGAAGCAGCTACTTCACCTCCACTAAAATGAGCTAAGTATTGTGCTCCGTAACAAACTGCTAACATAGGGAGCTTGCCTCGAATTTGAGATAAATCAGGATGTGGAGCATCTTCTGCACGAACAGAAAAAGGGCTTCCTCCTAAAATTACGGCTTTATAAGGTGATAAATCACTAGGAAAGTGATTGTAAGGAAAAATTTCGCAGAATATATTTAATTCGCGAACTCTACGCGCAATAAGCTGAGTATATTGCGATCCGAAATCTAAAATAAGTACGTTGTGTTGCATGCGCAAAAGTACTTTTTATATTCGAATTTGAAAAATGGAATTTTATTTTTTTTCTCGAAAGTTTCTAAGGGGCTGAGTTACTAAGATTCTGAGGTTCTTTTTTACTATAA
This sequence comes from Flavobacterium sp. CFS9, assembly GCF_041154745.1. Taxonomy (NCBI): domain Bacteria; kingdom Pseudomonadati; phylum Bacteroidota; class Flavobacteriia; order Flavobacteriales; family Flavobacteriaceae; genus Flavobacterium; species Flavobacterium sp. CFS9. The sequence goes on along the minus strand of NZ_AP031573.1, from coordinate 3,616,352 downwards.
AAATAAAAACTTAGCCTCTCAGAATCTTGACAACTTAGTATCTTCGCAAAAAATCCAAAAAACAATTTATTTCGTACGTAACGAAAAACCCAATTAAAATTTAACTATGAAATCAAAATTAATTGCCCTTTCTCTGTTTTTATCTTTGTTTTTAAGCTCGTGTGATGCTGTAGATGACTTACTGACTTTTACTATTTCAAATGAAACTTCGATTCAGATTAAGAGCACTTCCCCTATCAATTTGCCTTCGGAAATTATCACTCCGGATGTCACTACAAATTCTTCTGCCGAGTTTGAGAACAATAAAACCAAAGCCAGTTTAGTAAAAGATGTTAAACTGAAATCGCTGAAACTGATGATCACAAATCCAACCGACAAAACATTCACGTTTTTAAAATCGGTTCATTTGTATATCTCTACCACAGATTCTGATGAAATCGAATTGGCTTATCAGGATAATATCAATGCCTCCACTAATAGTATTGATTTAATTTGTACCGATGCAAGACTGGACCAGTACATTAAAGCAGATAAATACAAGATCAGAACAAAAGTTACTCTGAAAGAAACGCTTACCAAAGATGTAACCGTAAAAGCAGAAATGAAATTTAGAGTGACAGCGGATCCGTTCTAGGAAAGGTTCTGAGGTACTGAGGTACTGAGATACTAAGGTTCTAAGTTTTTTTTATCAAGACTTAGAACTTTAACTACTTAGCCTCTTAGCACCTTAAAAAAACAATTGCATGGTTACCTCGATAATCAAGTAGTTATCACTATTTAGAAAGCTCAGAGCCTTAGCATCTCAGCCCCTTAAAAAACTATTACATGGTTACCCAATAATCAAGTAGTCATCACTTTTTAGGAAGCTTAGGACCTTAGCATCTCAGTACCTTAGCACCTTAAAAAAACTACTCTTTCGTCACAACAATCGAAGCCTTAAATCCTGCGGCAAGGTTATCCCAGTAATCATTGGTTACCAATTGTCCTTTATCGTCGTAGACTTGAATTTCTGCAGTGTTTCCGCCTAATGTTCCAATATTTAGAGCTTCAAAATCTAATTTATTAAACCCTGCTGCGAGGTTTATTTTTACTTCTTTAAAGTTGGAACCCAATAATATCTGGCTGGCAATTACGGCATCATTGGATGAAACTTTTACCAAATCGCCGTCAATAGCTCCAAAGTCTCTTAATTTTACAATGAAATATTGTGATTTTGTTCTAAAATCTCCCAGAGAGATATTTCTTTTTATTAATGTTCCGCGTCCTTCTTTCAAACCGGCATCTCTTAACGCTTTGTCTAAATCTTTCTCCATTTTGGGTACGTAACGATCTCCCGGATTGGCAAAATCAGTTTCGGTAGACATGGTAAATTTGCTTTTTTCTGCTCCGATCTGAAACTGAGATTTTGTAGTAATACTGGTATTATCAAAAACATTAGGAGTCTTAATCCCCGGCATGTCCAGATTCTCACTCTGAGGATCTTTTATTTCCGGAATTGGAGTCTTTTTGGGTTTTGCTCCGAATTTAGGTGCCGCAATAGGTTTGAATTTCGTTCCAAATTCCTTTTGTGCCGATACGGTTACAGCAGTAAAAAATAATATGAAGAATAAAATGTGTTTCATTGAAAAAGTATTATCGAATCGGCTTTTATATTTATTTTAAAATCGGGATCTGGAATCACAAAAATAACATAATATAGTTAAGCACTACAACTTTAAGACTTTTATAACACTATATTATGCCTTTTTTTGGAATCAAAAAACCTGCCAAAAACTGCAAATTCTAAATCCCAAACTCAAAATTCCAAATTCTATTATTGCAAATCAATCGGGGACTTCTGAAACTTTGTAAATGTTATTTTTTTAATATTCGAAAAACATCGTTTTGATAATTAGCAACTTATTCCTAACTTCAATCTTTCAAAGAGAGATACTAAAAATTAAACTCATATCGTAAATCGAACACCTCGGAACTTCGATTATTTTTCAATTTAGAATAATAAATCAAAAAACACACCTCTGTTCCGGCTGTTTAAAACACCAGTCGAAATAGCTAATTTATTAAATTTTCAATCCATGGATTATATTGATTATTACAAAGTATTAGAAATCACAAAATCTGCGACCGAAGCTGAAATCAAAAAGGCATATCGAAAACTGGCACGAAAATACCATCCTGATTTAAACCCCAATGACAAGGAAGCGGAGAAGAAATTCAAAGAAATAAATGAGGCTAACGAAGTTTTAAGTAATCCGGAAAATCGTAAAAAATACGACAAGTACGGAAAAGACTGGAAACATGCCGACGAGTTTGAAAAAGCAGGTTACGATCCTAACCAACAGCAATATTCCAGACAACAGCAAGGCAATCAAAGCTACACTGATTTTGGCGGCGGAAACTTTTCCGAAAGTGATTTCTCTGATTTCTTCAATTCTATGTACGGTTCTTCAGGAAGAAGCTCCAGAGGTCAGGCAAAATACAGAGGTCAGGATTTTAATGCCGAATTACAACTAGATTTAGCCTCCGCTTACACAACTCATAAACAGAATCTAACTGTGAATGGAAAAAATATCCGAATCACGATTCCGGCCGGAGTCGAAAACGGGCAGATTATCAAAATTCCAAATCATGGCGCACCCGGCGCAAATGGTGGTCCGAATGGCGATTTATACATCACTTTTTTAATTGATAATGATTCCGACTTTAAGCGGGAAGGCAATAATTTATATGCTGATGTTGAACTGGATTTATACACCGCCATTTTAGGTGGAGAAATTTTTGTAAAGACTTTTGACGGAAAAGTAAAAATAAAAGTCCCTGCCGAAACTCAGCCCGGAACCAAAGTGAAATTAAAAGGTAAAGGCTTTCCGGTGTACAAAAAAGAGAATCAGTTTGGTGATTTATACATTACTTACACTATAAAAATTCCAACCCGACTGTCTGCACAAGAAAAAGAATTATTCGAAGAACTAGCTAAACTAAGAAATCATGAGCAGTAAAAACTTAATCCAAATCAAACAATTTTGCTTGTATCACGAAATTGAAAATACCTTCATAACAGAGTTGCACAATTATGGTTTGGTAGAAATTATTATACTTGAAGAAGACGAATATTTCCAACCCGAACAATTGCCAACGGTTGAGAAAATGATACGCCTTCATTATGATCTGAAAATTAATCTTGAAGGCCTGGATGTCATTGCAAATCTATTGAACAAAATAGAAGGGCTGCAACAAAATCTTACTGCTACCCAAAACAAACTTCGTCTTTACGAACAGCATCAAATCGATTAAAGAATAATTTGACACTTTAAAATATCACAAAAAAGAAGGAATTCCGAAATGATTTCAATTCATTCGTACTCTTTTTCATTGGCATATTTTATAAATTGCAACTCTATTAACAAACCCGAATTTGCCTTAAAAACAAAAAGGTAAATTCAATAAAACAAAAGAAATGAAAAGAGAAAATATCTTAACAGGATCACCTTGGGAAGACAAAATGGGATATTGCCGTGCTGTAAGAATTGGCAACATCATCGAAGTTTCAGGAACTGTCGCTATTGTTGATGGTGAAAAAGTAAAAGCTAATGATGCCTATGCTCAAACCTACAACATCCTGGACCGTGTTGAAAAAGTTTTAGAAGATTTAAATGTTGGCATGAGAGATGTGATCAGAACGCGAATTTTCACTACTGATATTTCGACTTTCGAAGAGGTAGCAAGAGCGCATTCCTCCTTTTTTAAAGATGTAAAACCTACAACCGGATTCTATGAAATCAGTAAACTGGTTGCTCCCGAATATTTAGTTGAAATTGAATTTACAGCTGTTGTACAATAATTTTTAAGCTGTAAATTCATGATTTTTATTTAGCCGCAGATTAAGGGATTAAAAAGATTATTTTTGTCTCCATAAAAATTCATTTTAGTTGTATTTTTTGTAGCTAAAAACTTAAATTTATTAATGACTTTTCAAAACCTAAAAAAAACACTGCTTACTATTTTCAAATGGATTCTCATTTGTGTTCTAATAGGTATTTTGTCCGGATCTGCTTCTGCATTTTTCTTACTTTCACTTGAATGGGTTACACAATTTAGAATCCACCATAGCTGGATTATCTGGCTTTTGCCTTTTGGCGGCCTGCTTGTTGGATTTAGTTATCACTATTGGGGAGAATCCGTTGTAAAAGGCAATAATTTACTGCTGGAAGAATACGAAAGTCCTCAAAAAATCATTCCGTTTAAAATGGCTCCCCTGGTACTTTTAGGAACCTTACTTACCCATTTATTTGGGGGTTCGGCAGGACGTGAAGGTACAGCAGTACAAATGGGTGGCGCGATTGCCGATCAATTTACAAAGCTTTTCAATTTGGATAATAGCGAACGCAGGATTTTGATTATCCTCGGAATCAGTGCCGGTTTTGCTTCTGTTTTCGGGACTCCACTTGCAGGGGCAATTTTTGCCTTAGAAGTTTTGTATTTCAGTAAAATTAATCTCAAAAGCACCCTTCTCTCTTTTTTAGTTGCCTATGCTGCTTATTTCACTGTCGAATTCTGGCCGGTTAAACATACTCATTACAGCATTCCGGTTGTTCCTGAAATTAGTCTGACAACTTTGTTTTATGTCATTTTAATAGGTCTCTTATCCGGTTTTGCTGCTTTGCTTTTCTCGAGAAGTACCCATTTCTGGGGTTCACTTTTCTCCAAAAACATCAAATATCCGCCCTTACGTCCTTTTATTGGCGGAATTGTTCTGGCCATCGCCATTGCAGGTTTCGGATTCACAAAATTCTCCGGTCTTGGAGTTCCGGTAATTGTGGATTCCTTTACAAATGCTAATCCGTGGTACGATTTCCTGCTTAAAATTCTTTTCACCGGATTTACTCTTGGTGCAGGATTCAAAGGTGGTGAAGTAACCCCATTATTCTTTGTGGGGGCTACTTTAGGAAGTACTTTGTCTTTAGTCATTCCATTACCCATTGCTTTTTTAGCAGGTTTGGGATTTGTTGCCGTATTTTCGGGAGCCACGCACACTCCTATCGCCTGCACTATCATGGGAATGGAACTTTTTGGAATTCAACCCGGATTGTCTATCGCCATTGCATGTATTATAGCATATTTCTCTTCCGGTTCTGTTGGAATTTACAAATCTCAAATTGTAAAAGGAGCGAAGTATAAGTTGTATCAAAGATTGTGAAATGTAAAATGTGAAATGTGAACCATAAAATGTGAGATACAAGCTTTAACCTTAAAACTTATCACTTAATCACTTTAAACATATAACATTTAACATCTCACATTTCACCTCTTACAATTAACTTGCAAAAAATGATTTCAGCATTACATTAAAAAAATGTAAATTCGCACACTATGAAAATACAAGACATTCAAGCGATACAATTATTACTCGCAACCCCTAAGAAAATTGCTATCATTCCGCACAGAGGACCTGACGGCGATGCTATGGGTTCAACCTTAGGATTATACCATTTTTTACTAAAAAACAATCATCAGCCAACGGTTATTGCTCCTAATGATTTCCCTGATTTTCTAGCCTGGCTTCCAGGTTCTGAAACTGTAAAAATATTTGAAAAAGATACTGAAAACTGTACCCGAATATTAGAAGAAGCCGAGCTTATTTTTACACTGGATTTTAATGCTTTTCATCGTACCGGTGAAATGGAGCATACTCTTGCTAAGCTAACCGCTCCGTTTATCATGATCGACCATCATCAGAAACCGGATGATTATGCACTTTATACTTACTCTGATACCTCGTTTGGATCAACTTGTGAAATGGTCTATAATTTCATTTCTTTCTTAGGCAAAAAAGAAGATATAGACAAAACCATTGCCACTTGTATCTACACCGGAATATTAACGGATTCAGGGTCGTTCCGTTTTCCGGGAACAACAGGAAATACACACCGTATCATTGCAGAATTAATTGATCTAGGTGTCGAAAATACCCAGATACCTGTTTTGTTATTTGACAACAGCTCTTACAGCCGTTTGCAATTATTAGGACGTGCGTTACAAAACATGAAAGTGCTGGAAGAACACAAAACCTCTTATACTTCGCTTACTCAGGACGAACTGGACGCATTTAATTATGTAAAAGGTGACACCGAAGGCGTTGTTAATTACGGATTAAGTATAAAAGGTATTGTTTTTACTGCTATTTTTATCGAAAATAAAGACGAGAAAATTATTAAAATCTCTTTCCGTTCGCAAGGAGGATTTGACGTAAACCAGTTTGCCAGAGATCATTTTAATGGTGGCGGGCACAGTAATGCAGCAGGTGGAAAATCAGAGACTTCAATGGAAGAAACTTTGAAAAAATTTGAAGATTTAGTAAATAAACTAGAAATATAACCCAAATATGAACTACTTAAAACGAAGCAGTTGCGCCCTACTTTTTGCTGTTTTATTGGTTGGCTGTAAACAACACGAAGATGCCAGAAGACCTATTTCTCAGGCTTCCGGTACTTTTATGAAGAAATCAGCCGATCGAAATAAAAAATTAGTAGCCAATGAAGAGGATGTTATCAAAAAAATAATCAAAAGCAATCCGAAAACAAAATACTACGCCACTCGTAAAGGATACTGGCTGTATTATGACGAACGAAATGAAACTGATCTCCAGACTCCTAAAAAAGGGGATATCGCTTATTTTAATCTGGAAGTAAAAGACATCAATGGCAAAATAATCTATTCTGAAGCCGATCTTGGTCCGCAAACCTATTATGTAGACAAGCAAGACATCATGATGGGATTACGTGACGGTATAAAAATGATGCACAAAAATGAAACCGTGACCTTCTTATTCCCTTCGCATATCGCTTACGGATATCACGGAGACAATAAAAAAATAGGACCAAATCAGTCCTTAATGTGCACGGTTACCCTTCGCAACTTTGTACCGGATCCAGCTGCCATTCCAACAGCTACAGCTGCACAAACCCCTAAAGCAACAGTGCCTAAAACTGTAGTTCAAACTAAAAAAGATACCTTAAACCCGTAAAAACAACCTTTTAAAAATGAAAAAAAGTATTCTACTAGTATTACTTGCCGTTAGTTCATTATTCTCTTGTAAAGACGAACACAGCAACCTGCCTGATGGTTTATATGCGGATATTGAAACCAATAAAGGGCACATTATTGTTGAATTGGATTATAAAAAAGCACCGGTTACGGTTGCCAACTTCGTAACCTTAGCCGAAGGCAAAAGCGAGTTTGTTACTAAAGATTATCTAAAAGGAAAACCTTTTTACGACGGATTGAAATTCCACAGGGTTATTGAAAATTTCATGATTCAGACCGGAGATCCGGAAGGAACCGGTTCAGGTGATGCAGGATACCGATTTAAAGATGAAATTACAGATTTAAAATTTGATAAAGCAGGTGTTTTGGCAATGGCAAACAATGGCCCTGCTACAAACAGCAGTCAGTTTTTCATCACACATGTTGAAACTCCATGGTTAGACGGAAAACACACTATTTTCGGTCATGTGGTTGAAAAAGGACAGGAAGTGGTGAATCAAATCAAACAGGACGACAAAATTGTTTCGGTAAAAATCATCAGAAATGGTGAAGCTGCCAAAAAATTTGATGCTGTAAAAGTATTTCACGATTATTTCTCTGAAATTGCTAAAGAAAAAGGGAAATACGCAGGTGTACAAAAAGAAAAAGTAGCTTATTTAGCCTCTATCAAACCTAAAGCGACCAAAACCAATTCAGGTTTAGAATTTGTAATTACTGAAAAAGGAACAGGTAAAAAACCGGCTACAGGAGCTCAATTGTACATCAATTATTCAGGTTTCTTAGAAGACGGAACTTTGTTTGATTCAAGCGTAGAAGAAGTAAATAAAGCTTTCGGAAAATTTGATGCTGCAAGAGCTGAAGCACACGGATATCAGCCAATTCCTTTCCAGGCAGGTCGTAAAGACGGAATGATTCCTGGTTTTATTGAAGGAATTGAGCAATTATCATTCGGAGACAAAGCTGTACTTTTTATTCCTGCACATTTAGCTTATGGAGCAACTGGTGCTGGCGGAGTAATTCCACCAAATGCTAATATTATTTTCGAAGTTCAATTATTAGAAAAACCACAATAATTTTTTTCAGAAAACCATCATAGACTTAAATTCGGAACATCATGAAGTTTAAATTTCTATTTTTATTTTGCCTGGCAGTTGTAAATATTCAGGCTCAGGCTACTAAAAAACCAGTCGCCAAACCAAAGCCAAAAACAGCAGCGACAGCAGCAAATATAGCTCCTAAAGCCAATCCTGGCGAGGGTATTTTTGCTACAATAGCTACTACAAAAGGAGATATTGTGGTTTCTTTAGAATATGTAAAAGCCCCGGTAACTGTGGCTAACTTTATCTCGCTGGCAGAAGGAACAAACCCTAACGTTAAGGTGGAAAGACTTAAAGGAAAACCTTTTTACGACGGATTGAAATTTCACCGAGTAATCAATGATTTCATGATTCAGGGTGGAGATCCTGACGGAAACGGTACAGGTGGTCCGGGATATGCCTTTAAAGATGAATTTACAGAAGATTTAAAATTTGAAAAAGGCGGAGTTCTGGCAATGGCTAATTCTGGTCCTGCTACAAACGGAAGTCAGTTTTTCATCACACATAAAGATACACCATGGTTAAATGGTAAACATACTATTTTTGGTCATGTGGTTTCAGGAATGGACAATGTAAATAAAATTGTTCAGGACGATATCATGACAAAAATTACCATCACACGCAAAGGTGCTGCAGCCAAAAAATTCGATGCTCTAAAAGTACTTGCCGAAGATGTAAAAAAACAAGAGGCTAAAAAAGCAGAATCTCAAAAAGTAATCACTGAAAAAGCAGCTTATTTTGCAGCTACAAAAGCAAAAGCTACTGCAACTCCTTCCGGTTTAAAATATGTGATTACGCAAAAAGGAACAGGTGTTAAAGGTGCTGAAGGGTCTAACATTTACTTCCACTATGCCGGATATTTTGAAGATGGAAATCTTTTTGACAGTAGTATCGCCAATGTAGCAAAAGCTTATGGTAAATATGATGCCAACCGTGATGCTCAAAAAGGATACAAAGCTTTCCCTTTTGTTGTAGGGAAAAAAGACGGAATGATTCCTGGTTTCATAGAAGCTCTAGACATGATGACGGATGGAGAAAAAGCCATATTCTTTCTTCCTTCTAATTTAGCTTATGGAGAAAAAGGTGCAGGAGGTGTAATTCCGCCAAACGCTACTTTAATCTTTGAAATCGAAACTTATAAAGAGCAGCCAGTAAAGTAATTCAAAGTACTTTACCGAACTTAAAATCAACCACCACGATATATTTCATGGTGGTTTTTTTATTTTATACAATCCTGTCAAATCTTCAATTTTAAACCTCACGAAAAGAGCCAAATAAACGCAATCACAACGTTTCTGAATATTTTCTATTAAATCCTAAACAAAATAGCTTACCTTTGCCGGCTTAAATTTTTTAAAATAAACAGATTAAGATGTCACAAAACAACGTATTAAAAGGAGTATTTTTAGTAGCCTTAGGAGCTACAACTTATGGAATGTTAGCCACTTTCGTAAAAATGGCCTACACAGAAGGATATACTACTGCCGAAGTAACCACTTCTCAATTTGTATTAGGAATCATTGGTATTTTACTAATCAATACATTCCAAAAACTAAAACATAAAGACAATGTTGTAAAAGCTACTCCAAAAAATATATTCAGCTTAATGCTTGCCGGTACTTCATTAGGAATGACCAGTTTGTTTTATTATCTGGCGGTAAAATATATCCCTGTTTCCATTGGTATCGTTTTACTAATGCAAACTGTCTGGATAGGTGTTTTACTTGAAATGATCTTAGAAAAGAAATTACCTTCCAGACAAAAAGTATTTTCAGTATTTATTGTTCTTATCGGTACTGTTTTAGCCACTAATATTCTACACAACGAAATCGAACTGGACTGGAGAGGACTTGCTTGGGGAATGCTGGCAGCTGCCTCTTTTACCACTACTATGTTTACCGCCAATCGCGTTGCAACCGGAATCTCGTCAGCACAACGTAGTTTGTATATGCTGTTTGGAGGTTCTATTATCGTATTTTCATTTGCCTTCGCAACTCAGGTTACTCCTTTTAACCTTGCCATATTTGCAAAATGGGGAATCGTATTGGCTTTATTCGGAACTATCATTCCTCCGATGTTAATGAATCTTGGATTTCCATTAACGGGAATTGGTCTTGGAAGCATCGTTTCTGCCCTTGAACTGCCGGTTTCGGTAACCATGGCCTATGTTTTGCTAGGTGAAGAAGTAATCCTTACACAATGGATTGGAATTATTCTGATCATTTTAGCCATTGTTATTATGAATGTAAATTTCAAGCGCAAGAACAGCTAATTTAGAAACGCTCTAAAAAAAAGCCTCTTGTAGCGCAATAATTGTTAATTTTTTTATAAATTCGTGATAAACAATCCTATTTATCATGAATTTACCCTGGCATTTATATTTAATGGCTTCGCTTTATATTATTGCCGGATTCAATCATTTCAGAAAACCGGGAATGTACCTTAGGATCATTCCCCCATTCTTTTCAAATCCTAAATTAATAAATATTTTAAGTGGTGTTGCCGAGGTTATCTTCGGCATACTCCTCATGATTCCTGTTACCTCTCATTTTGGTGCATGGGGAATTATAGCTACTTTAATTGCTGTATTCCCTTCCAATCTTTATATGTATCAGAATAAAAAAGCAAGTTTTGGTTTACCCAAGTGGATTTTGTTTATACGCTTGCCCATTCAGATTGTCTTGATTTTGTGGGCATACCAATATACTTTTTAACAATCAACTATTAATTAAAACTATTTATTATGAAAAAATTATTTGCAGAGTTTTTTGGAACTTTTTGGCTGGTTTTTGGAGGTTGTGGAAGCGCAATTTTTGCAGCCGGAATTCCCGACTTAGGAATCGGATTTGCGGGTGTTGCACTGGCTTTTGGTTTAACAGTACTTACAATGGCTTATGCCGTAGGACATATTTCAGGAGGCCACTTTAATCCGGCTGTTTCTTTTGGTTTATGGGCAGGCGGCAGATTTCCTGCAAAAGACTTAATTCCTTACATAGTGGCACAATGCGTTGGTGCTCTTGCAGCCGCAGGAACTTTATTTACCATTGCATCAGGAAAAGCAGGTTTTGTCATTGATAACACCAAAGCAGGAGCTTTTGCTTCTAATGGTTTTGGAGCCTTCTCCCCTGACGGATATTCCCTGCAATCTGCTTTTATCGCTGAGTTTGTACTAACCTTGTTTTTCTTATTAGTAATTTTAGGAGCTACAGATAAATTTGCCAACGGAAGATTTGCCGGTATTGCAATTGGATTTGCTTTAACCTTAATACACCTAATCAGTATTCCAATTACTAATACTTCTGTAAATCCTGCAAGATCATTATCTCAGGCTATTTTTGTTGGTGGAGAACCACTTTCTCAAGTCTGGCTGTTTTGGGCAGCTCCAATTCTGGGTGCTATTGTAGCAGGTTTCATCTATAAAACGGTACTGCAAAATCACGCCGAAGCTTAATCAACTTGTCTTTAACCTCTAAAATTGATCATATGGAATTTTTATATTTTTTACTTATTGGTGCCATATCAGGATGGCTTGCAGGTCAGATCTGGAAAGGCGCAGGTTTTGGGCTATTAGGTAATATCGTCGTAGGAATTGTTGGCGGTATTATTGGTGGCTGGATTGCCGGTAAATTAGGTATCGGCGGTGGCGGACTTCTTTGGCAAATTATAATTGCTGTTGGAGGAGCCTGGGTATTACTGTTCATTATCAGCTTAATCAAAAAAGCATAAATCGTTGCTTATAACGATCATAAAAGAGAAAATCAAATATACTTCTATTCGGTTTTCTCTTTTCTTTTTTTCAGAAGAACTTACGCTTATTCCTTTCTTCAACAATCCGAATCACCCTTATTTTGTATTACTCTAATAGAATCTTATGAATGATATTATTGCCTATTTCAGTACAATTCCGTCTTCGCACAGAAGCTTAATTCTGGTTGGTGGAATTACCTTTTTTTGGATGATCGAAAATACTTTTCCCCTGTTCCGGATGCATTATAGAAAATGGCAGCATGCGGGAATCAATTTTTTCCTGACTTTCACTACTATTATTGTCAATTTTGTTTTGGCTTTTATTTTAATTAAAACAGCAAACTGGACGATTGAAAACCACTTCGGACTATTGCAATGGTTACCTGCTTTACCACTTTGGCTTTACACCATCATTGGTTTGCTCTTGTTGGATTTAATTGGTGCCTATACGCCTCATTATGTACAGCACAGGTTCAAATTTTTATGGCGCTTTCATCTCGTTCACCACACCGATACCTGGATTGATACTACATCTGCAAATCGACATCACCCCGGAGAAAGCATTATTCGTTTTATCTTTACGACCGTTGGCGTTTTAATCATTGGAAGCCCAATGTGGATGGTTTTTCTTTACCAGACTTTATCCGTTATTTCGACACAGTTTACTCATGCCAATATATCATTGCCTCAAAAGCTAGACACTTATCTAAGTTATTTTATCGTTTCTCCCAATATGCACAAAGTACACCATCATTATGTTCTGCCCTACACAGATAGTAATTATGGCAACATTTTTTCAGTTTGGGACCGTCTGTTTAACACTTTCACCACTTTACCCAAAGACAAAATAATTTATGGCGTAGATACCCACATGGCTATTGAAGAAAACAACAATTTGAAAAATTTATTAAAAATACCGTTTCAAAAATCGAGATCCGCAAAAAACAGTTAAAATCATTAAAAAAAACAGCATTCATCGAACCAACTAATTATTTTTTTTATTAATATTGATACTTAATTTGAAAATCAATCTATTAATCATTAACCTCTATTTTGAATTAATTTTCACGTGATGAAAAAGAGTAACCGCAAAGAATTGAATTGGGAACAAACTGAAAAAATTGTTTCGTTAGCCTTAGAAGAAAAAAATCCATTTGAAATCATAAAAAAAGAATTTGGATTGGCAGAAAAAGAAATTCTGGAAATCATGAAGAAGAAAATGCCTCTTGAAAAATTTGAGATGTGGAAAAAAAAGGCCATTGCCAATAAGCCAAAACCAAAACCGATTAAAATAGACGATTTTGACGAGGATTTGGATGGCAAATATTATATAAAAAATAAACTAGACTAAGATATAACTCCTGAATTTCAGGAGTTTTTTTTATTTTAAAGTCAAAATGTAACTTTTTTACTTTTTGTAAGTCAAATAAGCATAACCAATCATGAAGAAATGAAGAAAATAATTTACACCTTAGCGCTTGCAGTTACACTTTGGAGCTGTAAAACAGGGAGTTCCTCCAGTACCGCAAAAAACAATGTGGTAGACGTAAACATTAATCTAGTTGATGTAAAAGACGACAAAGTTCTGGTAACTGTAACCCCTCCGAAAATAAAAACTGACGAAGTAATTTACAGTATCCCAAAAACGGTTCCGGGAACTTATTCTACAGATAATTACGGTAAATACTCCGGTGATTTTAAAGCTTTTGATGCCAAAGGAAATGAATTAGCTGTAAAAAGAATTGATGACAACTCCTGGTCTATTTCAGATGCAAAAAAATTAAAAAAAGTAACCTATTTAGTAGGAGATACTTTTGATACTGAAAAAGGGACAGGATTTGGAAATGATGACGTATTTTCTCCTGCCGGAACAAATATCAATGCGGGCGTTAATTTCTTAGTTAACACCCACGGTTTTGTAGGTTACTTTAAGGATAAGTTAGAAATTCCGTATAAAGTTACAATCACACATCCTGAAACGCTTTGGGGAGCCACTTCAATGACAGATGAAGATGCCAGCAAAACAAGTGACGTTTTTACCACTTCCCGCTATGCTGTTTTAGTCGAAAATCCGATCATGTACTCTAAACCTGATTATACGACTTTCAACGTAAATGGAATGGATATTTTAATCGCCGTTTATTCTCCAACCGGAAAGTTTACAGCCGAAAGTATCACTCCTGAAATGAAGACGATGATGACAGCGCAAAAAAACTTTTTAGGCAAAGTAAACGCAACAAAAAAATACACGGTCTTATTGTACCTGTCAAGTATGGCTAAAGACGATGCCCACGGTTTTGGAGCATTGGAGCACCCAACTGCTACAACGGTTGTTTTACCGGAATCTATGCCTAAAGAAAAGCTGGTAGAATCAATGAAAGATGTAGTTTCGCATGAATTTTTCCACATCGTGACTCCATTGACCATTCACTCTAAAGAAATACAGTTTTTTGATTACAATGCTCCAAAAATGTCAGAACATTTATGGATGTACGAAGGAGTAACAGAGTATTTTGCCAACCTGTTTCAAATCAATCAGGGGCTAATTAACGAAGCTGAATTTTACAACCGTATTGCCGACAAAATTGAACAGGCAAAAGGCTTAAACGATACCATGTCATTTACTGTAATGAGTAAAAATGTATTGGATCAGCCTTATAAAGATCAATACTTAAATGTATATCAAAAAGGAGCTTTGATTGGAATGTGTATTGACATTATCATCAGAGAAAAAAGCAATGGAGAGAGAGGAATTCTGGATCTAATGCACAAATTATCGAACGAATATGGTGTTGAGAAACCATTTAACGATAGCGAGCTTTTCGCTAAAGTAACTGAATTGACTTATCCTGAGGTTGGTGAATTCTTAAACAAATATGTGGCAGGAACTACTCCTATTCCGTATGACTTTTATTTAGCAAAAGTAGGTGTGGCTAAAACTTCTGAAAAAGTTCCTGCACCAGTTTTCATCAAAGGCAAAACTCCATACATTGGAGTTGACAAAGCTACCAAAGCCATAAATGTTCGTTCTAATATCGATTTGAATGTCTTTTTTACTAATTTAAATCTTAAAGGAGGTGATATCATTCTTGCCGTAAACGATAAGGCGTACAATTTTGATAACATTTATGATCTAATTGGTGAAAGTGATAACTGGAAGGAAAATGACCCAATTACGATTAAAATAAAACGTGCCGGTGTTGAACAAACTATCAAAGGAACTGTAAAAGTACCGTTTGAAGAAAAAGAGACTTTTAAAGCAACAGACGCTTCAAAGGAAAAACTAAAAAATGCCTGGTTGAAAGGATAATTCTTTTAGATCCAAACATAAAAAAAACCGACAATCACTTGTCGGTTTTTTTATAATTATTATAGCAAGCTATCAGACTAAAGCGGTACTATCTTGCGTCAGACTGAGCGAAGTCGAAGTCTTCAACAGTACGGATTTAGCGTGTAGGACTTCGATTTCGCTCAGTCCGACTTTAAGTGCCTATGTGCTTTGATCAGTCTGACACCTGTTTGTACTTTAGGCTATAAATCTATTTAACTACTTCTTCTTTACCGGAAATTTCCAGTCAAACTCGTCCTTATCGTTAATGATTGCACCGATTTCAAACTTCACCACTTCGTCAAATTCCGTTTGAAGGATGAACCAATTGTCTTCATTAAAGTAATTCTCGAAAGTATCAAAAGTTTCCTGATTGTATTTTGTAATTCCTTTTGTTGCTAAATCTTTCTTTACATCAGCAATTTTTCTTCCGATCAATTTGAATCCGAAAACTTCCAAATCGTTACTTGAAGCTACTAAATAACCTAATTTCAGGTCTTCTTCCTGATAAAACGTCAATCTGATTTTTTGTGCATTATATACAAAAATCACATTATCATCTTCGTCTTTATAATTTTTATCAGGCTTTCCTAAAGCAGCTGTAACATCGTTCTGCTTCATTCCGAAAAGCAATTTATCAATTCCTGATTTTAGATTTATTTTCATATTTACTTTTATTTAAAACGCAAATTTCGGGAAGTTTTTTGTTGTTTCGCTACTAGTTGCACAAATTTTCTCAAATTTATGCCTTACGCATTGTCGGGCTTCGACTTCGCTCAGCCTGACCATGGTAATCAAGACAACTCATAACTCATAACTCATAACTCATAACCCATAACTCTTATTAGGTTTAGCGCTCATATAAAATGTGATCTTGCCTCCGTTTATCACATCAACATGTTTCAGAAATGGCCTGTTTAATTGTTTTCCGTTTAGAATTACCTTGCTTACAAACACATTTTTATCGGATTGATTGATGGTTTCTACTTCAAATTTCTTTCCGTTTTCCAGATTAAAAGCTGCCTTTTTCACTAACGGACTTCCTAATGCGTATTCATCAGAACCAGGTGCTACAGGATAAAATCCTAAGCTGCTGAAAATATACCAGGCGCTCATTTGTCCAAAATCATCATTCCCTCCCAAACCGTCAGCTCCGTTTCGGTACATTTTCTTCAGGATCATTCTAATTTTGTCCTGCGCTTTCCAAGGTGAATTGGTCCAATTGTACAAATAAACGACATGATGCGAAGGCTCGTTTCCGTGTACATAGTTCCCAATGATTCCATCTCTGGTGATGTCTTCCGTGTTTTCAAAATATTTATCCGGCAAATGCATGTTGAATAAAGAATCTAATCGAACTTTAAATTTCTCATTTCCTCCCATCATTTGAATCATATCAGCAGGATCCTGCGGAACATACAAACTGTAATTCCAAGAATTTCCTTCAATAAATCCCTGACCGTGTGTATCCAACGGATCAAATTCTTTTTTGAAAGTTCCGTCGTTTAACTTCGGACGCATGAATCCCGTTTGGGTATCGTAAACGTTTTTATAATTTTTAGATCGATTGATGAATTCATTATAAATTTCCGTTTTACCTAACTTCTTTGCAGCCTGTGCAATCGCCCAGTCATCATAAGCATATTCGAGTGTTTTTGAAACTGAGGCTCCATTTTTATCTTCGGGAACATAACCTTTTGTCATATAATATTCCAATCCGTCATAATAAGGTACTTTTGCTGTTTTTACACAGGCCTCAAGCGCTTTCTCAGGATCGAAATTGGTATTGCCTTTTACGATGGCATCGGCAATTACAGAAACGGAATGATAACCAATCATGCACCAATTTTCATTGGCATAATGCGACCAAATCGGCAGCATCTTGTGGACACTTTGATCGGAATGTGCCAGCATAGAACTAATCATATCTGAATTTCGGGAAGGCTGTACTATATTGAATAGCGGATGCAAAGCGCGATAAGTATCCCATAAAGAGTAACTGGTATAGTTTTTAAAGTTTTCAGCTTTATGAACATTCATATCCAAACCTTTATAGTTCCCGTCTAAATCGATGTATTCTGTAGGACCTAAAAAGGCATGGTACATTGCGGTATAAAAATTCACTAAATCTTCTTTCTGAAGGGTTTCTACCTGAATTTTGTTTAACTCGTTATTCCAGACTTCCTGACTTTGTTTTTTTACTTTTTCGAAATCCCAACCCGGAACTTCTTTTTTCATGTTTTCAACTGCACCGGCAGAACTCACGGGAGACAGGGCCATTTTTATTTTTATTTTCTCTCCTTCTTCTGTATTAAAATCAAAGAACAATTTTAAGTTCTGACCAGCCATTTCGGGAAAGTTTTTGGTTTGATCAAATCTTCCCCAAAAACCTCTGTACACACTTTTTTCCAATGGAGCCTGTCCGTAATTTTTAATGGGTTTGCTAAAACTCATCGCAAAATATACGGTTCTGGTTCTCGCCCAGCCATTGGTCTGACGATATCCGGTAATCAAAGTATCGTTCTCTACCCGAACAAATGTCCATACATTCTTTTTATCGTAATTGTAAATCCCCGAAGTCAGATCTAAAATGATATGTGCATCCTCTGATTTTGGAAAGGTGTATTGATGCATTCCTACGCGGGTTGTTGCAGTAAGTTCGGCTTTGATTTTATGATCTTCCAAAAGTACACTGTAGTAAGCGGGCTCTGCTTTTTCGGTAGCATGAGAAAATGCTGATCGATAGCCGGATAATGGTTTTGAAGCGACACCGGGATTTAGCTGCAGCTTTCCGGTTGTGGGCATAATTAAAAAGTCACCCAAATCAGAATGTCCAGTTCCGCTAAAATGCGTATGACTAAAACCTACGATCGTTTTATCTTCGTATTGATATCCGGCACAATACTTATAGACATCTCCGTTATATTTTCCATTTGTACTGTAAGCAATTGTATCGGTTTCAGGACTTAACTGTACACTTCCAAACGGAACTGTTGCTCCGGGATAGGTATGTCCCATTTTGGCGGTACCAATCATAGGATCAACATACTGAATCAGATCTCGTTTCTCAATTGTTTTTTTCTGAGCATTAGCGGTATAACCGAATATTAAAAAGGATAATCCAAAAACAAAATTTTTACAGTTTATTCTAGTCATTAGTTTTCTTTTAATCATTACTTTTTACTTAAAAACAGCATTTGGCATTTTACTAAATCGATTTACCAATACTTTCAGATTCGAAAAATACAACAAAATATGCTTTTTAAAAAATATAAAATGGTCTGATCTCAAAAGCTTTTAAATATCTTTGGTTCTGTAAAATGTACACTATTCATGAAAAGCTCTATTTTATTTTGCATTCTTTTTTTTACCGCATTCGGTTTTGCACAAAAAACAGAAAGTCATAAACTAACCCAAAAAGAAATCGCTCAAAGGGAACTTGACGGTGTTTCGGAATTTCCCATTTACAGAGCACTTGAATGCTCTGATAAAAGCGGTGTGTATGAATTACTCCTCTGTGAAAATCAAAAAACGATTTCAAAAAAAGATACGTTAAACACAAAGATCCAGGCCATTTATACCCTGAATGATCATAGTGGTTTTGTTGAAAAATGGAGAATTAATGATTTACTGGAAGACAGCGATCCTAAAGAAACTACTATTTATTTTTGGACCAAATATTGTACCGCCACTGATCTTGACGGAGACGGACTTATCGATCCGGTGATTGTATATGGAACAAAAACGGAATACAACGAGATAAGGCGGGTTAAAATTATTACGGTCTACCAAAATAAAAAATATGCCATACGTGCCGTAGAATGTGATTTGGATTATTGCAGGAGCTTTAAAAAAGATTCAACATGGAATTTACTTCCTCTAAAAACAAAAACTTATCTTAATTCATTAGTGGAAAGATTAAGAAAGGAGCGGAATTTACTTTTGAAAGATGGATAGTAAATGGGGAGTTATGAGTTATGAGTTGTGAATTATGGAGTATGAATTGCATTCATGAGTTCCGGAGGAACGATATATTTATAGCAACGGATTTCAATCCGTTGAAAAAATTATAAAAAACATTCAGGAGTTCCGTAGGAACGGCATATTTATGGCAACGGATTCAAATTCGTCGAAAAAATCATACAACATATTCAAGAGTTCTGGAGGAACGGTACATATTACAACGCATTTTTTTTAACGAATTAAAAATCACAATCGCTTTGCAAAATCGGTCGAACCTATGGTTCTTCTTTTGTTCTTATGCTACGTTTAAACCGGGTTAAAATCCGGCCTTACAATATGGGCCGAGGCTAGCGCCTCTTTTTTAAACTTATTTTTTTCGTTTAAAACTTGTATTTCTTTTTAAAGCTTACTTTTTAGATTTTCTTTTACCTCATCAAACCATTCGTTTCACAGGATGCTCAACACAATAGAATCACGGCGTACATCACTATTGGCAGTAGGCATGTGACTCCGTAAAACGCCTTCAACCTTACATCCGATACTTTTCATGGCGGCAATACTGCGTTCATTATTATTATCGGCACGAAACTCTACGCGCTCCACACCAAGGGTTTCAAAGGCAAATTGCAGCAATAAAAATTTACAATGTTTATTAAGCCCTGTTCCTCTAAAAGCCGATCCGTACCAGGTATATCCCAGCTGTAGTGTTTTGTATTCCAGAATCATGTCGTAGAAACGTGTTGAACCTGCATATTTTTGTGTCTTTTTATCGAAAACGATAAACGGAAATTCTTTTTGATTTTCTCGTCCTTTTATTGCCAGTTGGATATAATTGATCAAATTTTCTTTTCCGTCCGCACCTACTAAAGAGTATTTCCAGGTTTCGGGTTCGTTAACAGAAATTTCCAATAAATTATCGACATCTGATTCTTGCAAAGGGCGTAATAAAACAGAATCGTTTTCTAAAATAATAGTGTCTGAAAAATTAAAATTTGATGTGGTCATGAATTCTTTTTTTGAGCTGCTCACTATAAAGTCTTCTATTTACTTTATCTAAAAACTATTTCACAGAGAGACATTAAGTTTTGCACAGAGATTCGCAAAGTTTTACAAAATTGATCGTTTATTCATTCATTTCGTCATAGCGCTCGGGAACTTGCGGATCGTATAACGGACACTTGAATTCTTCCATCAGGGAAACCAGTGTATTCATGGTTTTTCCTTCGGTTCCGTAACAATCAATTTTGATGCTTTGGGATGTTGTAATTACCTGAAAAGCTCCTTTTCCTTTGTTATTTTTCCAGCTGTTTTCGTCCACTCGTTCCCATTGGGAAAAAACGGAATTGATTCTGTTCATGATGACCTCAACGGGAAGTGCTGCAAGACCTTCTACTTCTTCTTTTTCTACAAGGGCTTCATAAACTTCATGATGGTTCAGATAAACCTCTTCTAAATATCTCCAAAAAAGTAATTCATACATAGCTTGATGTTTTTTTTAGCCCCGATAGCAGTAAAAATCCTTTTGTGACGGGGTTCGGCACAAAAGATTGTAACGAATAGCGGGATTAGCTCCTAAAAAAGCTAATGATTAATAAAAAAGGCTCTGTTGTAAACTCCGGTATAGAAACCTTTGCTACTCAGAACCTTTGAACTTTTGTAACTCAAAAAATATTAATATTCGAATGTTCCGTACTCGCTGGTAATGGTAAGCTTTTTAGTGTCTGCTGCTTCCACTCTACCTACGATTTGTGCATCGACATTGAATGATTTTGAAATGGCAATAATATCTTGTGCAATATTTTCGGGAACATAAAGCTCCATACGGTGACCGCAATTGAAAACCTGATACATTTCTTTCCAGTCGGTTTTAGATTGCTCCTGAATTAATTGGAACAATGGCGGAACCGGAAATAAATTGTCTTTTATAATGTGTAAGTTCTGAACGAAATGTAAAATCTTTGTCTGAGCTCCTCCACTGCAATGTACCATTCCGTGAATATCAGCCGGTGTATAGGTATCTAAGATTTTCTTGATAATTGGTGCATACGTTCTGGTTGGAGAAAGTACCAGCTGTCCTGCATTTATCGGACTGTTTTCGACAGCATCGGTTAAATTTACCTGACCTGAATAGATTAATTCTTCGGGTACCGCTGCATCATAACTCTCCGGGTATTTTGCTGCCAGGTATTTTCCAAAAACATCGTGACGGGCAGAGGTTAATCCGTTACTTCCCATTCCCCCGTTATAGCTTTTCTCGTAAGTTGCCTGTCCAAAAGAAGCCAAACCAACAATTACGTCACCGGCTTTTATGTTGGCATTATCTACCACATCGCTGCGTTTCATGCGTGCCGTTACCGTAGAATCTACAATAATAGTACGGACAACGTCACCAACATCGGCAGTTTCTCCTCCTGTTGAATGAATGGTTACTCCAAACGATTTTAGTTCGTTGATTAATTCTTCTGTACCGTTGATGATTGCTGAAATAACCTCAGCAGGGATTAAGTTTTTGTTTCTTCCAATTGTTGAAGAAAGCAAAATATTATCGGTTGCTCCTACACACAATAAGTCATCAATATTCATGATTAAAGCGTCCTGAGCAATTCCTTTCCAAACCGAAATATCACCGGTTTCTTTCCAGTACATATAGGCTAATGATGATTTTGTACCGGCACCGTCGGCATGCATAATCAAACAGTGCTCCTGGTCTTGCGTTAAATAATCAGGTACAATTTTACAAAATGCCTGTGGGAATAAACCTTTGTCAATATTTTTTATGGCGTTGTGTACGTCTTCTTTCGATGCCGAAACACCTCTTTGTGCGTACCTTTTGCTAGAATCTGAACTCATGAAACTTAGTTTGTGTTGATGTGGTGCAAAGATAATCCCTTTTTTTAATTCTTTGATTGATTCGTATGTCTGATTCGCAAAAAAAATCGGCAGGCTTTTAGGCACTGCCGGTTTTTTTCTATAAAATTGGTTATCAAAAATTGAGTTTTTAGTATTTTACCTCCAATCCGGCATTGAGGCGTTCTGGAATAGTGTTGTTCTCGAACCATTACTATTGCTGCTGGAAATAGTAACTTTTTGTATCGTGTTGGCTGATAAACCATCATTTGATGTATTGACATAAATCAGCTCTGCTTCATTTGGAGAGAATTTTACATCCAGATCATTAAATCCATTTGGTTTTTGACTTGCTAATTCGGTTGAAGTATTGTCCGCAGCTGTATAAATAAATATTCTGGAGTCTAATCGTCTGTAAGTCGAATTTTCAAATCCTGAAACATCTCTCGTATAGGCAATTTTACTATTGTCTACAGAAATACTAAGACCGCTTGCTGCACCTGTCACTCCGGAAAGTACCTGATACAATATGTCTCCGGCAGTATTAATAACATATATTTCAACATTATAACCCGACATATCATTTACTTTAAGTACAATTTGTGACCCGTCCTGACTCCATTCACATTCTGAAATAAATTTTCCATTTGGTGTTTTAAACAATTGAATCAATCCCGATCCGTCAGAATCAATACGGTACAATCTGTCAAAATTTGGATAAATAATTTGTCTTCCGTTGGTACTCCAGCTATAATTAACATACTCCATATTAAATCCTGCTATAGGTATAAAGTTTGTAATTTTTTTGACATCAGTACCATCAGGATTCATTGTAAAAATTTGGTTTAATGATCCGTCAGAACTTATATAAGCAATTCTGTTGATGCTTAAATTTTTTCTCGGTCTGTAACTGTTTACTTCGGCAGATGATAACTGAAGTTCGTTTCCGGATTCATCGGCTGTATAAATGACATTGTTATTTTTTACTTTTTTAACATACAAATATCTCGGATTTGGAAATGCTAAAGTCGTAAAGGAGTTTGTGACACTATTTATTGGTTTATTAATTCCATCATCTACGGTTACCTGCCAATAGTATTTTGTACTAAAACTTAAACCAGAAATGGTAAGTTTTGTATCTTTTAAGCTGGCATAGGTTTTAGTCTCGTCTGTTGTTCCGTTTTTCACTGTAACAGTATAGGTCATCGGATCTGATTCCGGATCTTTTGCCGTCCAGGTTAAATCTACTGTTAACGGCTGTCCTGTAGCATTGTCTGTAGGTGCAGTTAATAGGGGAACATCTGGTGGTTTGTTGTTGGCAGTAGAGACTTGTAACTCAAAAATAATCTGAGATGTTATGTCTTTTTCAACAGTGGCAGGCTCAAATCTGGCGGTAAAACCATCTTTCTGGGCCTGAAAAGAATATTTCCCCAATGTTATTTGATCTATTTCAAAATACCCGTCTTTATCCGAAAATACAGTACTTGTAGTTGGGCTTGAAGAAATACGTGCATTTTCTATTCCTTCATATGTTCGGGCATCTACTACTCTTCCTTTTACTGCTCCTGTTCCTGTTTCATCAACTTGATCTTCACTACAAGAAATCAAAAGCATAAAGCATATCAATATTTTTAGTCCTATTTTCATAGCGGTCTTGATTTTGTTAAACTTATATTGACTTTTTCTCTATTTGTTATTGAAAAAATATTGTTCTTTCACATTGTATCGGTGAACTATTTTTTCTTGTGCTTGAAACTTTTTGGGAAGTAATAAGTGAGTCCCAAACCAAGTTTCCAGTAATAATCATCTCTTTTACCTCTTATAATGTAATCAACATTGTCGCTAAAGGCCACATTATATTCTCCGAATAATTTTACTCCTAAACTACGGGTAGCCATATATTCTAAACCGCCTCCAAACTGAACTTTACTATGGAAATTTTTGTAGGCCTTATTAAATTCAAATCCGTAGCCGCCATAAACAAACGGTGTCAGAATATCGCGAGGTAATATGGTGAATTCGAGATTGAGATCTGTAGAGATATACCCATAATCCTCTTTCCCTTTATTCTGAATTTTGAATGCATTGGTTGAAGCGCTTACATTAAAAGCCGGAGTGAAAAAATATTTCACTGCTCCCCTGGCCATTGGACGCGGCTCAGGACTTTTATAATCGCCTTGTATAATAGTTGTCCCACCGGAAAGCTCTATCCCAAAACGACCTCTTTTGTCTTCTAAATTTCTATCGTATAATTGTGCCAGATCGGCTTCGCTTTTTTCTTTATCATAGGCTGATACAAAAGCATCGATTTGATTTTGAGGCGCATTCACTTCCCAAAGCTTGCCTTTGATTCCTTCTACAATAAGGCCTTCAACGGCTTTTTCTATAGCTTCGGTAACTGCCAGCTGAATGGGTTCATTTCTGGTAAAACCGGTTTCTACTTCTAAAAGTCGGTTTAGATTTACGTATCGAAATAGACTGGCGTCTATACTTTGTGATAAGATTGTCTTAGAAACGTAAACAGTGTTTAGTATTTTTCCATTTGAAGTGGAAACCAATCTTAAATATACCGTAACCCGATCTTGTCTGTATCGCGTAGAGCCTCCGGCGCCAAAATATCGGGCTCCAAAACCTCCGGTAATAATATTAGTATCATAGGAAATAATACCGCCTTCTAACAAAACTCCTGCAAATAACAGAGGAGTCAGTGCCGTTTCACCGCCTTCTTTTTTCGCTTCATATTCCTGACGTGTAGACCGGATAATGTTTCGTTCGTTTAATAAATTTCCCAGATTCTCACGTTCTATTGGAACAAACCATTTTGAGTCCTGAAGTGCTTTTATTAAAATAGAAGTAGCACCCTGAGTAACTGCTGTGCTAAATGTGCTTCCTGCTTCAGTCGCTTTGTATTGACCTGTCTGGTCTTTAAATTTATATACCCCTACCACAATCTGTTCTTTTGGTTTTGGCATACCGACTAAGTGTTCAGTTGCAGAAGTGTTTTCTCCAAAAACAGCCTTCTGAACTCCTACGGGTTGATTAAAATACGCGCCACATCCTGAGAGTAGGCAGGTTATTAACAGTAGAAAAAGGAGAGTTTTATTCATAATTAGTTATTTTTAAATAATAAAACATGAACTTACTTTTTATAAAAATCGAATACCAGACTATTTACCCGGTATAATAACTTGCGTTTGCTCGCCAGTTTCAATATCCAGAATATTGACAACCATTCCTAAGTTAGAATTGTAAATATCCACAGACAGTGTTCCGAAGACATAATTACCAGGGGTAAGTCCTCCGCCGGTACCGCCTCCGGTACCCCCACCAGAGCCTGTACCAGACCCAAATTGACTATCAAATAATGAATTTGAAATTCTATTGAGCAACTGGTTATTTAAAGTGCTTTTAAAACGCTCCAGATCTGTCGGCTGTTTGTATGCGTTTGTATTGTCTTCTTTAAAATCATTTTGTGCCTGCGCAGAACTGAGCAACCATTGATAATTAAAAGTTTCACCACCATTAAAAGCTGGATTTACAGGCTTATAAGCAAGATCCTGTGCGAAAGAAACAGTACAAAAACCCAACACAAATACGAATGAAATTAAATTTTTCATATTGCTGTTATTTAGTTTCCTACATTAAAAAAAAAGAAAAACTCCTCTACAAAAAATTACTTCTCGTTTATTAATATTGAGTTATTTATTAATACTGAGTTATTATTTTATTCTGTTTTTCGATGTCTTTAAAATACTTAAATGCCTTTGATGCAGCAGATTCTGCCATGTATTTTAAAAAATCTTCGTCCGGACGCGAAATAAATTCTTCCACTATTTCTCCATCTATCAGAATAGTAATTTTTGTTGTACGCCCAAAAGTCAATTCCTCTTGAACGGTCACGATTTTAGTTGTATTAATTCTTAGCTTTGAATATTGCGCATAAAAAAAATCATAAAAATCATTTCCCAGTTTTGTTTTGGTATCATTAGCAACGATCCCTATCATTTCAATTCCATCTACAGGAATTGGTTTTCCGGCATCAGCTGCTTTATCTTCTCCAAAAACAACACGGTCTTTGCCTATCAATTCATTTTTTTCATCAAAAATCAATAGCAATATGATGATCTCATCGTCTGGTGTAAAATTGACTTGCGTTTTAGAAAGTTCAACTTTTTGAATCGGTTCTAATGTGACTCTGCCATCCTGAGCATTATTTGATTTATTCGAGTTTTTTTTATTTTTTTTAAATACAGTCAATTTATAAGATATATTTTTAAACTGCGATTTTAAGTTTTCTGCAGTTCCCGTAATAGCAAGTAAATTTTCTATTTCTTTTACTTCTATTTTGGCTTTTACTTCTATGTGGACTTCCTGAGAAAATCCTGATTCAGAAAAAAAAATAGCAAAAAATGCAATTAGTAAGTTCAAATACTTTTTCATGACACTAGCGATTGAATATGTAAATTGTCCCCGAGTTTCCCGTTTGATTAATTATTAAATCTTTAGATATCGAATTTGAACCGGTACTGATTACCGATAAATTATTGCCATACTGATTGATTCCCATGGAAGTGATTCCGCGTGAGTACATCGAAAAATCACTTATATAATTGTTATTGCCTGTTTGTGTGTAGGACTGATTGATTTCATCAGCATTTTTGTAGACATTCATGTAGTTGTTGTTGCCTGTCTGTTGTGCGGTAACATAAGCATTATTACTTATGATGGTCAAATTGGCTTGATTGTAATTTCCAATTTGAGTAACAGTAACAATATTACTGCTTTTGATGTATTGATTTACTGTTTGATTCTGATTGCGATTGTATGTTTCATTTAACAAATAGTCACTTCTATTCACATCAATTACCTGAGAGAATAAAACCCCTGTGATTAGTAAGGATAAAAAAGTGGCTAAACGTTTCATGACCTATTGTAATTTAAAAAAAGGAAGAACTTAATAGCTCAAGTTCTTCCTTTTCCTGGTTTATTCTTAGTTAGATTGAATTACTACACTTCCATTTAAGAAACCTGTTTGAGTAACTGTGCTCATATGATCATTTCCAAATTGTGCAGTAGCTGCAAAGTTACCAGCTCCGTATTGTTGAATACTAGAGGTGTTGTCCCAGCCTAATTGTAGCGTAGCTGCATTGTTAAACAATCCTATTTGATCGGTAGATGCAGTATTGCCATATCCGAATTGAAGAGTCAAAGCGTTATTGGCAAGACCAAATTGATTAGTAGTAGCTGTATTAAAGTTACCAATCTGTAACACATCAGAATTGTTGTAAGCTCCAATTTGAGTAGTAACTGCAAGATTACCGAACCAAATTCCCTGAGTGATACTAGAATCGTTATTGTCTCCGATTTGTGTTACGATAGCAACATTTCCTCCTCCTAATTGTCCAACAGTAGACTCGTTATCATCTCCGTACTGTCCTACAATTGCAACGTTGGCAATACCTATTTGGTCAACATCTGAGCTATTAGTTGCTCCTACCTGAACTACCAGTGCACCATTTAATAAACCTGTTTGGTCCACATCACTCATGTTACCTTGCGCAAAAGATGCGGCTCCTACAAACAGCATCGCGGAGATGCTTAAAATTACTCTTTTCATAATAAATATATTTAATTGGTTATTAATACATTTTATTATGTAGGTCAGCCTGATTTAGGGAAATCATGCAATCAAAATCTCCATTCGAAAATAAAAATTAAAGCCTTATTTTCTTTCTTTCATGATCAAAATTAGAAAACTTATCGCCAACCAAAACAGGTATAAATACCTATTTTCCAATATCTTAATTACTTTTCGATGAAGTGTAAAACTATCTCGATGAACTACTTTAATGCTTTTTTTTCTTAGCAGGAAAAAAGCTACTTTTCATAATTTAGTCACAATTCCATTTAAACATGTGTTAAAATAAAACCATAATACTAGTTTTTTAACAAAATCATAAAAAAAATCCCATCTCAATAAAGACGGGACTTAATCGGGTATATTCTAAAATATTACTTCGTAAACAACAATTCTCTGTACTTAGTTAGGGTCCAGCTTTCATCATCAACTAATAATTCCAATTTATCACAATGATTACGAATGTCCTCAAAATAAGGTTTTACTTTATTGCAATAAGCTTCGGCCATTTTTTGCGCATCAGTCAATTGATTAGCTGTTTTTCGCTCACTGGTCATTGCTAATACTTTAGAATTGATTCCTTCAATATGTCCTGAGATTTCTTTAATCAGAACAATTTGCTCTTTTGCGATGGTTTCAAATGCTGCACCAAAAATTTCTTTTAATCCTTTTACATTTTCAATTAGAGTATTTTGATAGCGAATAGCTGTCGGAATAACATGATTTCTGGCAATATCTCCTAATACTCTTCCTTCAATCTGGATTTTCTTAGTGTATTCTTCCAATTCAATTTCGTAACGGGCTTCTGCTTCTACGTGATTTAAAATTCCTAATTCGTCAAATAACTCCAAAGCTTGCTTTGAAACTTTGGCTTTAATAGCTTCCGGAGTGGTTTTAAAATTACTTAATCCTCTCTTAGCGGCTTCTTTTTCCCAGGCTTCGCTATATCCGTCACCTTCAAAAAGTATTTTTTTAGACTGCTTGATGTATTCTCTCAAAACATTAAAGATGGCATCGTCTTTTTTCATGTCTTTAGATTCGATCAAAGTATCTACCTCTGTTTTAAAATCTCTTAATTGTTTGGCCACAATAGCATTCAGAGTAGTCATCGCATTCGAACAGTTGGCATTTGAACCTACAGCTCTAAACTCAAATTTATTTCCGGTAAAAGCAAAAGGAGAAGTTCGGTTACGATCTGTATTGTCTAAAAGAACGTCCGGGATTTTTCCAACTACATTTAACTTTAAGTCTGTCTTTTCTTCTGGGGACAATTTCCCTGTGGTTACACTTTCCAGCTCTATTAATACTTTAGACAATTGTGCTCCAATAAAAACGGATATAATTGCCGGCGGTGCCTCATTAGCTCCCAAACGATGATCGTTACTTGCCGTTGCAATAGACGCTCTCAATAAAGTTTCATAATCGTTAACCGCTTTAATCGTATTGATAAAGAAAGTCAAAAACTGTAAATTGCTCATTGGCGTTTTACTTGGACTCAATAAATTAACTCCTGTATCTGTTGCCAATGACCAGTTATTGTGTTTTCCGGAACCGTTTACTCCTTTAAAAGGTTTTTCATGAAACAATACTTTAAAATCATGACGCTCCGCTACACGCTGCATCACATCCATTAAT
This sequence comes from Flavobacterium sp. CFS9, assembly GCF_041154745.1. Taxonomy (NCBI): domain Bacteria; kingdom Pseudomonadati; phylum Bacteroidota; class Flavobacteriia; order Flavobacteriales; family Flavobacteriaceae; genus Flavobacterium; species Flavobacterium sp. CFS9. Next base: position 3,587,053 of record NZ_AP031573.1, on the reverse strand, counting down.
AAGGAGTTATGATCTACAGCCAGATTGGTTTCTTCAAAAATCGGAGCCAATTCGAATTGGTTTGGCGCTACCTCATTGTGACGTGTTTTTACCGGAATCCCCAATAACATACATTCCTGCTCTAAATCTCTCATATACGTTAAAGCGCGTGTTGGAATAGACCCAAAATAATGATCGTCTAATTGTTGTCCTTTTGCAGAAGTATGTCCCAGTAAGGTTCTTCCTGTCATCATTAAATCAGGACGTGAATTCGCTAATGCTTTATCAATTAAAAAGTATTCCTGTTCCCATCCTAAAGTAGCGGTAACTTTCTTAACATTTTTATCGAAATATTTACATACTTCCGTCGCAGCCTCATCCATAACTGATAGTGCTCTTAATAATGGAATCTTATTATCGAGCGCTTCTCCTGTATAAGCGATAAATACGGTCGGAATACATAAGGTTGTACCATATATAAATGCCGGCGAAGTTGGATCCCATGCGGTATACCCTCTTGCTTCAAATGTATTTCTTATTCCTCCATTCGGAAAACTTGATGCATCAGGTTCCTGTTGTACCAATTGAGCCCCTCCGAATTTCTCTACAGGATCACTTCCGTCATAAGACGTTTCAAAAAAAGCATCATGTTTTTCTGCTGTTGTACCTGTAAGCGGCTGAAACCAGTGTGTATAATGAGTTACACCTTTTGATAATGCCCATTCTTTCATACCCATGGCGATATAATCGGCCAGTTTTCTGTCAATCTTAGTTCCGTGTTGAACGGCATCTCTCACTCCTTTTAAAGCATCTGAAGTCAAAAACTGCTTCATCGCTTTCTCATTAAACACATTTGAACCAAAGATGTTGGACTTTCTGTCTATTTCTTCAAAATGTACAGGCTTTCTGTTGGAAGCTTCTTGCAAAGCTTGGAAACGTAATGTTGACATGTATAGTAGGTTTAAAAATTCGTAATTATTTTCATTAAAAAAGTGAAACAAATATAATCAATAAAACACCCTGTTTGAAACATAAACCAGAGAATTTTATTCGATGATTTTTCAACGTTAAGCGGTTTTTTCAAAGAATAATGAATTTGATTCAAAGAAATATAACAAAACACCACAGTATTATTCATTAAATAAACATTTTTTCATAATTCCTTAAACTAAAAATTTAAAAAACATCCTTGATTTTTACGAATTTGCCTTTTTAAGGTATTAAAAATTACTTTTTTCAAAATATACCCCCTCACAAATTAATCTTATCTAAAAAATAATACCACTTTAAACAAAATAGCCCCCTAATTTTTAGGAGTAGAAAAATAAATCTATATTTGTCCCAACAAAAAAGAAACAAGAAAATTAATTTATATTATTATGGCTAAAATTAAGTTAGAATACATTTGGTTAGACGGATATGAACCAACCCAAAATCTTAGAAGTAAAACTAAAGTTGAAGAGCACGAAAATTTCAAAGGAACATTAGGAGAACTAGGAAACTGGTCATTTGATGGTTCCTCTACTAAACAAGCCGAAGGTGGATCTTCTGACTGTCTTTTGGTTCCTGTTGCAATATATCCGGATCCAACCCGTATCAACGGATGGTTAGTAATGTCAGAAGTTATGTATGCTGACGGAACACCACACCCTTCTAACGGCAGAGCTACAATTGATGATGATAATGATGATTTTTGGTTCGGATTTGAACAAGAGTATTTCATTATGGATACAAAAACTCAACTTCCACTTGGATTCCCGGTTGGAGGTTACCCTGCACCACAAGGGATGTACTACTGCTCAGTAGGTGGAAAAAATACGCACGGAAGAAAATTAGTTGAGGAGCATGCTGATCTTTGTATCGCAGCCGGAATTAACTTTGAAGGAATCAACCAGGAAGTTGCCTGCGGACAATGGGAATTCCAATTATTCGCTAAAGGTGCTAAAAAAGCCGGAGACGAAATCTGGGTTGCCCGTTACTTATTAGATCGTTTGACTGAAAAATACGGTTACTATATTGAATACCACCCAAAACCACTTGGAGATACAGACTGGAATGGTTCAGGTATGCATGCTAACTTCTCTAACGAAGTATTAAGAACATGTGGAGACCAGGCGACTTACGAAAGAATCTGTGAAGCTTTCAGACCTGTTACTGCAGAACACATTGCTGTTTACGGAGCTTACAACGACCAACGTTTAACCGGTAAACACGAAACAGCTTCTATTCACGATTTCTCTTATGGCGTTTCAGACAGAGGATGTTCTATCAGAATTCCATTAATGACCGTACAAAAAGGATGGAAAGGCTGGTTAGAAGACAGAAGACCTGCTTCAAACGGTGATCCATACAAAATTGCTGCAAGAATTATCAAAACTGTAAAATCAGCATTGTAATTCAGCTTTAGAACATATACAAAAGTGCTAACGTAATGTTGGCACTTTTTTTTATGGAATTGCCTGTCCTATCAGTCGAAAAGACAAACGTTGGGTAAATTTTGAAAGTAACTTTTTTAATACTTAACGCTCTGATTCTGCCCAAAAATGACAGACAGGATAAATAATTATAATTGATATAATTTAAAAACTATCTTTGTGAATCACTAAAAAAATACCCTAATGGTTTGGATTTTCTTTTTAATAGCAGTTGCACTTATTCTCGCTTTAGACTTAGGCGTTTTCAACAAAACCCCACATATTATCAGCACCAAAGAAGCAAGTAAATGGACACTGATCTGGGTAACCTTATCCTTTCTTTTTTCAGGAGTCATCTATTGGCTTTATACTACCGATTACATTGCAAATCCCGACAATCTGAAACCCGCCGTTGCTTCCATGAAGTTTATAACCGGTTATCTGATTGAGTTATCTTTAAGTGTAGACAATATTTTTGTGATCGCGATTATTTTTGCATCGTTCAAAATACCACAAAAATACCAGCATCGTGTTTTATTCTGGGGAATTCTGGGAGCCGTTGTTTTCCGTGGACTAATGATTTTCTTTGGTGTAATGCTGATTAATAAATTTGCATGGACTACTTATTTATTTGGAGCCTTTCTGCTTTTTACCGCAATCAAGATGCTGTTTACGGGCGAAGATGAAGATTTTCACCCCAAAGATTCTTTCATTTATAAAACATTAGGAAAAATCATCCCGATCACTTCCCATATGGAGGGAGAAAAATTCTTCATTCCCACAAAAACAGCCAAAAAAGCGGCCACCCCATTATTTGTAGCGCTGATTGTAATCGAATTCATGGATGTGCTTTTTGCCGTAGACAGTGTACCGGCTATTCTGGCCATTACTTCTGACCCGTTTTTAGTGTTCAGCTCTAATATTTTTGCCATACTGGGATTACGTTCGATGTACTTTTTCTTAGCCAATATGCTGGCAAAATTCAGCTATCTGGAATACAGTCTTATCGCCATTTTAAGTTTCGTAGGATTAAAAATGCTGCTTCACGACTTCATTCACGTACCAGAATGGGCATCTTTAGGTTTCATTGCGCTTTCGCTTTTAGCCGGGATTCTGGTTTCTTTAAAATTTGGAGCCGAGAAAGAACTTACTGATACAGATAAGGAATAGCACTTCAAAATAGTATAAAATAAAAAAAGGAGATCATGATGATCTCCTTTTTTTATTTTATACTAAATCTCAAAATTCCTATTGTGTTAAATTATAGTATTACACTTATAATTTAACTTTTTAAAATTTAAAAAATATAATATTAATCCTATTTTTAACTTTATTATAATTTAAAAAAATCATGAATAAAAATTACATTTATCTTACTTTATTGCTTTTGTTCAATACAGTATCATTTGGACAAAGAGTAACCTTAACCCCTACTATGGTCAATGGTGTTAGTACCAATGCAGGGCCAATCAATCTTGGCGGAGTTTCATATTCAAGTATTTCATTATCAGCCAAAGTAGAAGTTCCTTCTAACGCAGCAATTGGAGATCAAGGTACGATCAAAATTTATTTTTCAAAACTATCTCCTCAAAACGCAAATATTGCTATCGGAGGTGATGGTGGACAACTCTATTTTGGAGGTGGAAAATTCGCAATCGCAAGTTTCAATATAAATCTTAGCTGGGGAGATTTCTTAACATCTGGAGGTTTTATATATGCCGAATACAAAAATCCAGCGGGAGCAGCCTTCAAAAGTTCAAATTTAGCAGTTATAAAGAACGCAACACTAGACGGAAGTGGAACTATAAATCCTCCTTCAGATGCCCCCGATCCTTCAAAAATACCGAATACTTTATGTTGCAATCAAATTGTAAGATTGGGAGACAAACCTTCTCCTATAACTGGCTCTCAATACCTCAATCCTTACGAAGGCAAAGCATATGGTATTAACTCTTCTTGGGCTGCAAACGGAAATCCAAGTGTAAGATTTCAAAATCTTGACAATATAAATAAAGTTCTAAACATTGACTATATTACTGAAGCTGGAGATTTTACTATTACCAGAAACTTAGGATATAATTATAGTGTTGACAAACCAAACAAAAGTAACGTTGTAACGATTACAGTTGCGCCTTCGCCGATACTTACCAATACAATTTCCACAAATAGCATATCTAACTCCGACGGATATTATGAACTATCCAATACCAAAACATTAAATCTATACGGAGCTTCATCTAAAATAAACTTAAACATGTTGCAAGATCCATGGCATACAAATACCAGAGGTGATATTGTAACGGATGTTGATGGTTATAAATGGCAATATAAAAACAACGAATTTAATTCCAACCCTTGGATAACGATACCAAATGAATCAAACGGAGACTTAAATTTTTCGGATCCATCTTTATCTACAAACCCTGAAGATACTTATTATTTAGTTAGGAGAATAGCAACTTACCAAAACATATCCAGAATAAGTAATGATATAAAGATTTTAATTAGAGGATTGCGTTATGATAATACAATTTGTTGTGATCAAACTTTAAAAATCACATCTCTTAATAGTTTCGAAAATCCACAACTTATCACGGGATCTACAGCCAGTCTCGACAATCCTTATCCGGAGGGTTATGATTTCCGAATTTATTTAACAAATTATCAATGGCAGAGTCAAAGCTTAGAAGGAGGTTATCCTACTACTTCATGGTCAAACATCCCGGGCGCGACTTCTAAAGATTATCTTCCTTCGCTACCACTTACCGTTGTTTCTGGTAGAAGGGGAGGATATAGTTTCAAATCTACATATAAATTTAGACGAATTGCTACAATGAACTATGCAGTTTTAGTTAATAGCAAATACATATATGGAGTAGGCACAAGTTACAGTAACGAAACTTATTTAGATGGTACTGCTTCTCAACCCAATATACAACTTTACCCAAATCCAACTTCTTCAAGTTTAAACATTGAATCAACTGTCGATATGAGTAATGCAAAAATTACAATCTTAAACGTTTTGGGTAATGTAGTAAATTCAAATAATTTTTCAAACGTGACATCTAAAATAATAAGCGTAGATGTTGCGAATTTACCCGTTGGGACCTATTTCATTACAATTGAAAATATACAAGGCATTACTCAAAAAACTTTCATTAAACAATAAAAACATACGTCCAAAAAAAGGAGATCATCATGATCTCCTTTTTTGTTTTATACTCCAATGATTAGTTTAGTTTCTTAACATTACTATCATCAATGCTATACTTTTTGATAACTGTGTTATAATCTAAATTATCAGTCGTAACTTTTTTTCCAGTTTTTGCATTTATGCCATCATCACCCGGAATAATTACTACTCTGAACACTTTTCCTAACCTAAAACTACTTGGCAATTGAGAATAATCATTTAAACTACCCGTAATAAAGATTGTAACTCTATTTTTCGAAAAAGTATAGTTGTATTGAGCAGTTTCCAAACCGTTATTGAAATAGTATACCTGAGGCAATAATGCCCAACTATCCGGTCCGCTTGTACTTACCAATTCATACACTAAGATATTATCTCCTGACAGCATACCTGAAGGCGTACTAGTAACAGAATAATTTGGTCCAACAAAATTGGCATCAACTTCATAAACATAAGAAAGTGCAGAATCTGATCCCGGAGGCCCTTCCGGTCCTTCACAACTTGAAAATGTAATCAATCCAACGACTGCAACTGCGAATAAGGTAAGTATCTTTTTCATAATTTCTGTGGTATTATTTGTTTTTAGAATATACATATATAAAGATATTCCAAAAATCAAACCAAAAAAAATATTTGACCCCGTTCTTATTCGAATTTTCTATTATTTTTTCGTAACCTGCTGATTTTTAAGCAGTATTTTATTAAAAAATAGAGCATGATAAGGCAGTGAATTTTCCCAATACTCCCAGGTATGCGCTCCCGCACGTTCGGTATAATCGTGATCTACTTTGTTGTAAACCAGTCTTCGGTGTAGTTCTCTGTTGGGTTCAATCAGAAAATCATCAACACCACAATCTATAATCAAAGGGAGTTTATTCGCTTTAAGTTTATCCAACATTCCCAGCACAGCATATTGCGCATACATTTCAGAACTGTCGCTTTTATCTCCAAAAACAGGCTGCATTAGTTTTACAATCTGTGCGGATGCGTCCCTGTTTAGCATTGCACCCATATCTACTGCACCACTCATACTTCCGGCAGCACAAAACAAGTCAGGATGCTTGGCCGACAAATACAAAGCGCCGTGGCCTCCCATAGAAAGTCCCGTGATTACTCTTCCGTTTCTGTTGCTTATGGTTCGGTATGTTTTATCTACTTTTTGAACAACCTCTTGTGTGATAAAGGTCTCGAACTGACTTCCTTTGTTTACCGGACTATCCAGATAAAAACTAAAAGTCTCCCCTTCCGGCATTACAATAATCATATTGTACTGATCGGATAAGTTTTGTACTAATTTCTTATTGGGCGTATTTTTCAGCCAATCGCTAAAATGTCCGTAAGCACCATGCAGCAAATACATCACCGGAAATGCAGCTTTGCTTTTGCTATACGAATTGGGCAAAACAACTGCTGCTTTGTAAGTTTTACTCATGGCTGTACTTGCAACTTGCAGGGTATCCACTTTTGCAGCATAACTTACTGCGCTGATACATAACAGCACTACAATCAATAGAAATCTGGCATTTTTCATACTTGTAACATTTTTTGTTTTAGAGGACATAAGATATTACTTTTTTCTTAGCGAATGCTGTTTTTACGAAAAAATAAGGAATATTCTGATTTCAATCGATAATCAGGCGATACCCCTGCGCTCTAATATTGATAATACTGATTTTAGGATCCTCAGAAAGATTTTTTCGCAGTTTTGAAATAAATACATCTAAGCTTCTTCCGTTAAAAAAACTATCATCTCCCCAAAGCTCAATAAGTGTTTCTTTTCTTGGAAGTGTTCTGTTTTCACCGGTGGCAAGACGGTAAAGTATCTCTCCTGATCGTGGAGAAAGGACAATAACTCTTTTCTTATGAATTAATTTATAGCTCTCCGGATCATATTCATAATCACCAATGATGACGTTTTTCTTTTTCCGTTCATCAATAGCAGTCCCCCCCCTTGTCAGGAGTCTGTTTATTCTGGCGGTGAGTTCTTCCGCACTGAATGGTTTTCGAATATAATCATCTGCACCTAAAGAAAAACCCTGCAGCACATCTTCTGTGAGCACACGTGCCGAAAGAAGAATCAAAGGAATCGTATTTCCATCTTCTCTTATTTGCTTTAATAAAGAATAACCGTCAAGCTTTGGCATCATAATATCTGCCACAATAAGGTCAAACGACTGCCCTTTGAGCACTTCAAGTCCTTCAGCGCCATCAAGTATCCATTCTACTTCAAATCCTTTTTTTTCCAGCAGCATCGAAGTGATTTCTCCCAAATCAGAATCGTCTTCTAAGTATAATATTTTAGGTTTACTCATAAGCAGGTATTTTGATTTCGATAGTGGTGCCTTCTGTTTTTTGTTTCAAAACTCTAATAGTCCCACCTTGTTTTTTCAAGGATTCACGCACAAAACTCAACCCTAAACCGAATCCTTTTACATTGTGGGTGTTATCCTTCATGATTTTAAAATAAGGTGCAAAGATTTCTTCTCTGTATTTTTCGGGAATACCAATACCGTTGTCCTGAATTCTAATGGTTACGATATTGCTCTTTTTCTCGGCGGAAATTATAATTCTGGGATCTCTTTCGGAATATTTCAGAGCGTTATCGAGTAAATTCAGAAAGATCTGCCTCAACTGAACCCGATTGCCTTTGATCTCTACATTTTCATCGACATTTCCGAAATTGATTTCTGCCTTTTTTTTCAAAACTATATGAGCCAGATCCACTTCCACTTCCTGTACTAAAGATAGTAAATTCACGGAGGACAGAACTAATTTTTCATTACTATTGCTGCTTCTCGCGTGCTGAAGAATAGAATCTACCAGAAAAGAAAGCTGATTTGCTGCTCTTTGAATAGCGCCAGCATATTTTTTTACATCTGCAGGCTCTTCTTCAATTGTATACGCTTCGAGGGCTTCTGTTGCAATCAGTATCGTTGAAATAGGTATTTTTAGTTCGTGCGTCATATTGCGTGTGAAAACCTCCTTATTCTGCAATAAATTCCGATTAAAAACCAGACTCTTGAAAAGAATGAAAATAGTAATCAAAAAAAGAAGAACATAAAATATCGAAAAAAATATAATTTCTTTAATTTCATAAATTGCGACAGCCGACATATTGACGATATGGATGCGGTATTTATTACTATCCTGCTGAAATGAGTTTATCGTTTTTGTCGTATTTTGATCTGTAATTGTAACACCTTTTGGATAGGTTCTCTTAACGTCTTTACCTTCAAAATAGATCTGGATTTCAGTATCTTTTTTCAGTAATGTTTTCAATATCTTTCTAACCGAAGTATATAAAATGTAGTCCAATTTTTCATCCTTATAAAACAAGCCACCATCCGGAACTTTTAAGCGCTCGTCAATCACCTCTGTTTTTGGCGCTGAAACATATACTTCAATATTTTCTGCCTTAGATTTATTCCCCTTTTTATTTATCTTATCCAACTTTTCCTGTAAAGCAGAGCTCTTAAGCATATTCATCAGCAATAGCTGGGTAGCTTCGGATTGTACCCGCTCCAAAATTTCTACTTTTTTATTTTCGTAATTTACCACAATCCAATATCCCTGAAAAGTCAAAACGACAATAATGGTCAGGATGAACAATGGTTTTCCAAAACTAACAAAGAATTTATTCATATAGTTTTCTTTAAATTATTTCGAAGTTACACATTAACAAGATACCATAAAAGCTGTGATAACACTATTTAACACTATATAACAGTCTGATAACCCACAATGTAACAGCACTTCCCGAAATTTGTCCTAGGAAAAATCAAAGTATCAATATTTTTATTTAATCTACTGATATAAAATCAATTAAACTTCAAAGCAAATAAGTTATGAATATGAATCTTAAAATCTTAACTGCTGTATCTATTTTTGTGTCAGCAATTGCAGCAAATGCACAAAGTACTGCGGCAAAACTACCGGGTGATGCTACATTGCCTTCTTCTAAAGAAAGTCTTGAGAAGATGGTCTCTTTTGATAAAGGAAATTTCAAATACAGAGTAGAAGACTATTTCGCAAGACCAAATGCTTCATCCTTCAAAATTTCACCGGACGGGCAATACTTATCTTATAAAGAAAAAGATAAAGACAAAAAAAATCATGTGTATGTAAAAGAACTGAAAACAGGAAAAATTACAAAAGCTATTGTAGAGAAAGAGGATCTTATTGGAAGTTATGGCTGGCTGGACAAGAAAAGGCTATTTTATACACAGGATAAAGGAGGCAACGAAAATCACCATCTTTATGCTGTAGATATCGATGGTAAAAATGTAAAAGATTTAACTCCTTTTGAAGGGGTAACCTTAAGATCTGTAAATATCATCAAGGATACTAACTTCGTTATTGTAGCACTTAATAAAAACAACAAACAGATCTTTGAACCCTTCAAAATAAACTTTATTACCGGAGAAATGACCCAGCTTTATGAAAATAAAGACGTTAATAGCCCTATTAATAGTTATTTATTTGATAAAGACGGAAACATGAGAGGTTATTCGGTCCTGGAAAATGGTCTGACCACGAAAACATTCTATAAAGATTTAGAAACAGGCAAATTTAACCTTATCCAATCAACAGACTGGAAAAACACCTTCAGTATTATCGAACTGAATGATAATTCTAAAAATAAGGACGAAGCCTATGTAGTAACCAACCTTGATAGCGACAAAGAAAGAATTGTATTATACAACCTGAAGAAAAATACAATTATTAAAGAAGTTTATTCGGACCCGGTTTATGATGTAAGCTCTATAAGTACCGCTCGTAAAAACAGAAACTATGAACTGGATTACATTAGCTATACTGGCGTAAAAGGAATAACGATACCGGTAAGTAAATTTTATAAAGAGGTTTACAGTAAACTGTCAGCACAATTTAAAGATAAAGATTTCTCAATTGTCTCTTCGGATAACAATGAAAATAAACTTTTGGTTTTCGTAACTAGTGATAAACTTTATGGAAAGTATTATGAATATGATACAAAAACAAAAAACATAAAATTGCTTTATGATCTTATGCCTCAGCTGAAAGAAGAAGATATGGCAGTAATGCGACCTATTGAATTCAAAAGCAGAGATGGCTTAACCATCCATGGATACATAACGTTACCTAAAGCCGCTTTAGAAGGAAAGAAAGTCCCTTTGATTGTTAATCCTCACGGAGGGCCACAAACCATTAGAGATGAATGGGGTTTCAACCCTGAAGCACAATTGTTTGCCAGTAGAGGATATGCTACATTACAAGTTAATTTTAGAATTTCGGGAGGATATGGTAAAGAATTTCTACAATCCGGTTACAAACAAATTGGAAGAAAGGTAATGGATGATGTAGAAGACGGAGTAAAATATGTGATAAAACAAGGTTGGATCGATCAAAGTAAAGTGGCTATTTACGGAGGAAGCCATGGAGGATATGCTACCTTAATGGGATTAATAAAAACACCCGATTTATATTCCTGTGGAGTAGATTATGTGGGGGTTTCTAATATTTTCACCTTTTTTAACTCGTTTCCGGAATACTGGAAACCCTATAAAGAAATGGTAAAAGAAATATGGTATGATTTGGATAATCCGAAGGAAGCTGAAATAGCTAAAGAAGTTTCTCCAATATTTCAGATTGATAAAATCAAAAAACCTTTATTTGTAGCACAGGGGGCAAATGATCCGAGAGTAAACATCAATGAGTCTGATCAAATCGTTAAAGCGATGCGTGCAAAAGGTTTTGAAGTTCCATATATGGTAAAATACGATGAAGGACACGGCTTTCAAAAAGAATCAAATAGTATAGAGCTCTATAAATATATGTTAGGCTTCTTTGCTGAAAACTTCAATAAGTAAAAATTCCGCAAAGAGACACAAAGGACACGCAGAGATACGCAAAGGATTAGAAAACTTTGTGTATCTCTGTGTTGTTTTTTTCGCGAGTCTCTGTGAAACAACAGAATTCCGCAAAGAGACACAATATAATTCCACAGATATTCACAGAGAATACGCAGGGGTACACAAAGGACTAAAAAACCTTAGTGTATCTCTGTGTTATTTCTTCGCGAGTCTCAGTGAAACCATACAACTTTACTGAATGATAATTTTATGTTCGTTACGGTACTGCGAAGCACTTTTACCGGTATACTGTTTAAACGATTTACTGAAGTGGCTAAAATTATTAAAACCGCTTTCATAACAGACTTCATTAATACTTATAGGTTTCTCTGCCAGAAGTTTTGAGGCGTGTACCAAACGGTATTCGTTTACAAATTCGGTAAACGTTTTGTTCGAAATCTTTTTAAAGTATCGGCAAAAAGAAGGTGTTGTCATACTGATCAGGCTCGAAACTTCGTCTATAGCAATCGATTCCTGAAAATGATCTTTCACATAATTAAAAATTACATTCATTCGGTCATTATCCTGAGTCTGCAATTCTAACGAAAAACCATCCGCATTCAGCACAGTATATTCTTCCGATGAGTCCAACTCATCTAAAATACTTAAAAGTGTCAGCAAACGTTCAAACGGAAGCTGATTCTCCATCATTTCAATCCTTTTACCCACATTTTTCTTCGTTTCTCCTCCAAAAGCGATCCCTCCTCTCGACTGATTCAAAACATTTCGAACTTTTTTCATTTCGGGTGCCACAAAAAAATCATTTCCCAAAAATTCAGGTTTGATATGAATAACCGTTTCATCTGTATTTCCCGTCATTTCATTTGTAAAACCGCAATGTGGCAGATTGGCTCCTATCAAAAGTAAACTCCCATTGGTATAATACGAAACATGACTCCCAATTTGTCTTTTACCCGCTCCCCCATTAATGTATACCAGCTCAATTTCCGGATGGTAATGCCATAAATGTGCTTTACTGTTCATTTTTTCAGCATGTTTGGTATACGTAAAAGAGCTTCCGTAAGAATTAGATATCACTTCAAGAGCAGGGGCAATCGTCTTCATGATAAAGTTTTTAAAAAATAATAGCGAATTTAACAAAAACACCTAACATAATTCATATTTTAACCTATAACGGTTTCGTAAATGAGAATATATCATAAAAAATCGAAAAACACTAAATCCAAAATCACAAATATTTCCGTATTTTTTTTATACTCGTTTTTTTTACAATCTTTTTTTTAATATATCCTATTTAATCAGGTCTTTTTATAAGTATACAGCATTTACGTAAGAATTATAGTCGTATTCCGAAATCAATCAAAATTTCAAATCATTGAAAAATAACAACACAATTAACAAAAACACCTATAATAATTCAAATTTTAACCTATAACGGTTTCGTAAATGAGAATACAGCACATAAATTGGCAAATAGAGTTGCGAAAAAAAATCTGTTATAGAAGTACTTTAGCATCAGAGAAATGAACGAATCATTTAAAACGAAAAGCTATGAAAAACATTTTAAAATTAAGTTTAGTATGTGCGATACTCTTTTCAGGAATAAGTACTTATGCAATTGACGGAAATGGAAATAGTAACAACAATTTTAACCTTCATGTATTGAAGGCTAATGGAAAGCTAATTACGTTTGCTCTAAACCAGGTGCATAAAGCAAGTTTGAGTATTTATGACCAAAACGGTTCATTAATCTATACAGAAAATGCTTCAGGTAAAGAAGGAATTTTAAGAACCTTCAGTTTAGAAGAATTTCCTGAAGGAACTTATTTCTTAGAAGTGGAAGACAATGTTAAAAAAATAAGACATGAAATTACAATTACAGATGACAAATCAATATTGTCTGCAAAAGCAATTTCATCAACCTATAAAGCAGATTTCTCTGCTCAAAATTCAAACGTAGCAGTACGTTAAAAAGTTTATGCTTTCATAAAGTATAAAAATGAGGTTAGATAGTTAGTAAAGTTAAAAACGTGATTGTTTTAAAACAGCTCTTTGTGGTTATTGAGCTGTTTTTTTTGTTTGTAAACTAATGGTTTAACTGCAAGGTGCGCAAGGTTTTTTATCAAAGATTATTTTTAACTATCGCAAAGTACGCAAAGGTTTATCAATATTTAGCCTTGCGTACTTTGCGGTTACTACACGTAATGTATAATAAAAAAAACCTTGCGCGCCTTGCGGTTATTTTTTTGTAAGAAACACAACTAAATCAACATTATCACAATTTAAGCAAACATTAAAAAATCACAATCAAATTAACAATAGCACTGGATAAAATCTAAATTTTAACCTATAACGGTTTCGTAAATGAGAATATAGCATAGAAATAAGAAAACAGAGTTGTGAGAAAATCACCATGCACTAAGTAATTTAGCATCAGATAATTAGAACTATTAATCTAAAAACTAAAAGTCATGAAAAAGATTTTAAAATTAAGTTTAGTATGTGCAGTACTTTTCACAGGAATGAGTACCTATGCAATTGACGGGAATGAAGATTTTAATCTTCATGTATTAAAAGCCAACGGAAAGCTAATTTCATTTGCCCTTAACAAAGTGCAAAAAGCAAACCTGGCAATTTATGATAAAGACGGCAGCACACTTTACACTGAAAATGCTTCAGGTAAAGATGGAATATTGAGAACTTTTAATCTGGAAGAACTCCCAGCAGGAACCTACTTTCTGGAAGTTGAGGATAACATCAAAAAAGTAAGACATGAAATTACCATAACCGATGCTACAACAGTATTGTCCAGAAAAGCAATTTCATCGAGTTATAAAGCAGGTTTTTCTGCCAAAAAATCAAGTGTCGCAGCACGTTAAAATTTTACCCCTTTACCCAAAAAAGCGAATTTATTTAGTTAGTGAAAATAGTACGTTTTAAACAGCTCTTTGTCGTTATTGAGCTGTTTTTTTGTGTCCTTCCCTCATCTCAAACAACTGATTTTTATATTTTTAGAAAAATATTCTTAATAATTATAAAAGAGTAATTTACACACTCAAAAAAAAACTCAAAATAAAAACATCCGTTATCCCAGTAAATACGTACATAGTTCACGTAAAACACAGAAACATCTTTAATTCAGCAATTTAGGCATTGAAAAAAGTGAGTTTTTTGTATAAAATTAAATTTCTATTTGTAGTTTTACGCGTTTCGAAAATAGTAATAAACAATTAAAAAAAAATGACAAATTTAACGAAGGTGGGCTTAGTTGTTGCCGTATTTTTAACAACAATCTTTACGTATGCAATTGATGGAAAAGGAGATTATATTTTAAATATAAAAACCGGAAATGGAAAAGTAGTTAGTTTTACTTTAAACTCTGTTGAGAAATCAGTTTTTACTATCTATGACGAAAACAATAATTTGGTTTACACAGGAGAAACTTCTTCAAACCAGTTAGAAACGTCAAAAACTTTAAGTTTAGAGGCATATCCTGCCGGAACTTACATCCTGGAAGTAAAAGAAAATGGTAAAGTTGCCAAACATGAAATTACGGTTTCTGCTAAGAAATCAAAAACTGTAAAGATGGACGAATCAGTGAACAAAAGCCCTGCTTTCCGTCGCTAATTGTTTTTACTTGAAATTGAAAAGCATCAGCGGGGCTGATGCTTTTTTTGTTTATTCCTTTTCTTTCCCTCGTAATTCCTCTCCTATTTGAACTAGTTTCCAAAATACAGCAACATCTTGTGGTATAGGAATTTTTAGTTCGCCTACTTTTAAATCTTCGCTATAAAGTGACGAATGCAAAATAGCATAACTTAAATCTAAAACATCAATTGCCGTAAAGCTTTGTTTAAACTCAGGTCGTAATTCCGGACTGTGCACAAAACAAACATTTCCGGTTTCTTTCTCATCCATAAACAGCAAACCGTAACAATTGGCAATAAATTGAAAAATTTCAGGATTTAATGTCACACTAGTATTGTCTGCTTTTTGAAAAAGCATCTCCAGCCTGAAATAGCTTTGACTACTCTCTAACGCTGTTTTTAAAATAAGCTCTTCCAACTCAGCATTAACACGAAGCCCAACTCTATTTTCTACAAGAAGCAAATTATTTATTTTATTTAAATAGTCTTCCATTCTCATACTGCCGTCTTCTAAATCTTTATAAAGTTAGATTATTTTTTATCGCAACTAAAATAATTTCAAGCCTTAAACGTTTTTATATCCATAAGAAATTATTTACCAGACAAGATTTTACTATTGTTTTCGACTCTAATTTTATCGATAAAGTCAAAAAAACATCGTCAAAATGCATGTTATATTACTGATTTAGATATATTTGCAAAAAACACAATCAGCTAATATTAAATAATTCTCTTGCTTTTAAATTGTTCCAAAAAAATAAAAATAATATCAAGTCCCCATTTAAATCTATTTGCATGAAAGAAAAATTAGCTATTGTAATGCTATTGACTCTGTTTTCTATTCGTGTCTCCGCTCAAAGTGAAAAATTGTATCAAACCGATAAAGTAAGTGACAAATATGCCTACGTTGATGTGATGAAAACTTACGAAAGGGTTGCAGCAAAAGGCTATAAATCTGTTGATTTATTTCAAAAACTGGGAAATTCCTGCTATGCCAAATGTAATCTTGATAAAGCAGCCAAATGGTACCGCGAACTTTTCGCCCTCACCACCGATTTAGAACCCGAATATTATTACCGATACGCAGAATCGCTGCGATCGCTTTCCCTAAATCAGGAAGCAGATGATCTTATAGCAAAATTACAGCAGAAGAGCAAAATACCAGTAAAAACAAAAGCTTAACAGAACTTAAATCGATACAAATAAACCTCTCATTTTTGGGAGGTTTTCTTTTTTACCTTTTATAAGATTCTGCACAATCTTGTCATTTCGACGGAGGAGAAAGTTCTAACCTCAGAATCTCGCAAAGACGCTAAGTCGCAAAGTTTTTACGCAATCTTGTCATTTCGACGGAGGAGAAATCCTCGCAAGTAGCTTCCCAACAGTGCGTGCTCACCGTACGAAGATTTCTCCTTACGTCGAAATGACAAACAGAGCAAGGCAGGGATGCAAAGGAGAAAGTTCAAACCTAGAATCTCGCAAAGGAGCTAAATCGCAAAGTTTTTACGCAATCTTGTCATTTCGACGGAGGAGAAATCTTCACCAGTAGCTCCCCAACATTGCGTGCTCAGCGTACGAAGATTTCTCCTTCCAGTCGAAATGACAAACAGGGGAAGACAGGGATGCAAAGGAGAAAGTTCAAACCTAGAATCTCGCAAAGACGCTAAGTCGCAAAGTTTTTACGCAATCTTATCATTTCGACGCAAGGAGAAATCTTAGCAAGTAGCTCCCCAACAGTGCGTGTTCAGCGTACGAAGATTTCTCCTTGCGTCGAAATGACAAACTGTATGAGATCCTTATTGTTTAATACTAATTCACTACTATATTCCCTTGCGTATCATAAACAAATGTCCAGCTCGTTTTTTTCGTTGAAACCTCCCCATAGTGATCAATAGTCTCGCTATATTTTCTAAAATTATTTCTGGAAAGCGAACGATAAAAATATTCTTCCAATAATTGCATTCTCTTATATGGATTATAAGAAGTATCATAATCTTCAAAAGTCCTTACGATTTTTTCTCCCTCGCTCTTTCCATTGTGCAACTCTGTACTTTCTGTCTTTGTCAAATTATTATTGGCATCATAATAAAATTTCTCCGAGAATGTCAATACAAAATCAGTAGGATCATTTGCATAGTATTTCATATTGGGATAACTCGTTATGATCTCAGTAAGTTTCCCATCTGAATATTTATAAACTAACTTTCTTGAATTATTAGCAATCGTATTGGGTATTTCTTTTTCTACAATCAGATTTGCACTGTTTAAAGTATAATAAAGGGTACTTTTTGCAACTGTATAAATATCTGAATCATAAAAATTCTCAACAGTAACCTTATTATCATTATAAACCAATGATGTACATACCTTATCTGAAAAATATCTGTCATAACCTGTAGTAGGAGCGACTGCTAAATAACCTCCTACTTTTTTGATTAATCTTTTGCTATTGTCATATTCGAAATTAAATTTTATCTCACTTGGATAAACGGGCAAACCTGTAAAATTAGCTCCTTCAAAATTTATTTGTTTTACCAACGGATCATTATTATTATTTGATGAGTCCTCATCGGCATTACTACAGGAAACCAAAGAAATTCCGGCAATTAAAATTGTAAATAAATGTTTCAATCTTTTTAACATATGGGCTATTATTTTTAGCAAGGTAACAATTAGCTCCATAAATATGCTTTGTAAAAACAAAAAAACCTCCCAAAAATCTTGAGAGGTTTCAATATTGCTTAAACGTCCGATAATTTCGGACATTTGAAATGTTTTTTACATATTCCTTCTATACTGTCCGCCAACTTCAAACAAGGCCGAAGTAATCTGCCCCAGCGAACAAACCTTAGTCGCTTCCATTAAATGGGCGAATAAGTTTTCGTTTTTAATGGCGGCTTCCTGTAGTTGGCGCAAGTGCTCGCTTACTTTTGTTTCGTGGAACTGGTGTAAGTTATCCAGCATCGTAATTTGATATTGTTTTTCTTCTTCGGTGGCACGAATTACCTCAGCCGGAATTACCGTTGGCGAACCTTTTGAACTTAAGAAGGTGTTTACCCCCACAATTGGGAAATCTCCGTTGTGTTTCAAGGTTTCGTAATACAGACTTTCTTCCTGAATTTTAGAACGCTGGTACATCGTTTCCATTGCACCTAATACTCCGCCACGCTCTGTGATTCGGTCGAATTCCTGTAAAACGGCTTCTTCTACCAAATCGGTTAATTCTTCGATGATGAACGATCCCTGGATTGGGTTTTCGTTTTTCGCCAGACCTAATTCTTTATTGATAATCAACTGAATCGCCATGGCTCTACGCACTGATTCTTCGGTTGGTGTGGTAATCGCTTCGTCATAAGCATTGGTATGCAATGAATTACAGTTGTCGTAAATCGCATACAAAGCCTGTAATGTGGTACGAATATCATTGAAATCAATCTCCTGAGCGTGTAACGAACGTCCGGAAGTTTGAATATGGTATTTCAACATCTGTGCTCTTTCGTTGGCTCCGTATTTGTTTTTCATGGCTTTTGCCCAAATTTTACGTGCCACACGTCCAATTACCGAATATTCAGGATCTACTCCGTTCGAGAAGAAGAACGACAAGTTTGGTCCAAAATCGTTGATGTTCATGCCACGGCTTAAGTAATATTCCACGTAAGTGAAACCATTTGAAAGCGTGAAAGCCAATTGGGTAATTGGGTTTGCTCCAGCCTCGGCAATATGATATCCTGAAATCGAAACAGAATAGAAATTACGAACGTTTTGCGTAATAAAATATTCCTGAACGTCACCCATTAATCGCAGTGCAAACTCCGTAGAGAAAATACAGGTGTTTTGTGCCTGATCTTCTTTTAAAATATCGGCCTGAACGGTTCCACGAACTTGCGATAAGGTTTTTACTTTGATATCGTTATAAACCTCCAAAGGTAAAACCTGATCTCCGGTAACACCCAAAAGCATTAATCCCAGACCGTTGTTTCCTGCCGGAAGATCGCCCTGATATTTCGGACGTTCTGTTCCTTTTTCTTTGTATATTTTATTGATTTTAGCTTCAACTTCTTTTTCTAAATCATTGGCTTTAATGTACAATTCACATTGCTGATCGATAGCCGCATTCATAAAGAAACCTAACAGCATCGGCGCCGGTCCGTTGATGGTCATACTTACCGAAGTCAGGGCATGAACCAAATCAAAACCTGAGTACAGTTTTTTCGCATCGTCCAGACAACAGATCGAAACTCCGGCATTACCAATTTTTCCATAAATATCAGGACGTAAATCCGGATCGTTTCCGTATAAAGTCACACTATCAAAGGCAGTTGAAAGTCGTTTTGCCGGTAATCCCGCACTTACGTAGTGAAAACGCTTGTTGGTTCTTTCCGGTCCACCCTCGCCCGCAAACATTCTTGACGGATCTTCGCCCTCACGTTTGAACGGATACAATCCTGACGCAAACGGAAATTCTCCCGGAACGTTTTCCTGTAAATTCCAACGTAAAACATCGCCCCAAGCTTCGTACTTAGGTAAAGCAATTTTTGGAATTTGCAAATGCGACAAACTTTCAGAATGGGTCGCGATTTTAATTTCTTTATCACGCACCTTAAACGAGTAAACCGGATTTTTATATTTGGCTACTTTTTCGTCCCAATTCAAAATAATTTCCCAGTTGTATGGATCTAAATCCATTTTTACCTTATCAAACTGATTGAGTAACAGGTTTAAAAAGATTCTGTTTTCGTCGTGCGTTTCGGCTGCTTTCAGTCCTTCGACTCCGCTCAGGAAGACACTTGTGTCATCTATTCCGGCTTTATTGATTTGCGGAGTTTTCCCTGAAACCGATTCGATGGTTTTAAAAATTCCGTATAATTTTTGAGCTACTTTTTGCTGTGAAGCTGCGATTTCATCATAAGATCTGTTATTCTCTGCGATTTCAGATAAATAACGGGTTCTGTGTGGCGGAATCACGAAGATTTTCTCGCTCATTTCTTTCGTAATTTCAAAAGTCGATTTCAGCTCCGATTGTGTTTTCTCTACAATCTTGTCCATGATCGCTTTATAAAGCGTATTCATTCCCGGATCGTTAAACTGAGAAGCGATAGTTCCGAAAACCGGCATTTCATCAGGATTTTTATCCCACAGATTATGATTGCGCTGGTATTGTTTTTTAACGTCACGAATAGCGTCTAATGCTCCTCTTTTGTCAAACTTGTTCAAAGCTACCAAATCGGCAAAATCAAGCATGTCGATTTTCTCCAATTGTGTTGCAGCACCAAATTCCGGTGTCATTACATATAAAGACACATCCGAATGATCCATAATCTCGGTGTCGGATTGTCCGATTCCTGAAGTTTCCAGAATGATCAAATCGTATTTTGCTGCTTTTAAAACCTGAATGGCTTCGGCAACATATTTGGATAAGGCCAAATTCGACTGACGTGTTGCCAGCGAACGCATATAAACACGAGGATTATTGATCGCATTCATACGGATTCTGTCTCCCAGTAATGCTCCTCCCGTTTTTCTTTTTGACGGATCGACAGAAATCAATCCGATAGTTTTTTCAGGAAAATCAATTAAAAAGCGACGAACCAGTTCATCTACTAAAGATGATTTTCCGGCTCCACCTGTTCCGGTAATTCCAAGTACAGGAATTTTAGAATCGGTGTTGCTTTCGTGAATTTTATCAAAAACCGGTTTTGCAATTTCAGGGAAGTTTTCTGCTGCTGAAATCAAACGTGCAATTGCGGTTGGAATTTTATTTTCGATATGATCGATTTCTCCGTTTAACTGATCTCCAATAGGATAATCTGAACGTTGAACCAAATCATTAATCATTCCCTGTAAACCTAAAGAACGACCATCATCCGGAGAATAAATTCTTGTAATACCATATTCATGTAATTCTGAAATTTCGCTTGGAAGAATTACTCCGCCTCCGCCTCCAAAAATTCTAATGTGCCCCGCTCCCTTTTCTTTCAGCAGGTCATACATGTATTTAAAATATTCATTATGCCCTCCCTGATACGATGTCATAGCAATCGCATTCGCATCTTCCTGAATAGCGGTATTGACCACTTCCTCAACACTACGGTCGTGCCCAAGGTGAATTACCTCAACTCCGGTTGACTGAATAATACGACGCATAATGTTTATCGCTGCATCATGTCCGTCAAAAAGAGACGCTGCGGTTACAATTCTTACTTTATTTTTAGGAATATATGGTATTTGTTGTTCCATTTTATGAATATGATAATTTTAAGGGAGCAATTTACAAAATATTACAACATTCGATCATGCTAATATCTTTTTGTTAACAAAAAAAAAGAATCTTTTTTTATTCGGAGGGGTAACAATTTGAATACTAAGTTGATTTATCCTATATAAGTCTTATAAAAATGTTAACAACATGGAAATCTTGAAATATTTAAACAAAATACAAGAACCTGTAAATCAATACCATAAAGTAATTTAGTAGTACAAAAAATCCCCAAATTTTTACCTAAAACTACCTACAAAAGTAAAAACGTAAAAATTTAAAAAATGAAAACATTATATCCACTCAGCCTAATTATAGTACTAAGTTTTTTTGTTTCTTCTTTTGCCAAAACTGATCATAAGAACGTTTCTTATAAAAAAACTTCAACTGTCGCACCCGTTTACAAGAATTCAGGTTCTGATAATGTAAACGAAATTTCAAATGACTTCTTTAAAAGATATTCTGATTTGAAAAAATATAAATCTGACGTCATGTCATTATACAAAAACAGAACTCCGGGAACTATTTGGTTTGATGAAGATACTATCAATGAGTTTGGCTCTGCATTATATCAAAAAGCTAAAAAAACGAATGATTTGATTGTTCCTTATCAAAAAGAAATCGATGCTCTTTTTTCTTCTTCAGCAACAAAGCTGTCTAAAACAGATGCAGATATGCTTTTGAGTTCTTTATATATTGCTTACGCCAAAAAAACGAATGCCGATGCCGGGAAAAAAATCTCGTATGATGCTATGCTGAAAGATTTTTTAAATTACAGCACTATTGAAGAAGCTACTACTTCGTCCACTGAAAATATTAAAGTAGCATATGATCAATATTACAAATTACAGGACGTTCTGAAAAAATATAAAAAACTAGACCGTTCTAATAAATGGAAGCCTATTGTTCCGGAAGAAACACCTTATAAAGATTTACGTCCGGATGCTGTTTCAAATACTATCGCCCAAGTCAGAACGCGTTTATACTTATTAGGAGATTTAAAAAATGATTCTAAAAGTAACGTTTACGACCGTGAATTAATGGATGCTGTAATGAAGTATAAAGTTCGTAACGGTTTCAAACCTAACTATATTTTAGCAGAAGAACACATTAAAGAAATGAATGTTCCTCTGGCCGATAAAATAGAGACCCTAAAACTTAACATGGAGAGATGTCGTACTATTTCGGATCAGATGGCCGGTTGCGATGAGTATGTTTTAGTCAACGTTCCTTCCTACGAATTGATTTATGTAAAAAATGGGAAGGTGCAACTGTCTTCGAGTGTCTTTGTTGGAGCACCATTAACTAAAACAACCATTTTTAATGGCGAAATTGAAAGAATCGTTTTTAGCCCTTACTGGACCGTTCCGCAAAGTATTGTAAACAATGAGTTGAAAAGTAAAATCGCTGAGGATAAAAATTATTTAGCCAAAAAGAATATGGAAATAGTAAATGGTCAGGTGAGACAAAAACCGGGTCCTGAAAACTCATTAGGATTAGTAAAATTTATGTTTCCGAACCCTGATGACATCTATATGCATGATACTCCATCTAAAACTTTATTCGATTTTGAAAAAAGAACGTTCAGCCATGGTTGTATAAACGTAAAAATGGCTAAAGAATTAGCTACTGCCATGCTTAAAGATTATCCTGAATGGACACCCGATAAAATAGATAAAGCTATGGCGGGCAAAGTAGAAAACAGTTTTAAACTAACTAAAAAAGTACCTATTTATATTACTTATTTTACCTCGCTGGTCAATGAAAATGGAGAAATTGGTTTCTTTCAGGATGTTTATGAGCGAGATGCTGAATTAAACAAAACGGTTTCTCCTCAGACGGGAGTAGTATCTAACTAAAAAGAACGCTAATTATAACTTTAAAAAAGGGTTGAGGGGAATATTATTTAATTGGGGAATTTCAGATTGGGTAATTTTAGATTTGAATTTAGAGTTTAGAAGAATAATACTATCTTTATTAACTCAAATGCAACTCTAAAATTACCCTTTTTTATGGAAGACGATTATACTGAAGTTCGAAAAAGCTGGTGGGACAGAAACTGGAAATGGTTTGTTCCAACCGGATGTTTAAGTCTTGTGGTGCTGTTTGGCTTATTTATAGCCGCACTTGTCTTTGGAGTTACCACCATGCTCAAAGAATCTGATTCTTATAAATCTGCCATGAACGAAGCGCAGCATAATGCAATAGTGCTGGAGAAACTGGGTAGTCCTATTGAAGACAACGGAGTTGCCTCAGGCAGTGTTAATTCAAGCAATAGTGTAGAGCATTGCAACTTGCAAATTCCAATCAGAGGCTCAAAAAGCAGGGGAACTTTATTTGTAGTGGGAACCAAAAACGGAACATGGAAATACGACGAAATGAGTCTTTATGTAGAAGACACTAAAGAAAAAATTGATTTGCTAAAAAAATAAAATACTCTTACAAAATACTTTCCTCCCTTATACTTTTTTACACTATCGCACTATGAGCCTACGTTTGCTTTTTTTAACCTTAGCTTTAAGTTTCAATTATTCCGTTTTCTCACAAACTAACGAACCTCACAATATAAACCAAAAACCTGATAACAAAACCGTTCCGCCCCAAACTGATTATATCAAAATACTTTGGTTAAATAAGCAAGGTGTTCTTCAGCTTAACGAAGACTACATTAAAACTTTAACCGATCCACAGCGGGCTGCACTTGGATTTGTTACTACTGGTGTCGACCATGACTGTTACTGGGATGGTGATAAAAAAAAAGACGAAAGCAACTTAAAATGTAAGTTCCTTTGGGCTCTGAATCTGGGATATCAGTGCTCTGAAACACATTTGATTTTTTTAAAAAAATGGTTTAAAGAAGATCCCGAAGTTTTAGACAGACTGCAATATTGTTCTAAAAATGAGACTACACCCAAAAATAAGGAATTCTTTCTTTGGCTGAAAATGGCTACCACCGACAATAACATCAAAATTATCTACTCGGCAGCTGGCATAGACAGTGATACTAATTCCAATTGGAAATGGACGGAAGCATCCAGCTATTCTTATACCAATACCGGAATTAAACAAATATCCCGAAAAAATCTTGATGGAGGTTTTTTCTAGAAAAAATACTGAAGCTCTGAAATCCTGAGTTACTAAGGTGCTAAGTTTTATTTTTAGAAGAAATAGTTTGATTCTAAAAAACTACCTAGAACCATTATTCAATTCAAATAAAACCTTTGCATCTCTGCACCTTAGAACCTCCCAAAAAACTGTTAAGTATCCAACAAATTGGTTTCTTCTCCAAAAATAAAATTGTGGCTTTATTTTTGAATAAGTAGTATTTTTGAAAACTTATAAAATTACACTTTAATGAAAAAGATTCTACTTCTGTTACTTACGCTTACATTTTCTTTCACTTCTAATGCTCAGATCCAAAAAACTTTAGATCAGCTATCGCAATTGTCGTCAAAGATTAATGGCACCGGAAATGTTGATATTGCTTCGGGATTAAAGGAAGCTTTGAACAAAGGAATTACACAGCAAGTAAGCAAACTAACCGCTGTTGACGGCTTCTATAAAAATGAAGCGGTAAAAATCCTAATGCCGGAAGAATTACAAAAGGTTGACGCTACTTTACGAAGAGTAGGATTATCCTCTCTTGCCGATGAAGGTATAAAAGCTATGAATCGTGCTGCTGAAGATGCTGTTAAAGAAGCTACACCAATTTTTGTTTCTGCGGTTAAAAACATGTCGTTTACCGATGCCAAAAATATTTTGTTGGGCAACGAAAGTGCGGCAACCAGTTATTTACAAAACAGTACGACAACCGCTTTGTACAGTAAATTCAATCCGGTAATCAAAACTTCTTTTGAAAAAGTAGGCGCTGATGTAATCTGGACACAAATCATTAAGAAATACAACACCATTCCTTTAGTTAGAAAAGTAAACCCGGATCTAACTGATTACACAACCAATCAGGCTCTGGCAGGTGTATTTAAAATGATTGCCGTAGAAGAAAAAGACATCCGTACTAACATTAATGCAAGAACATCTCCTTTATTGAAGAAAGTATTTGCGATGCAGGACAAAAAATAGCTTTTATTGTTTAATTGTTGATTTGTTAAATCGTTTAATAGAATTAAGGAATCAACAATTAACCGATTAACCAATAACCTAAACCAAAATGCAAAAAATAACCATTCTGATGCACTGCAAAGATCAAAAAGGAATCATTGCCGCAGTGACCACTTTTATTGCTAAAGTAGAAGGAAATATTACCTATATTGATCAGCATGTTGATGTAGAGCAAAATGTCTTTTTTATGCGACTGGAATGCGAACTTACCAATCAGCATGTGAGTGCCGAATCGATAAAAGAAAATTTTTCAAAAACGATTGCCACCGACTTTAATATGTCGTGGGAATTGTATAATCAGGAACATAAACCTAAAATGGCTTTGTTTGTCTCTAAATACGATCACTGTCTGTTTGACATTCTTGGTCGCTACAGTGCCAACGAATTAAATATAGAAATCCCTGTCATCATCAGCAATCATAACGATTTGCGATCAGTTGCTGAACGATTTAATATTCCTTTTCACTGTATTCCATTTACAAAAGACAATAAAGAAGAAGGCGAAGCCAAACAAATTGAACTGTTAAAAAAATACCAGATTAACTTCATTGTCCTGGCGCGTTATATGCAGATTGTCACACCTAATTTGATTTCGCTTTACGAGAATAAAATCATTAATATCCATCATTCGTTTTTACCGGCCTTCCCGGGTGCCAAACCGTATCACTCGGCTTTTAAGCGAGGGGTGAAAATTATTGGAGCAACCAGCCACTACGTGACAGAACAACTGGATGAAGGACCAATCATTGAACAGGATATTACAAGAGTTTCACACATACATTCTGTTGAGGATTTTATTATGAAAGGGCGTGATTTAGAACGTATCGTTTTAGCCAGAGCGATAAAATTACATGCCGAAAGAAAAACAATAGTTTACAGTAACAAAACCGTTGTTTTTTCTTAGGTACAAAGAGACAGAGGTTCAAAGGGACAAAGTTTTCAACCTATATTTTAAAAAAGTAAACCCGACAGGTTTTTGAAATCTGTCGGGTTTGTTCGTATAAAAGAGAAACCTTTGTCCCTCAGAACCTTTTTACACATCAAAACGGTCCAGATTCATTACTTTAGTCCATGCTGAAACAAAATCTTTAACAAATTTCCCTTTGGCATCACTGCTTGCGTAAACCTCAGCTAAAGCACGAAGTTCAGAATTAGAACCAAATATAAGATCGGCACGGGTTGCGGTCCATTTTACTTCTCCCGTAGTACGATTACGTCCTTCAAAAACTTCACCGGTTTCATCACTGGCTTTCCAGGCTGTTCTCAAATCTAATAAATTCACAAAGAAATCATTACTCAATGTTTCTTTATTTACGGTAAACACACCATGTTTAGAACCGTCATAATTCGCATTCAACACTCTCAGACCACCCACTAACACTGTCATTTCAGGTGCAGACAGGGTTAACAATTGTGCTTTGTCTATTAAAAGTTCTTCGGTAATCGCTCCCGTTTTGGCACTTTTATAGTTTCGGAATCCATCTGCTTTTGGCTCTAATACCTGAAACGAATGTACATCCGTTTGCTCTAAAGTAGCATCACCTCTTCCCTGAGTAAAAGGAACATCAACAGATAAACCTGCATTTGATGCCGCTTTTTCAATAGCTGCAGATCCTCCTAAAACAATTAAATCGGCAATCGATACTGATTTTCCGGAATTAGCAAAATCATTTTGTATGGCTTCTAAAGCAGCCAATACCTTTTTTACCTGTCCTCCTCCATTCACTTCCC
Organism: Flavobacterium sp. CFS9; assembly: GCF_041154745.1. Lineage (NCBI taxonomy): Bacteria > Pseudomonadati > Bacteroidota > Flavobacteriia > Flavobacteriales > Flavobacteriaceae > Flavobacterium > Flavobacterium sp. CFS9. The sequence continues at coordinate 3,559,862 of NZ_AP031573.1, read as the reverse complement.
AGCTAATTTGAGGTTCAAAACGAATACGGGCGCCATTAGCTCCTCCTCGTTTATCAGAACCACGGAATGTAGAAGCTGATGCCCAGGCCGTATTTACCAATTCTGAAATCGAAAGTCCGCTGGAAAGAATTTTATCTTTTAAAGCGGCAATATCATTATAACTCAACTCGCTTTGAGCTGCAGGAATCGGGTCTTGCCAAATCAATATTTCACTTGGAACTTCTGGCCCCAGATAACGTGAAACAGGTCCCAAATCTCTGTGTGTTAATTTGTACCATGCTCTCGCAAAAGCATCGGCAAACTTGTCGAAATTCTCGTAATAGTCTCTTGAAATTGGTTCGTAAATAGGATCTAATTTCAATGCCATATCGGCTGTTGTCATCATCGGAGCATGTCGTTTGGACGGATCGTGAGCATCTACTACAGTTGTAGCAGCGCTTTCATCTGTTGGTGTCCATTGATGTGCTCCTGCAGGACTTTTGCTCAGTTTCCAATCGTACTTAAACAAAGTTTCAAAAAAACCATTATCCCAGGTAGTCGGATTCGGTTTCCAGGCTCCTTCAATTCCACTGGTAATAGCGTCTCCACCTACTCCGGTACCGAAACTGCTTTTCCATCCCATTCCCATTTGTTCTATGCTGGCACCTTCCGGCTCAGCTCCTACTAATGCTGCATCACCGGCACCATGCGCTTTTCCGAAAGTATGACCTCCCGCAACCAGAGCAACCGTTTCCGCATCATCCATCGCCATTCTTGCAAAAGTCTCTCTAATATCTCTACCGGAACCTAGTGGATCAGGATTACCATCCGGGCCTTCAGGATTTACATATATTAACCCCATTTGCACAGCAGCAAGCGGATTCTCAAGATTTCTGTCACCAGTATATCTGCTAAATGGTTTATCGCTGGTAGCCAGCCATTCTATTTCCGAACCCCAGTTCACATCCTGTTCCGGTTCCCAAACATCTTCTCTTCCGCCAGCAAATCCAAAAGTCTTGAATCCCATAGATTCTAAAGCGCAGTTACCTGCCAGGATCATCAAATCGGCCCAGGAGATTTTGTTACCATATTTCTGTTTGATTGGCCAAAGTAAAAAACGTGCTTTATCTAAATTCCCATTGTCCGGCCAGCTGTTAAGAGGAGCAAAACGCTGATTCCCCGAACTTGCACCTCCACGACCGTCTGAGATACGATACGTTCCGGCACTGTGCCACGCCATACGAATAAATAAAGGACCATAATGACCATAATCTGCTGGCCACCAATCCTGCGAATCTTTCATCAGATCAAAAAGATCTTTTTTGACCGCATTCAGATCTAAAGTTTTAAATGCCTCAGCATAGTTAAAATCTTTTTCCATTGGATCCGACAAACTAGAATGCTGGCGTAATATGTTTAAATTTAAACGATTTGGCCACCAATCTTTATTAGAGGTTCCTGTACCAGCAGTTTCTTTCATTTGTCCGTTATGAAAAGGACATTTACTTACGTTTGAATCACTCATTGTTTTCTGTTTTTTTTGATTAGAATTAACTGTTTTATATCAAATGCTAATTTTTTTAAGAAATCACACCTCATTGATATCTAACACTTTATCAAATATACAAACTTATCTTTGCGATATTAATAAACAAAATTGATTGTTTTTATATTTTAATAATCAAAAATTATTTAACACCACAGAAAGCTCAAAACAGCAGTTTGAAGAATCTTAACTTATGTCCAACAAAGTAATAACAAAACCTTAACAGCAAAACATCCATATAAGTTGGATCTTTGTAGTGTAATAAACTGGTTATTTATTATTTTGGTTTTGGTTAGTTAAATGATGCCGGCGTCTTCGAGATGCCGGCATTTTTTTTGGACTAAATTCTAATACTTTTTGAATAAATTCCAATAAAAAAAATCCAAATTCCAATTTACATCGAACTTGGAATTTGGATTTTGGATTTTATTTTTTTGTTGTTTTGTTTTAGGTTATCAGATTGTGTATCTAACCGCAAAGTCCGCAAAGATTTTTCGCAAAGTTCGCAAAGTTTTTATATTGATAAAGCTTTGTGAACTTTGCACTTTTTATAAAACCATGTACAAAAAACTTTTGCGGACTTTGCGGTTAAATTATGTTCAAAACATAGCAACCTGAAACTTGAAACCTGAAACAAAAAAAGAAAAGAAAAACTAATTCTTCAATCTTTCATGCAGCAATTTAAAGTATGGAAAAGCCTTTAATAATCGGCTTCCGTGCCAGGAGAACATTTCGCCATCGACGAAAATAGTCTTGGCATGATGCGTAAAACGTCCTATTTCAAAAGCATCTTCTTCTTTGAACGGATAAGGCTCTGAAGAAAGAAAAACCAAATCAGGATCGCCTTCCAGACGCATTTTTCTAAGTTCTATTTCGGGATAACGGCCTTTATCACCATAAATATTCTTAAAGTGATTCAGTTTTAACAACTCATTAATATAAGTATTATTTCCTGCTACCATATAAGGATTCTTCCAAATAAAGTAAGCCGTTTTTTTCTCAGGAATGTCCTGAACATATTTTTTAAAATCGTCTAAAGCAAAAAGCAGTTTATTGTTCCATTTCTGAGCTTCGGTTCTGCAATTGAAAAGCTGTCCGAAATCAGAAATCATTTGAAAATTATCCTCAATTGAAACAATATTGGTCACCCAAACGGGACAAACAGCACTTAACTGTGCTACAATTTCGGGAGTATTTTCTTCTTTGTTACAAATGATAATATCGGGTTGGAGCAGTTTTATTTTTTCAAAATGAATCTTCTTGGTTCCTCCGACCATTTTTTTAGTCGACTTAAAATGATACGGATGCACGCAGAACTTGGTTATCCCAACTATTTTTTCTTCTAAACCTAAATCGTATAGTAATTCGGTCTGAGAAGGAACTAACGAAATAATTCGCTTTGGAGCTGTTTCGAAAGTATGTAAAGTACCGATCTGGTCTACTATTTGTTTCATTTTTTTGGATTCGAGATTCTAATTTTCAGTCGCAGTCGCAGTATTCAATCACAATAAGCACCGAGACTGTAAACTGTACACTGCGACTGTAAACTTAAAACTTTATTTATCACCTAAAATTACTGCCATTTCTTTTTGAACTTTCAAAGCTTCTTCTCTCGCTTTTTCAGCGAAGTCTGTTCCTTTTGAAGCGTAGATAATGACTCTTGCCGAATTGACTAACAAGCCTACTTTATCGTTCATTCCGTATTTGCAAACTTCAGATAAACTTCCGCCCTGAGCTCCAATTCCAGGAACCAACAAGAAACTGTCCGGAACAATTTTTCTGATTTCGGTAAAGTATTCTGCTTTTGTAGCGCCAACAACATACATAAGGTTGTGGCTATTTTTCCAGGTTTTAGACGTTTCCAAAACTTGCTTGTATAATTCCTTTCCGTTTGTCGTCAAAGTTTGAAAATCAAATGCTCCTTCGTTTGACGTTAAGGCTAACATTATGGTATGTTTGTTTTCAAAAGCCAAAAAAGGTTCTACAGAATCTTTCCCCATATAAGGAGCAACGGTTACACTGTCGAAATTCAAATCTTCAAAAAAAGCTTTGGCATACATACTTGATGTATTACCAATGTCTCCACGTTTTGCATCGGCAATGGTAAACATTTCCGGAAAATTCTCGTTGATGTAGTTAATGGTTTTCTGAAGCGAAAGCCATCCCTTTAATCCGTAAGCCTCAAAAAAAGCAGTATTTGGCTTGAATCCTACCGCTAAATCGTGCGTGGCATCAATTATTGCTTTATTAAACTCAAAAATAGGATCTTCGGTTTCTAATAAATGTGGCGGAATTTTAGTCAGATCAGGATCTAATCCAACGCATAAAAATGATTTTTTTAAAAGAATTTGTTCGTGTAGTTGTTGTGTTGTCATTCTTGATTTTTTAGTTCTCCAAACAGAGTAGAAATAATTCTATTTTAGAAGTATGCAAAAATAAAAAAAGCCATTCAATTACGAATGGCTTTTTGGTTTTATATTCTATGCAGGTTTACAAATTACCTAAATATACAATTTCTGTTCTTCTGTTTTCTGCTCTTCCTTTAGCTGTTTTATTAGACTGCACCGGTTTTGCAGATCCAAATCCTTGTGAACTTAAGTTAGCCGGATTTACTCCTTTTTCAATCAAAGCATCCATTACTACTTTTGCTCTGGCTTCAGATAATTTCTTGTTAGCTTTTGGATTCCCGGTGTTATCCGTATGTCCGTTGATTGCAAACTTAGCATTTGGATAGTTTTTCAGAATCTCTTTGATAGCTTCTAATCTACCTGAGTTCTCTCCTTTTTTAGCATCGCTTAAAGTTGCTTTTCCACTTGTAAAGAAGATCGATTTCGCTTCTACTTTCAATTGTGCTAATGTTTCTTTTGTAACTTTAGGACAACCGTTATTTTCGGCAGGACCATAAACTAACGGACAAGCATCATCTTTATCCAAAACTCCGTCTTTATCAGCATCTAAAACAGGGCATCCTTTATTTTCTGCAGGACCAGCAACATCCGGACAAGCGTCGTCTTTGTCTAAAATTCCATCTTTATCTGTATCCGGCCAAGGACAACCTTTATTTTCTACCGGACCGGCAACTGCAGGACAAGCATCTACATTGTCTAATAAAGTATCGCCATCGCTATCTTTCCAAGGACATCCTTTATTTTCTACGGGACCTGCAACACTTGGACAAACATCGTCTTTATCAAAAACTTTGTCTCCATCTGTATCCGGCCACGGACAACCGTTATTTTCTGCAGGACCTGCAACTTTTCTACAAGAGTCTTCTTTATCGATTACTCCGTCTTCATCCGTATCTTTGAATTTCTTCTGATAAACCGGAATTTTTACCCCAAGGTGAAAATCAGCCGCTTTGGATTCTTTTGAAACCAGATTCGTCAAAACAGAACCTGAACCAATAAAGAATGCTCCTAAACGAATTCCTGATCCTACCTGCATTCCGCTGTATTCCATCCAGGTCATTGGCACATAAAAACTAAACCATCTGCTTTCGTAACGAGGCGTTAAACTCACACGATTAGCAATACTGCTTCCGTTTAATTTAGAGTCACTCACCATAATGATGTCTCCATTTAAATTCAAATAGAACTTTTTGTACATGTTCCAGTCTACATCAGCATGAATTGCTGTTGGTAAATTGGTTCTAACTCCTTTTGAAGTCGAAACTTTTGTATAATGCTCGTTTAGGAAATCATACAAGTTATCGGCATCGTTGATCATTTTCTCTGTTACCACTCCGGTAACATTATAGGTGTCTAATTTTGAGTTCTTATAATTGATTGAACCAATATCGGTAACCGATAAACCAAAACGTAACTTGTATTTATTCAAATTACGAAAGTTATTGTCTGCTTTCGTTGCTTTGTTTACATCGTACTTTTCGTATTCAGGCCTCCATTCGTAAACAAGTCCGAAATCAAAACCAAAACCATTTGAATTAGCATCAAACTTATAATCTTCATTTGCTTCAAAGTCCTGACTCGCTCCTACGGTTACTTCTCCCTCAGAAAAAAGTGTACTGGCTCTAGGATTCGCTTTGTTTTCTACAAATGCTACTTTCACACCTCTACCCTGAGCATAACCGTTTACACCTCCCTGAAGATACTTTACTGTTAAACCTCCTTTTAAGAAATGCTGATTATTTTGCCATAAAACGGCAGCATACGAAACACCAAGCTCTCCCCATGAATGCGAAACTGCATTTGGATTACCTAAGTTAAAATTAAAGTTACTGGCATGATCTAAACCATCTTTCACTTCATTTACAAGGCTACCATTAACATTATAAGCATTAGTAACAGATCTCGCTCTTGTAAAAACAGCAATGGTATGTTTTGGAGCAATATTAAACATAAAAGAAGGCCCCATGATATCAAAATTAATCAAACCATTGTTTGAGTTAGCCGGTGTCATGATCGACTGCTTGTCAAAATCATATCCTTTTTTATACACGTCAAAAAGGCGCACACCGTAAAGATCATTTGCTACTGTTCCACTGATTGAAAACAGATTCACATCGGTTTTAAAACGAGAATCGGCAATAGAAGCCGGATTAAAAAGAACACTTTGAACACCTGCATAATTATCATGCGTATATCCCAAATAAGACTGAGATTTGGCTGAAAAAGTAATCGCAATAAGTAATAAACTGAGTAAAGTTTTTTTCATTAAAATTTGTTTTGTTTTAGGTAAATTCGGCGGCAAAACTACACTATTTGAATTACAAACAGGTTACGTAAACATTGATTTCCCGTAACTTTTTTAACATTTTTTTTACATGAATCTAAAGACTTTCTACTCGCTTTTCATAAGTACCATTTAATCAAATAATTATAACATTATAGATCAAATTCCTTTATCAGGCATAAAAATCCAAAATGTGAATTATGCAATACTTCATTAAATGGATGTAACAGAAAACCAACCAATAATTTGCAATTTTACATTATTATTACTGCTTAATGATTTTGCAGGAATAGCACAAAAAAAGGAATGAGTTTAAGAAGGAATACTGAAGCAAAATACGCAACTCTGAAACATGATGATTTGGTGTTTGCCGGAGATAAAATGGATAGTAATCTTCAGCAAAAGCAGGGAAAAGTAGAAGAAGAATTTCATCAAATCTTTTCAGATTTGTAACCCTTTCTGGCTCAATCGGGATACCGTCTAGTAATACTTATTAGACGGTATTTTTTTTACTAAAAACTATGTTTCTGTGTGTCGAAAATTATTTTTCCGAATTACACTCAACGGGTTACTGTAAATATTAGTAAATTTCTAACAATTGTTAAACGATATAACCAAAATTAAATTAAGTATCTTTAACCAAATTTCCATTAAATGAAGCTATTTATAAAGTTCGACATTAACACCATTTGTTCGCTTTTTTTAAAACACAATCTGGACCAGCACAATGTAAGCTTTACCACTTTGGGTTTTGGCGAAATTGAGCTTAATAACAACCTTGATGCTGAGGCACTCGAGGCCTTAAAAGAAAAACTGAGCCCTTGTGGTTTTGAAGTGGTAGAAAACCAAAAAAGTGTTTTGGTACAGAAAATAAAGGATGCTATTATTGAACTTGTCTTTATGGAAGACAGTAACAATTACAAAAGTTCTGTATTTTTGGCCGAAAAACTCAATCATAGCTATGGGTATCTGTCGAATGTATTTTCGGAAGTAACTTATTCGTCTATCGAGAATTTTATTATTTTACAAAAAATTGAAAGAGCAAAACAATTAATTATCATCAACGAAATGAGCCTGACCGAAATTGCTTTTTTACTCAACTATTCAAGTGTAGCACACCTGAGTACACAGTTTAAAAACACGACCGGAATTACGCCATCGGCCTTTCAGCGAATTATTAAGAAACGAAGAGAGAATTTAAAATAAAATACAAATACCTATATTAAAATGCAAAAAAACGCATTACACATTTTATTGGCTGACGATGATGAGGACGATCGCCTTTTTTTTAAAGATGCTTTTGAAGAGATAAAGATTCAGACTAAAGTAGAATTTGCGCATGACGGAATGCAATTAATGGACCATTTGATGAATCCTGAGAATGCTTTACCTGATATTTTATTTCTGGATTTGAACATGCCGAAAAAAACCGGAAAAGAATGCCTGATCGAGATTAAAAAAACAGAGCGTTTAAAAGATATTATTATCGCCATCTACTCTACTTCCTCTTCCGAAGAAGATATTGAAGATACTTTTATTCAGGGCGCCAATATTTACATTAAAAAACCAAGTGATTTTAACAATCTGAAAAAAATAATTAATGAAGTCGTTACGGTAAACTGGCACTATCATACCTCAGGGTTAAATCGTGATAATTTTCTGTTGCGGCTAAAATAGTAGGAAATCAATGAAGTGGATCCCAAATTTTAATTCCTCAAACTCATTGAGAGTTATTTTTGTAATCGCTGTTTTCATTCTGTTATTTCTTTCTTCTATTGCTCACAAGCACAATCAGGACCTTAATGAGTCCAGTAAGCTGGTGATGCATACGTATGAAATTAACATTCAGTTAGAACGGTTAATGTCGGCTATTAAAGATGCCGAAACGGGGCAGCGCGGCTATATCATAACCCGCAATGCCCGTTTCCTGACTCCTTACATCTATTCGCGCGACAAGGTAAACACTTCCTTCATTAATTTAAAAAAGCTAACAAAAGACAACCCGCGACAGCAGAAAAATCTTCAAAACTTATTCAAGCTCATCATTCAGCGTTTTGTTTCGTTTGAAAATTGCCTTAAATACAGCGATCCTAAAACCTACGACAAACGAAAACTCGACAATCATTTGTTTGGAGGACGAATTTTGATGGAAAACATTCGTTTTAAAGTAGACGAAATGAATGACATCGAAAAAACGGATCTGGCCAAAAGACTAAAAATCTACGATGCCGAAATTTCCCTGAGCCCGCTTTTTTCTATTTCACTGTTTCTGGTTGCTTTAAGCTTTATTCTTTTGGCTTACCGACAAATTAGTCGTGATTTCGAACGTCTGAAAATCTTCAACAAACAGCTTTTGATTTCCGGAAAACTGATGGCCGAATCTGAAACTATTGGTAAATTTAGTACCTGGCAATGGGATTTAGACACCAACAAAATAGACTATTCCGACAATCAATTTCGTTTGTTGGGCTATGAACCCAATGCTTTTGTTCCCGAAAAAGGTACCTTTCTAAGCTTTGTTCATCCCGATGATAAAGAAATAGTCGCAAAGTCGATGAGAGGAATTCTGGATTATAAACAATTGCCTTTTGTTTACTATAAAATTATACTTCCGACACAAGAAGTAAGGCATTTTAAAACCACAGGAAAATTATTGACTGACGAGCAGGGAAGCAAAATTTTACTGGGAATCAACTTTGACATTACCGACGAGCATTTACTCAACATAGAACTTCAGGCACGTAACGTCGAACTGGAAAACAGTAATAAAGAACTGGCTTCTTTCAACCACGTTGCGAGTCACGATTTACAGGAACCTCTTCGAAAAATTCAGACTTTTATCTCCCGAATTTCAGATGCCGACAAAGCAGCTATGTCTCAGAACGCCAATGATTATATTGCAAAAATTGAGATTTCGGCCAAAAGAATGCGCGTTCTAATTGATGATTTATTGTTGTTCTCCAGAACCAATACCACCAAAAAAGAATTCATTAAATCAAATTTAAATGAATTGCTTAAAAATGCCGAAGCGGAATTAACCGAAATGATCGACGAGAAAAAAGCGGTGATTACGTCTACAAAATTGCCTAAACTGGCCGTTATTCCGTATCAAATCGAACAGCTTTTTATCAATCTTATTGGAAATTCTTTAAAGTACAACCGTCCGGATGTGGCTCCTGAAATTAACATTGAAAGTCAAAAAGTATTTTCGGTAGATTATCGCGAACTATTAGACCAGAATGTAAAAAAATACCACAAAATAACTTTTACAGATAACGGAATGGGCTTTGACCCTCAATTTAAGGAAACTATTTTTGTATTGTTTCAGCGCTTACATTCTAAAACCGATTATCCGGGAACAGGAATTGGCCTGGCCATCTGCAAAAAAATTGTCGACAATCACAAAGGATATATCATGGCCGACAGTCAGCCTGATCAGGGTTCCGTATTTACCATTTTTCTTCCGGATTAACCCCTCAAAAAAATCTTTAAAATCCACATAACAAACGTTATATAAATCTTTTATGGGAATTATATAACGTTTCTTTTTTTTGTTGTAAAGCAAAATCTGCCATTCGTTGCCATCTTTGTAAAGTAATACTTTATGAAGTAATAATGAAAACAATTCCCCGAGTAAAAGCTTTTTTTTTAAGAACGATATTTCTATTGTGTGTAATAGTTTTTGTCTCCTCCTGTAAAAAAAACTATCCAATAGCCACTTCTTTAAAAAATGAAACTTTTACAAAGAATGAAAAAGAAGAAATTGAAGCCTTTTTTTTTATCGCGGCGGCAAATGTAAGTCAAACCATTATTTCTAAAAGTCAAATTGCACAGCAAAAAAGTTCTGACAACAATATACTGGAAGTAAGCAAACAAATCGAAATCAATCAAAATCAGCTGTTACAGGAAATTACAAATCTGGCGAATAAAAAGCTGATCATTATTACCGAAATCAATGCCACCCATAAGCGGGATTTATACGATTTAATTGATGCCAGCGAAACCAATTTCAACGCGGCTTATCTGGATTCGATGAATGCCTCTTTAGAAGAACAAATCCGATTACTCGAATCGATTTCAAAGGAAACGAACGATCAGATTATTTTAGAAATGGTGCTACAATACCTGCCAAAACAATATGAGTTTGTCAGAGAAATTCAAAAATCAAGAATAGTAATCTAAACGCCTATATACGCTATTATTAACTAAACTATTTAACTATGAAAATGTACCCAAATTTTTTATGCGCCTTAGCCCTTTTCTTAACAGCATCGTTTGGAATGCTGAACGCTCAGAACAATAATGTAAATCCCGAGTACGGAATCAAAGGAGGATTCAATATGTCGAATTTGTACTCTAGTGATGCCAATGACGAAAACGTATTATACGGTTTCAATGCTGGTCTTTACGCCACTTTACCAATCTCAGATTTCATAGCCATTCAGCCTGAAATCCTGTTCACGACAAAAGGAGCCAAACTGGAATACAATAATGTTTTTGCCAGCGGAGATTCAAAATTCAGACTCAACTACATCGAAGTTCCTTTACTGGTTAGAGTAAATATCACCCCTAACTTTAACGTTCATGCCGGTGGTTATGCTTCTTATTTGGTAAGCTCAAAAGTAACCGGCAGAGGTGACTTTAACTTCGAGCAGGAAATCGACACTGATGATCTGAACAAGTTTGACGCCGGTTTATCAGCAGGTGTTGGAGTCGATTTTGATCCAGTAAGCATCGGATTACGTTACAACTACGGACTAACTACTATTGGAAAAGAAAGGACTGTAGCCGGAACAACATACACTTTTCCGGATGCAAAAAACAGCAACCTTACTTTATACCTTTCGTATAAGTTAAACTAAGAAAAAGATTCAATTAAACCTAAATACAAAAATCATGTCAAATCTACTATACACAATCGCGTTGGTACTGGTCATTCTTTGGGCATTGGGCTTTTTTGTTTACAGCCTCGGAAGTATCATTCATATTTTACTGGTCATTGCAGTTATTGCCATATTATTAAGGCTCATTAAAGGCCGTGAAATTTAAAAAGAAGAAACACTATTAAGCACTATATATTAATTACTAAATCGAATATTATGAAAACGAGCACCACAATTTTAGGAATATTAGGAGCCGCAGCAGCGGGAGCAGTTTTAGGAGTTTTATTTGCACCGGACAAAGGATCAAATACCAGAAAAAAAATATCAGACAAGTCTAAAGATTACGGAGATAATATAAAAACCAAGTTCAACGGAGTCGTTAGCACCATTAAGTCAAACGGAAAAGAAATTATCGAAGAGGGAAAAGCAAAATTCAGTCAGGCAAAAGAGGACTTCAACACCCTTAAGGATGAAGCCAAAGCTGTAAAATCCAACTATTAAAAAGGTGAATTTTAAAACCTAAATACCCCTCTATTATGGAATCAAATGCAACAACAAACGAGAACTTAAATCTTTACGAGAAAGCAGAGAACTATACCAAAACGAGTTTAGAATTAATCAAACTCAAAACAGTATCAGCATCGGCAGATGTTTTATCAACATTGACCTCCAGGATCGCGGTTGGCGCTGTTGTTGCATTTTTTACTTTGTTCCTTAATATTGGAATCAGTTTATGGATTGGAAAAAAACTTGGCGAAAACTATTACGGTTTTTTTATACTGGCCCTGTTTTACTTAATTGTTGCCATTGTACTGCACAAATCGCATCACAAACTCATTAAAACCCCTATCGGAAACATGATTGTTTCCAGCATATTGAAAGAAACTAAAGCAGAAGCTCATTGTGACTCAAGTCAATCAAAAAACTAAAAAAGACTGTTATGGAAACTATTTATACCCTTGATTCACTAGACCGGAAAATTCAGCTTTTAGAAAACCAACAAAATGCCGAATGGTGCGCCATTAAAGACGAAATCGATGAAATTAAAGAGCATCTAAAACCTCTTAACCTGATTCGCAGCACCGTTGAAGAAATCAACGAAACGGTTGGATTTAAGAGCGATCTCGCACAGTCGGCTATTAGTATCGGAATTGGTTATCTCGCCAAAAGATTTGTAGTGGGCAAAAGCACCTCGACTTTCAAAAATATTTTCGGGTCTGTGTTACAGCTTTTTGTGACCAATGTGGTTTCGAAATCGGGGAATTCCTAAGATACTGAGGTTCTGAGATGCTAAGATGCTAAGATCTGTGACCTATAATTTTAGATCCAAAGGAACAAAGGTTTTTTGGATGTGTTTGCATCCTTCACGAAAAATGCTGAGAGATTTAGAAAACCTAATTTTTAGCTAAATTCCACAAATTATTTCATTTTACAGCAACCGTTTTTTCAGCTGTAATCCATATAAACAATAAAAAAAGGAGTGTTTCAAACAATGAAACACTCCTTTTTCATATATCTATTTTCAGAAATCTTTGAACCTAAACTCTCAGAACCTCAGTACCTAAGAACCTTAGCAACTTAAAAAACCTCCGACGCTTCCTTCAATTTCTCCATATTGTTTACCAATTGAAGCTCGGCAACAATTTTCTGAATATCACCATTCATGATGTTTCCTAAATCGTATAACGTTAATCCCACACGGTGATCGGTTACACGACCTTGTGCGTAGTTGTACGTACGAATCTTAGCCGAACGGTCACCCGAACTTACCTGAGAACTACGTTTTGTAGCGTCTTCCTCTTGTTTTTTAGCCAATTCCATTTCGTACAAACGAGAACGTAAAACCGTTAACGCTTTATCTTTATTTTTATGCTGCGATTTCTGATCCTGACACTGTGCCACCAATCCCGTAGGAATGTGCGTTAAACGTACAGCCGATTTCGTTGTATTTACCGACTGTCCTCCAGGTCCTGACGAACAGAAGAAATCTACACGAACATCGTTCATATCGATTTGTACATCAAACTCTTCCGCTTCCGGTAAAACCATTACCGTTGCTGCCGAAGTATGCACACGACCTTGAGTTTCGGTTTGCGGAACACGCTGTACACGATGCACACCTGCTTCAAATTTCAGGGTTCCGTACACATCTTCTCCGGTAACTTCAAAAATAACCTCTTTGAAACCTCCCGAAGTACCTTCGTTCATATCCACCACAGAAGTTCTCCAACCTTGTGACTCACAGTATTTCGTATACATTCTGAACAAATCCCCTGCAAAAATACTCGCTTCGTCCCCACCCGTTCCGGCACGGATCTCCACCATGACATTTTTAGCATCTTCAGGATCTTTAGGAATCAACATAAATTTGATTTCCTCCTCCAGTTGCGGCAAGCGTTCTTTTGCTTCTTCCAGCTGCATTTTGGCCATTTCAACCATATCTGCATCGCTTCCGTCAGCAATAATTTCGTTTGCTTCGTCAATATTTGCTAAAACAAGAATGTATTCTTCTCTTTTTTCAACCAAAGCTTTGATGCTTTTATATTCCTGGTTGAGTTGCACATAACGCTTTTGATCCGCAATAACATCCGGCTGAATAATCAAATCCGAAATCTCATCAAAACGCTGCTTTACATATTGAAGTCTATCTAACATTTTCTAATTCCTTTTATTGGAGGGCAAAATTACAAAAATTTTACCGAAAATTCTAGTGTTGTTTTTTTGTGTTTTTTGAGATCAAAATTTAGCCGAACTATAATAAGTTTTAGGAGCTTGTTCCTGCTATCCACTCTATCTTTTTAGGCAGAAGTTTTACGGTTTAATATTCATCTTTCCGTTTGCCTAAAAAGGATGCCGCTGCTATCAGGGCTAGGGGTCTTGGTCTTTTTATTAGCTTTTATGGATTTCCGTAAAATCAGTCACTTAAAAGAATCTACTTTTATCAAAAATCAGGTGTTTTTACGTGGTTGTAAATTTAAATTAAAGACGATGTTTGTTACAGTAAAAACAATAATTAATTATAAAACTACAATCATCTCATATGAAAAACGGTCCAATCTACTTTATTTTTAACATCTTTATAGAAGGCTTAAAATATATCTCATTAGTTGAATTTTTTAAATTTTTAGCTGTTTATTTTTTTTACCGTAATGATAGTGATGATAAAAAAAGTATAGCTAGAAGATGGGCAGTAGATTTTTTCATTTTAGCTAAATGGATATTAATTATTTATGCAATGAATATTAGTTTAACAAATACTTACTTCACAATATTAATCTGGTATTTAATTTTCACGAACCTCTATACTTATTTTTATTATCATATTTGGCATAAAAATGCGATGAATACAGAATCTTTTCTAATAGATAGAGTACGTCGTAGATTCATAACATTAATACTTTCAATTGGTTTTTCCAATCTTTGTTTTGCCTACTTCATACGTTATCCATACAATACAGATTTTGTATGGACTGACAAAAAACTTAGTACTATTCAAGCAATTTGTTTTAGTTGTGCTAATTCATTAACTGCTGACTATCCTAAAATTAATGCTTCAACAAATATTGGTTTCCAAATAACCATAGTACAATTAATAATTAGTTTTGTGTTTTTAACCTTAATTCTCGGCAAAACTTTACCTCAAACGACTTCAACAACATAATCTATTAGGTTTTAATTTCACTATAAAAAAATGCAAATAAAAATTTTTTTTTCTTGGCAACTCACCACTCAAGCAAAATATAATAAAGATTTCATATTGGCATCCTTAAATGAGGCAATCACTGAACTACATATTAGAGAAGACTTCAAAAATATTGAATACATAATTGAAGAAGGTACAAATGGAATCCCTGGTTCGCCATCTATTCCTCATAAAATAATGGATGAGAGAATCCCTAATTGCGATATTTTTATTGCAGATTTATCAATTGTTAATCATACTTCTAGATTTGTAAAATTTATAAAACGAACATTTGAAAATCAAAAGCATAAACCAGCACATAATGACAATGTGTTAATTGAATATGGAGTAGCTTATGATTCAATTGGAACGGAAAGAATTATAGGAATTTTAAATTCTTATTATGGATCACCAAATGAGGACAACTCAAATATTACATTTGATATTAGGCATTTGAAATTTCCTATTGAATATTCTTACAGCAAGAAAAACAAGGATAGTAATAAAATTAAAAGTCAGTTAGTAGGAGCAATTACGAACAAAATTGAAGAAGCCACTTTATATATATTAAAAAATCAAAAGGATAAATATAGACCTTTTAAAAATTGGAATACATGGAATTTAGAATTTGATAGCTCCCAAAGATTTCATCATAACAACTTTATCGATAATCTCTCAAATACTATAACTAATTCCATAAATCAAAAAAAAGAAAGCATAAGACTAATTGGTCTTTCAGGGCTTGGAAAAACAAGAATTTTGTTCGAAATTTTTAAACCCATAGAAGAAAACCATGAAAGCTTGTTATTATCAAGTCGTATTCTTTATTATGATTTTAAAGAAAAATCTCCATTAGATTTAATACAATTTATCATAAATCTTCAAAACAAAAATGAAGATAAAATAATTATATTAGACAACTGCGATATATCTGATCATAGAATGTTGTTAAAATACTTAAATAAACCAAACAATAAACTTTTTCTAGTAACAATTGATTCCAATCCTGAAGAATTAGATTCAAGTAAACATGCAAATATAAATTATTTACACATTAAGCAGGAAAACTTAGCTGATGTGGTTAAAGAAATAATTGAAGAAGACTTTTCATATTTAAGTAATGAAGATACCGAAAAAATAAAAGAATTCTCACAAGGAATTCCATTAATGGTTACACTTTTAACTGATAGTGCTAAGCAAGGAAATCCAATGACTGGTAAATTAGATGACAAAGAATTATTGGATAAATTATTAGGAGCACAGGGAAATGATGGTGTAAATAGAAATATTCTTCGATCTTGCTCATTGTTTAACCACATAGGTTTTGAAGATGAATTTAGGAAAGAACTAGAATACATTGCAAAAAATAGAAATTTAACAAGTGTTGATATCCAGAATAATGATGTGCTTGTTAATACATTTACTCAAACTTGCAATCACTTTTTAAAAAGGGAAATTTTTGAAAGGAGAGGTAGATACATCAGTATGAGGCCATTTCCCTTAGCTATGCAATTAGCCAGCGAATGGCTTGAAACATGTACTTCTGAAAAAATGTCTGATATAATTGATTATATTTCTAACATTGAAGAAGATATACATAAAAAAAATATTTCTGATTCATTTGCAAAACGAATGAAATACTTAAATTTTAATGCAAAAGCAGTGCAAATTACAGATAAATTAGTAGACAAATTCGGCCCTTTTCATGATGCGAAAGTTTTAAATACAGAATTGGGTTCACGCCTCTTTCGCTCATTTGTAGAAGTGAACCCTGTAGCTACAGCTAATGCCCTTTGGGATATTTTCGGCAAAATGCCTAAAAGTGAATTATTAAAAATTAATGAAGGTAGAAGAAATTTAGTTTGGTCTCTAGAAAAATTATGCTTTGACAATCGAGCGTTTCAACAGAGTGCAAAAACATTATTTTTGTTTGCTCGTGCTGAAAATGAAAGTTGGTCAAACAATGCAACAGGAGTATTTATACATCTATTTAAAATTTTGCTACCTGGAACAGAAGCGAATTTAATAGATCGATTTGATGTACTAAAATGGTGTTTCGCCTTCGAAGATGAGCATTCTAAGAATCTAGCTTTAGCTGGCATTAAATCAGCTTTAGATGCATCTCACTTTTCAAGAATGATGGGGTCTGAACAACAAGGTCAGATCAAACTAGAAGATTATAATCCATCTCCTCAGGAAATATCTACTTATTGGAAAGAGATATTGAATTTAATAATTATACCGATACTCAATAATAACTTAATAGCTGATACTTGTATAAATATAATCTTAGATTCATTACGTTCAATAACTAGATTTGGAGAGTTTGATATATTAAAAAGCTATTTAGAAATAATCTTTGAAGTTAAAAATTGGGATTTTGATAAAGGTCTTTTAGCTTTAAAACAAGTAAGAAAGTATGATCAACAGTTTCTTTCGACAGATAATTTAGAAGAGATTGATAGTTTTATAAAAAAAATATCAAAGGATGATTTTAAAAGTAGATTTTTAAATGCCGATAATCATTTTTATTTAGATAATATTGATTTTGGAAGTGATTCATTTGAAAAATACCGAAAGCATTTCGAGAATTTAGCTACTGAATTTATAAAAGACAATTATTCTTGGGAAGAATATTTACCAATATTTTATTCTACTAAACCAGAATATACATATTATTTTGGTCGCAAAATATCTGAATTATTAAAATTGAAGGAAGATAGAAAAAGAAAATTTATTAATTTATCAATAAAAGTTCTAGAAGAAATCAATGAGAAAAAAAGAAATTACACATTGCTTGCCGGCTTTATAAGTTGCTCTAATAAAATTGATAAGGAATTGGTTTATGAAAAAATAAATCAAAATTTTACTCTTCAAAAATCATTATTTTACTTTATAAGCAATGATTCTGATGGTAGCAATTATTTTGAATACTTATATAATATCTTAGATAAAAATCCAGAAGATATTAATGTTCTATTTAAATACACATATAATCAAGCGATCTTAAGCACATCAATTGACAAGAAATTAGAATTTTATAAAAATATTTTAGCAAGAAACAGAAACTCATATCAATTTATTATTGAGTCAATTTTTAGTAATACATATAACAGTGAAATTTTAGATTTTAAACTAATAAACTATACTAAAAATCTAGTTATTGAATTTGGGTCAGAATTTAATTTTAGCGATTACAAAATTTCACAACTATTAATAAAAATATTAAATTATGATAATGATATTGAGTTAGCTCAAATCATAAATCGGACTATAATTGCAAAAATTTCTTGGGGGAATAGTTATCATTTAGATAATCAAGTACAGAAAATTTATGAAATTTTAATTGAAAAATATTTTGATGCAATTTGGGATGAATTAAGCGTTAATTTAATCGCAATAAATGACAATTATAGTAAATTTCAAGGATTAAAATACATATTAGGCTCACATATTGGTGGTGTTGGTAGAACAACTGGCTTACTATTTAATGGAAATATTGATATCATTTTCGATTGGGCACAACAAAACAAAGATATCGCTCCTGAAAGATTAGCTCAATTAATACCAATCTATGCAGATGACAATACTAATTACAATAGTCTAAATCCATTGGCAATAAAATTACTTGATAATTTTGGTAATATTGAGCAAGTTATAAGAAGTTTTAGTTCAAATATGGGTTCTTATTCATGGACTGGTTCAATCGTTCCTCTTTTAAAAGCTAAAAAAGAAATTTTCATGTATTTATCCAACCATAAATTTGAAACTGTTAGGTCTTGGGCAAATATGAGATTAAGTTACATTGATAAAGAAATAGAGAATGAAAAGAATAGAGATGAGGAAATGTACTTATAATTTAGCCCCTCCGCTAGCGCGAACGTCACGCTCGTGCATCCAAATTCAGATAAAACTAACAATAAAACCACCACGATTGAGACACTCGTTCTGACAAGAAAAATAAAGCCTTAAAACCAACTTCAATTAAATAACAAATCCTTATGAAACATTTCCTTTTACTTACTTTTTTATTCGTTTTCAATATCAATTTTGCACAAGAAACCAAAATAAAAAAGGAAAAATGGCATTGGAACAATGGCCCCAAACAAGATACCGTTATTGGTTATGCGCAGGTTTTAAAAGTCGACAATGTACTTTACATTTCGGGTGCTGTAACAACGGAATTAACTCCGGCAGGAATCACAACGGTCTATAACGATTTAAAAGCGTCACTAGCGAGTTATGGTGCCACATTTGCAAATGTGGTAAAAGAAAATTTATACACAACAGATATTGAGACCATGAAAAAGTACAACAACGTTAGAAAAAAATTCTATAATGGTGACTTTCCTGCCGCTACATGGGTGCAAATAGTACAATTATACATGCCAACCGCAAAATTAGAGGTGGAATTGGTTGCTCATTTACCAAAATAATTGGATGCAATTGGGTATAACCACAAAGCTTGTCATTTCGACCGAAGGGAGAAAACTCACGCGGGATTCGACAAAGATTGGCGACATTCTGTGTCGAGTTTCTAATGTGATTTCTCCCTTCGGTCGAAATGACATAAAATGAGAAAAAAATCTTTGTACACTTTGCGTACTTTCTTTTCTAGTCTTCTCTTGAAAAGAGTTTGCTTCTTTACACTTCATCCTAAAAAGATTTACAAGGAAATTTTTGCTGTGACAAAATGAAAACAAAAAATTATTTTGTCACACTTTCTGTAACAAAATAAAAATAAATCAAAATTTGTTACAACTTCTGTAACAAAATGAAAATAAATTAAAATTTGTTACAACTTTTGTGGCAAAACAAAAATAAAAATCAAATTTGCCTCAAGAATATAATAGGGCTTTCCTGCGGCTACATGGGTATAAATAGCACAATTATACCTGCCAACCGGAAAATTAGAGGTTGAATTGGTCGCACATCTGCCTAAATAATTGGGATCAATTGGCTATAACCACAAAGCTTGTCATTTCGACGTGAGGAGGCTCGAGCGATAGCGAACAGGCGAAGCAAATCGCATTAGAAACTTGACACAGAATATCGCCAATCTTTGTCGAATCTCGCGTGTGATTTCTCCCTTCGGTCGAAATGACATAAAATGAGAAAAAAATCTTTGGACACTTTAAGTACTTTCTTTTCTAGTCTTCTCTTGAAAAGTGTTTGCTTCTTTACACTTCATCCTAAAAAGATTTACAAGGATTTTTTTGCTGTGACAAAATGAAAACAAAAAATTATTTTGTCACACTTTCTGTAACAAAATAAAAATAAATTCAAATTTGTTACAGCTTTTGTAACAAAATGAAAATAAATTAAAAATTGTTACAACTTTTGTGGCAAAACAAAAATAAAAATCAAATTTGCCACAAGAATTTAATATGCTTCTTCTCGACAAAGTGAGTACAAAAGTAACTGGCTATTAAAACAAAAAATGCTCAAATGTCTAAACAAGACATTTGAGCATTTTTATTATAAAAACTCTCTCTGTGAGACTGTTACTTTTCTTTCAGTACTTTTTCTAAATACTCTACTTTTTCTTTTTCGGCCTTCACCAATTCTTTTTCAGCCAGTACCAATCGTTCGTAAAGTTCAACTACTTTATCTAAAGGGTTGAAAGTACAAGTACTTTGAGGACCAAAATTACTATTCGAAACTGTTTCATTAAAAGTATTGAAATAATTAAAAACTGCTTCTTCCGAAAAATTTTTAATCGCTTCTACACTTACTTCAAGCGCTTTTGCAATTTCTACCAGTTTACTTTCCTCCACATTTTCACTGGCTTCAAGATTAGAAACTGTTTGTTGGGTTACTCCAATTGCCATAGCCAAAGCTTCTTGTTTCATTCCTTTTAGCTCTCTAATTCGGCTAATGTTTCTTCCTATATGTTTTGGTTTTGCTGTTGTACTCATAAATCAAAGATATTTAAAATTTGTAAAGAAAAATAGGTTTTTGTAAAAAACAAAGTGCATTTGTCGCTTACAAACCTGAATATTTTTATATCATGCCATCTCTGGCGTACTTGCCAAATATTTCTCAAAAGTAAGATTTTTACATCAATTTAAAACTATTCACCATGAAAGAAGATCGTACAGTACAAGCAATCCAACTTTTAAACCTAGTCTCTAAAATGAACTTTTTTACAAGTCTGAAATCCGAACAGCAGAATGATTCGGTTACGTCTCATCTGAAAATAGCCAGTTACAACGAACTCAATCTAACTATTTCGTCTTTACTGCGAACCTGTATTCAAACGCTCAAAAATGACCCATCGGAGACTGACATCGATATCATAAACTTACTCGAAATCGCATTACAGCTATTACCTACTGACGAAATGGAATTGCTGGATGAGCTACATAAAATTCTATAAACTAAATCCCACTCTGTGAAGTATTAACGCATAAAAGTACGGTTTGGAACCTATAAAAACGACAAATATGTGCCGTTCCTATGGAACTCTGGAAACACAAAATCATTCTTTTCAACTGATTAAAATCCGTTGCTACAAAATATTTCATTCCTAGCGGAATTAAAAACTAGTATTTTTTTATAAGAAATTAGAAAAAGAATAATTCCCCCCTTTGCTTATTGATATTAATTTATATTCTTTGCATACACAAATAGGGATGCTCAAACCAAAGCTCTCAATAGAATTTCCGCATTATAAATCCTAATAGTAAACAGTTAATACAATCAATAAAATAAACATGAAAAAAGAAATTTTAACCAGTCTAGCTCTATTTAGTTTCATTTTGACAGCTAACGCACAATGGAGCGGAATAAGTCCTCTTTCTACAGATGCTTCTGTGGGTATTGGAACAAGTTCTGTCACTTCTCCTTTAACAATTAGTAAACCGACATGGAATTTAATCCCTACGGTTGAAATAAAACACATTTCCGGGAATCTGGGTTGCGACGGCTGTTTAAATGTAGCACAAAAAATTTCAGTTTTAGACGATCAGGGAAGTAACAAAAGTAATATTGGGCTTTGGGTTACTGCTAAAAATGCATTAAATAATTATGCCGCAATATTCGAAAATGGATCTGTTGGAATCGGGACAACTGCCCCTACCGCAAAACTGCATATAAACAACGGTGCCAATACAGATGCTGCTGTATTAGCAACCAGTTCAGAAAATAATAAATTGGTAGTTAGTAGTGGTGTGACCCAACCTATAAACGTACCAACCTTTACCATAACTCAAGAGTTTGCAAACAATCGAAGTAATGGCTATATCAGTTTTCATAGAGGGCATTCTGTAAATGGTGGCTTTTTAACATTTGGCTCTTCTGGGCAAGAGAGGCTGCGAATAGACAGTGACGGGAACGTAGGAATTGGAATAGCAGTACCTGGATACAGATTAGATGTTTGTGGAACAATAAGAGCAAAAGAAGTAAAAGTTGATTTACAAGGAACTTGTGTTCCTGATTTTGTATTCAAAAAAGATTATAAATTAATGAACTTAAACGAACTTGAAAAATTTGTAACAACCAACCAACACCTTCCTGAGATCGCACCTGAAAAAGAAATGCTTGAAAATGGGCTCGATATGAAAGATTTTCAAATGAAATTGCTACAAAAAATGGAAGAAATGACACTCTATATTATCGACCAAAATAAAAAGAATGAGAAGCAGGAACAAGAAATAAAATTACTTAAAGCCGAAATTAAGAAAATAAAAACAGCTAAAAAGTAACTGCTATTATTCAACAAACTCACTCTGCGAAATCTTAATTCATTAAAGTCAGAAGACTTCGCAAAGCGAATAATAACTTGCAGCTTTCTAAAACAATATCGTTTTACCCAATTTGGATAGGTCGTTTATAAAAAAGAATCATCAGTTCAAAATCAATAAAAACGACAAAAATGTGCCGTTCCTACGGAACTTTACAAACGAAAATCCTTTTTTCAACGGATTGAAATCCGTTGCTACAAAATATTCCATTCCTGGCGGAATTAAATTGATACAAGAGCGAGGGTGCGATGTTTAAATCGTAAGAGAAAAACTTAAATAGACGGAAAAAAAAATTTCATTGTGGAATACTTTTTGTCTAATCAATTGAAATATCAATTTAAAAGAACCATGGAAAATAAAATAACTGTACCAAAACCTTGTAATGAAAACTGGAACTCAATGTCACCCCATAAAAACGGGAGATTTTGTAGTTCGTGTAGTAAAACTGTAGTTGATTTTACAAAAATGACTACCACTGAAATTCAGAGCTATTTTGTCGAAAATTCAGGTAAAGAAAGTATCTGTGGGCATTTTAAATCTACTCAAATAGAAACTGAAAAAGATACTAAATACGATCACTTAAAAAATCGATTTAACCGAATTAGAATCAAACCAATTAAAAAAATGGCTCTTTTTTCTTTGAGTTTAGTTTTCTCCTTAACCAGTTGCATGGGAAAAGCCATGGTAGAAGGTGAACCTGCGATAATCAATAATGACACAATAAATGAATCCGAAGTAACTAAGCTGGAAGACACCATAAAACAAAAAGATTCTATAAAATCTGGAAACAATAGGTTAAAAGAAAAAAACAATACCTCTTCAACAAATCAATAGTTTGATACAATTAAAAATTTAATTAACATTTTTGATTGAGATCCTTTTTACAAAAAGCAATTGTAATATATTACTTTTGGAAGAAACTACAAATGAGAATATTCTTCTTTATACTTACCTCTTTTGTTTTACAGAAAATGTATGCTGATCAACCAAGGACCAGATACTCTTTTAAAAGTCTAAACTCTAGATATGAATTAAAGCCTTCTGACACTCTATTTTCGGATAATAAAATTTATACAGACTCTATTTATGATAGTGAGACTGAAACGTATTATAAAACTTCTTATTCCTATCCTGATAGGTATTATTGGGGGTTGTATGATACACAAACGAAACAAAAACTTTATACGATAAAAAATGATAGTTTATTCATCGAATTTAAAACCGCAGTAATCTCAGATGATGGACAAAACATAGTCATTGTTGATGATTATAGCGCAGGATTTGGTTATAAAAGATTTGAAGTTATGACATTTTATGAAAAAGATAAACTAATAAAGCGTCTTAAACTTGGTGACATAATTCAAAATATGTGCGCTTTGAGTTATTCTGTAAGCCATATGACTTGGTGTTCAACTGATTTTGATTTCAATGATAGGAATGAAATAAAAATAAAAACACATGAGTTTTATAATTATACATTCAACAAAAATGGAGAGCTACTTAATAAAGAGAGTGACGAATTGATTCAACGAAATGATATACTGACTGTTGGAAAAATAAAAAGAAAAAGCCGAAATAAATACTTAGTCGAAATTAAATTTTGCATCAGAGGAAATTTAAAAGCCAGTGAAATTCTAGAATTAAAATGCAAGGACAGTCAAATGAAGAAAGTTTACGGACACCTATATGGCTTCCTAAAATCAAAAAAGAAGGCAATGAAAAAGGAGTTTACCCGAACTATTTTGATACGAAATTCTAAAATTCATAATATAAATTTTGCAATACCAATTTATAATTCTGACGAAAGTTGTAATGATCTAAATTTAATAGAATAAGCAAAACTGTCAGCTGAAAAATAGCTTTCCCGAACAAAATACATGATCATGCATTTGAATATAAATAAGAACATTGAAGAGCAGATAGAAAATCTAACAATAAGATTACTTGAGATGGTAAATCTTTATTGTTGGAATGATATATCAGAAAATCTCGTTTATATTCTTTCAGATATTTCAAAAGTAGAAAGCGAAAACTTTTTTATTCAACGCAGGAATAGAAATAAACTCAATAAAAAGAAAAGACCTAAAAGTTTTAACGAAGCCATTTCAGATCTTGAAGAAATTTACGATTCAATTTATGACATTAATCTATATGTTTATAAATCAGAAAAACATCAAACAATTATTGACATCAGGTACTTTCTTAAAAGTGATCTTGGATCTGAATTTGACAAAACAATAGCTAACAACCCGCCAATGTTACATTGCAAAATAACATTGCCTCCTTATCGCAAAAATGATAAAAGTAAATTTGATATTAACTGGGAATTAGGCGGTTTCAGATACAACTGGAATATGTTTTGGTGGAAAACAGTCTACAGATACAATCGTCTCACCTATTCCATTGTTAAACATAGAATTAATTCCTAACGGAATTAAAAACACATCATCAAAATAAAGAGCCAGAGGCTCGATCAATATTCTAGGATTGGATTTTAATCCAATTTGAACATATGCGATTACAATAAAGAACCAGCGGTTCTACACCTATAAAAACGACAAATATGTACCATTCCTATGGAACTTTGGGAACCCAAAATCTTTCTTTTTCAACGGATTAAAATCCGTTGCTACAAAATATTTCATTCCTAGCGAAATTAAAATTATAAAAAATGCAGGCGCAAAATTCCTGCCATCAAAGGAATTAAAAAAACACCACTCTCTCTCTTTTTATCAAAACTTAGCTCAAAAGTATTTTCTACTCTAAAATTATAATGTTTTTGCATTATCATCTCAATTAGGGATTTCCGTTAAATGAGTCACGTAAAAGCCTTGAGTTTTGAATAACTAATTTTTACACGATTTCTGATACCGATTCCTATACACCAAATCGATAATGACCAATTTTAATGAAATAAACAAAACTATCATGTCTGTTTCAGATACATTAGGGCCGTAAATAGTCTTTCAAAATATTCAAAACAAGCTGTTTTTTTATTTTATCTCTCTAATTATACATATATTTGATGAAGTTTACTACAAATTAATCCAAAACCATTTATGATTAAAAAATTACCTCTTCTATTTTTTTCTTTCTTATTTGTCTTTCTTAGTGGAAACATTCTAAATGCAAAAGCAATTAAAATTGTTGCAGGCCCAACTCCGGATGCAGAGGGTATTTTATATGTAAAAACAGGAGGCACCGGCGATGGCTCTTCGTGGAATAATGCGCTGGGAGAATTTAGAACCGCAATAGAAAGTACCAATCCTGCAATTTTTCAGATTTGGGTAGGGGCCGGAACTTATACTCCAATGTACGGCAAAACTTTTGTTTTAAAAAGAGATGTAAAAATTTATGGTGGCTTTAAAGGAACCGAAAATAATATTCAGCAACGTGATCTGAAAACCAACATCAGCATTTTAAAAGGCCTCTCGAACACAATAATTAAAACCGAGAGATTAACCGAAGACTCCGTTTTAGATGGTTTCACGATGATCGACGGATTTACAGACTCTAACACAAATGGTACATCGGGATTTGGTGGCGCAATTAATAATCTTAGCTCCTCTCTTACGATATCAAATTGTATTTTTAAAGATAATAAAGCATCGTTTGGCGCAGGAATCTATAGTTTTAGTGGTTATCCAAAAATTAAAAACTGTACTTTCGTTAATAATAAAAGTAATGCTATTTACAATTCTTCAAATTCAGCTTTAATAACAGATTGTACTTTTGATAAAAATGTGTCCCTAAGCAGTGCAATCGAAAACAACCAATCTGAAGTTGTAATAACCAATTGCAATTTTACAGAAAACAAAGGTGAAGATGGTGGTGCAGTTTACAATGAAAGATCAACGGTTACATTTACCAATTGCAATTTTTCTAATAATATATCTTCTTACGGAAGTAGTGGAAATAATGGTGGAGGTGCGATTTTTAACATCTGGAACAGCAAAATAAAAATCTATAATTGCAGCTTTGTAAAAAATACTGCTTCACGTCATGGTGGTGCTATGGTAAGCAATAATTATTGCAATGTACTTATTGTAAACAGTCTTTTTGCTAATAATTCGGCTAAAACAACGGCAAACGAAATTTACAGTACCTACAACAACACGCTTAATATCATCAACAGTACTTTTGTTAATGTCGGTGAAGATGCAATCACTCTGGACAGTGGAAGTGTGAATTTTTCAAATTGCATTGTTTGGACAGATATCAACATTGCTCATAGTTCTACTTACACTTCAAAAAATTCAATAATTTTTGGCAAAATAGATAATACTAATGGAAATCTTGATGCGACAGGAATTATTGATACTCAAATTTTTAAAAATCCTTCTGCAGAAAACTATACACCTCTCGAAGCAGGAATTGCCATAAATAAAGGTAACAATGCATTGTACGATTCTTCAATCTACGGTACATCAGACTTAGCCGGAAAGTCCCGAATTAACGAAACGGTTATTGATTTGGGAGCTTATGAATCTTTAAACGGTTCACTGGGTATCGAACGTGCAGCCAAACCAACTTTTATAGCGTATCCAAATCCTGTAAAAGACGGTATTTTTTCGATCGAAAATTCCACCAAAGATGGAGTCGCAGTACTTTATGACATCTCAGGAAAACAGGTGAAAATGGTAAAAATAGAGAATGGAAAAGCTGAGGTTAATGTAACTAATTTGCCTGGTGGAACCTATTTACTCCAAGCTTTTGATGGAAAAGTTTTCAAAATTGTAGTGGAATAAAAATTCTTTTTTTGATTAAAAAAACCGATCACACAGAGTTTTACAAAGAATCGCTGCGCGAACTTACAACCTGTTTCGTGAAATCGGCTAAAAAGTAAGCCTCCTCATTCAGCAACTTTATTTCCGGCTCTGCGAAGTCTTAAATTATCAAAGCCACGTGACTTCGCAAAGCAAATATAAACTCGTAGACTACAAACAACATAATTTTAATACAATTTAAATAGATACGTTTATAAAAAAATCATCGGTTCAAAATCCATAAAGACAATAAATATGTACCGTTCCTATGGAACTTTGGAAACCCAAAATCTTTTCTTCAACGGATTAAAATCCGTTGCTACAAAATATTCTATTCCTGGCGGAATTAAATTGATATAATAGCAAGAGCGAAATGTGCACATCGCAAGAGAAAAAACCTAAAGAGGCGGAAAAACATTCTCATTCTGGAATAATTTTTGTCTACCCAATTGAAATATCAATTTAAAACAACCATGGAAAATAAAATAACTGTACCAAAACCCTGTAATGAAAACTGGAACTCAATGTCGCCCAATAAAAATGGTAGATTTTGTGGTTCGTGTAGTAAAACTGTAGTTGATTTCACAAAAATGACTACAACTGAAATTCAGAACTATTTTGTCGAAAATTCAGGTAAAGAAAATATCTGTGGGCATTTTAAATCTACTCAAATAGAAACTGAGATTCGGAATGTATAAATATGGCAAATAAATGTCATTTCTATTGAACTTCTCGAACCTAAAATCTTTTTCAACGGATTAAAATCCGTTGCTGTAAAAATGGGGTATTCCTAACGGAATTACTATTATGCAACAGCACATTGCATACTTTTTTGTTCAACGATCTGCATGTCAATTATTTTTTGAGCAACTGTTCCTCTTTCAAACAAACGAATAAATTTGAAAACAGCACTCACAAAATAACCCGGGTTTGAAACTAAGCGGGCGATTTCTGTTATTCTTACGTCTCTTTCATGGGTACAGGTTTCTCTTTTATCCTCGGGAACCGCTACAAATTCATTGGCAAATTTCCAGGCACCATCTCTGGCGGTTTCCATGCTAAAGTCAATAAAAAAGGTGTCTGCTTTACCAGTTAATTTTAATATCCAGGTAAGCGTTGGCCAAATTTTAATCAAACATTTTTCTACGCTTCCTACGAGACTGCTTAAAATGGTATTTATTTTGTCGAAATCAGCTTTTAAACTCTCTATATCTTCTACTGTACTAATTTCGGCAGCAGCTATACCCAAGTCCAGATTGATATGAGCATTCATTCCGAGTAGTAAATGTTGCAGCACTATTGGCCAAAACTTTTCGGCTTGTTCGAAGGCAAAACCCCAGCATTCTGATGGTTTTTCTTTGGCTTTATATTCGTAATAGGCCTTTAAGTAGCGATTAGCAAAAATAACATCCAGTTTCTCCATTCGCTCTCCGTTTTGAAAAGCTCCATTTTGAATGCCTTCCTTTACCTTTACCGTAACTTCACGATAGAGCATTGCAAATAAACCTATATTGCTCTGTTCTATTTTTGATAACTCGATTATTTCATCTAATAGCTGAATGACTTCACCTATAGTTGCAGCTTGTTTCACACTCATGGTAGTTGTCTTTGGTTGAATTAGTTACAAGCGAATATAATTATTTTAATCGTTAAAAAAAGAATATTTTGAAGTAATTATCTTGTTATTTTTTTTGTAATTTAGTCTCAGAAAAAAAATAATCTGTAAAACTTTGTTCAGAAACTCTCTGGCAAGTCACCCGAACCATAATGGCTGTACTATTTTATTAATGCAGCTTTTTCCTGGCTTTATACCTAAATATAGAAGCCTTAAGACATTTTTTAAGAAGCCGGTTTCTTAATTACCTACTTTCAACCATTCAAAAAGAAATAACTACAAAAACGAACTAAAGACCCCAACTATGAAAACTACAAAAAAAGTATTGCTTTTAGTCACCCTGATCGCACTCTGTGCCTGTAAAAAGGATCCAAAGACCGAAAAAGACAGTTACACAACTGTCAATAAAAGTGCCGCTGCTTCTACCTGTTTAGCTCCTGCTAATTGGTTTACCATGGTAAACAACACTCGTCAGACTCCTCCGCCAAATGAGGGCCCAACAAGCGCTTTTGCTAATAATGCAACCGTAACGAATTGTGACTTTCATCAATGGTCGTGGCAAAAGTTTCTTTGGCTCACCAATGACGTCAATGGACTGCCATTATTTATGCGTAAATTAATTCAGGTGACTGCGGAAGGTAAAAGAGTAGATACAAGTGAAGGAATTGTTGTTCTAAGAGATACCGCTCAGGCAAGTTCTAAACTTGATATTTTAAAAACTCCAAAGTATACATCAGGTGTTCCTAAACCTACTACGGTTTATTATTCTATTTTCATGGACAACCTTATGTACTCCACCATGCTAAAATATGGGCCACTAGCAAAAAATGATCCTGCTAAAATAAAAGACATCACTTTTCCTGTAGGCTCATTAGAACTTAAAACCTCCTGGATTGATGCGAGTGCTCTTAAAGATCCTTCTTCTTATTTTATTACTCAGGGTACAATCAATGGAGTAAAAAAAAGAGTAGCACTTTTAGGAATGCATGTCGTTGGAGTTGTACAAAATCACCCCGAATTTGTATGGGCTACATTTGAACATGAAAATCTTGCACCTGCTTACGATTGGTCTAAAGCTACACCAACCACTGATGCACCGGTGACCAGCACAGTTGACTATCCATTTTTTAATAAAAGCAGCACCGCAACGGTTAAAAATATAACTACACAAAACGGAATTTATACCGATATCTTTTCTCTTTACAAATATGGTGTTCCTGTTGAAAAAGTAATGAAAGGTTCTCATAATGTTCAGGTTTATATGAAAACGAGTCAAAATGGCTCACAAAACTTCAATAATATTCGTACTATCAATCAAAGTGTTAAAACACAGCTGAAAGGTATCTGGAACAATTATTTTTACAATGGTTCATTATGGATTAATACAGAAGGATACGATACTACTCAGGCTCAAGCGGCCTTATTAAACACGTTAGCTGATACGCTTTCAGATTCTAACCCTGGAAAATTAACCAGAGGTTCCGTTGCAGCCTACAATATTACAATGGAAACCTATGTACAGGCAGGATTTAGTCCAACAGCAATAAACAAAACTTCTGTGAACGATCTTGTTAATTGCTTCTTTTGCCATAATACATCTCATAAAGGAGTTGTTTCTCCCCTTAATATAAGCCATGTTTTTACAGGATATGTAGGCAGTCTGAAGGGGCTTAACAGACAACAAATCAAACAAGAACATGTTAATGAATTTTTGCGAGAATCCAATTTGCGTCTAAAATTAAAATAACCCAATAACAAGTCTTTTGCTTTAAGGCAAAGCTGAAATTTATAATTACAAAAACCACAAGCTTCTGTTTGTGGTTTTTATGTTTTACAAACGGACAATAAGATTAAAAATATCAAAAGCTTTTTCATGCAGATTCCACAGATTAAAGCAGATTCAACATAATTTCTATAAATTACTCTGAATAAGTCTGCTCAAATACCTTCTGAATCTATGGAAAACAAAAAACCTTTGTCACTTTGCAACTTTGTGCCTTTGCAACTTTGCTACATTATAATTTCAATACCACTTTTTAAATTCTTAATTTCGCTTTTCGAATAAGAAAGAGAAAAATGAAGGTCTGTATTGCTGAGAAACCAAGTGTCGCACGTGAAATCGCATCCGTTTTGGGAGCCAATACCAAACACGATGGTTATTTTGAAGGCAATGGTTATGCTGTAACCTACACTTTCGGGCATTTATGTACCTTAAAAGAACCCAACGATTACAAACCGCACTGGAAAAGCTGGGATTTGAACAACTTACCCATGCTTCCTGAGAAATTTGAAACCAAAGTAGTTCAAAATTCAGGAATTGAAAAGCAATTTAAAATCGTAAAAAGTCTGTTCGACAAAGCCGAAGTAGTCATTAACTGCGGGGATGCCGGACAAGAAGGAGAACTCATCCAGCGTTGGGTGATGAATGAGGCACATTACAAAGGCGAAGTGCAGCGCTTATGGATTTCGTCGTTAACTACCGAAGCCATCAAAGAAGGTTTTGAAAATCTGAAACCCTCTGAAAACTACGACAATTTATTCTATGCCGGATTCTCAAGAGCCATTGGCGACTGGTTACTCGGAATGAATGCTACTCGTTTGTATACCGTAAAACATGGCGGTTACAAACAAGTATTGTCTATCGGACGTGTACAAACACCTACATTGGCCATGGTAGTGGACCGATTTAAAGAAATCGAAAACTTCAAACCTCAGCCGTATTGGGAATTACAGACTTTATACCGAGAAACTCTTTTTAGTTATGAAGAAGGACGTTTCCTGAAAAAAGAAGACGGAGAACTTCTGGCCAATAAAGTCAAAGAAAGCGAATTCGAAATTGTTTCGGTTGAAAAAAAGAATGGAAACGAATACGCTCCAAAACTATTTGACTTAACAGGTCTGCAAGTATACTGCAATACCAAGTTTGGATTTTCGGCAGATGAAACGCTTAAAATCGTACAAACTTTATACGAACAAAAAGTAGTCACGTATCCCAGAGTTGATACCACCTTTTTACCAAATGATATTTATCCAAAAGTACCCGGAATTCTGCAAAAATTAACCAAATATGCCGAATTGACCCAACCTCTTTTAGAGAAAAAAATAAAAAAATCGCCAAAGGTTTTCAACGATAAAAAAGTTACAGATCACCATGCGATTATCCCAACCGGAATAGAAGCTCATTTGCAATTCAACCAGCAACAGGTCTATGACATTATTACCAGACGTTTCATCGCTGTATTTTATGATGATTGTCTGGTAGCCAATACCACCGTGATTGGTAAAGCAGCTGACGTAACTTTCAGAACCACCGGAAAAGAAATCTTAAAAAAAGGTTTTCGCATCGTTTTTGAAGATCCAAATGCTAAAGAAAAAGAGGCTGATTTACTGCCAAGTTTTGTGGTGGGAGAAAAAGGTCCGCATGAACCATCTTTTCTGCAAAAAGAAACCAAACCACCCAACCAGTTCACCGAAGCGACTTTACTCCGTGCTATGGAAACTGCCGGAAAACAAGTTGATGATGAAGATTTACGTGAACTCATGAAGGAAAACGGTATCGGTCGTCCGTCAACAAGGGCGAATATTATCGAAACGCTTTTCAAACGTCAGTACATCGTTCGAAACAAAAAACAGGTTTTGCCAACCCTTACTGGAATTCAGCTTATTGATACGATTCAGAACGAACTTATCAAATCGGCTGAGCTAACTGGTTCCTGGGAAAAGCAGCTGAAAGATATTGAGAAAGGAACTTATACTGCCGGAGCTTTTATTAAAAACATGAAACGCATGGTCGAAGCTTTAGTTACCGAAGTACGAAGCGAAACCAGACATGCTAACATTTCACATGCCGCAACGGTTGAAAAACCAGTGGTAAAAGCGGAGAAAAAGAAAGCTGCGGGAATTTTAGCCGAAACCTGTCCGAAATGCCAAAAAGCAACTTTGATAAAAGGAAAATCTGCTTTTGGATGTGGTAACTATAAATCGGGCTGTGATTTTCTGTTGCCTTATACTTTTGCGGAGAAAAAAATATCAGAAAACCAATATTTAAGATTGGTTCAGAAAGGATCTACCGTAAATATAAAGGGGTTTAAAACCGAAAAAGGAACTGTTGAAGGTTTGATTCGCTTTGAAGAAAATTACAAACTTAAATTGGAACCAAAGAAAACCGAACCAAAAAAAGCTAAACAAGAAACATCAGATTCCTTAACGTGTCCGAAATGTAAAAAAGGAACCATCCTCAAAGGAAAAACAGCCTATGGCTGCAGTGAATATAAATCAGGCTGTGATTTTAAAGTTACTTTTGACGATGTCCGAGCCAAATTAAACGATCAGAAACCAACGAAAGAATTAGTGTACTCGATACTTTGTGAATTTTGTTAGATGTGGGACGTTAAATATGAGATGCGTTACCATTTTACTTTTTACAACTTACATTCTACATTTTACATTTCCCAATTCACAACCAACCATTCTTTTTCATACTTTAGCTTTTCCATTTAACACCAAAACTTATACCTATGTTTCAAAAAATTACCCTTTCAGTACTTTTAATTGCCGCTGTTTCCTGTCAGAAGAAAAACTCGGTTGAGAAAGATAAAATCAAAGTTGCAGACTGGTTAATCGGAAACTGGGAAAATAAATCTGCAGACGGTGTTCTGACTGAAAACTGGCAAAAACTAAATGACAGTACTTTTAGTGGGGCTTCTTATTTTATTAAAGAAAAAGATACCATTCATTTCGAAAACATCGTATTATCTCAAAAAGAAGAAACTTTAACTTATTTTGCTACCGTAAAAGGTCAGAATGATGATAAACCGGTCGCTTTTCAATCAATTGCTGAATCAGACAAACAATTAGTTTTTGAAAATCCTAAACACGATTATCCACAAAAAATAACGTATACAAAAGGAGCGAACAATACTTTAACTGCTGAGATTTCCGGAAATTTAAACGGAAAACCAAGTTCGGAGAAATTTGTGATGACGAAGAAAAAATAATCATTGTAAGATAGGCCGTTCCGACGGATCTTGTTATTTATCCATTGCATTAAATTTCAACGGATTAAAATCCGTTGCTACAACATATTTCATTCCTACGGAATTTACAACGTTGTGTTTTATTTTTTTCAAAGTAAAATTTAATACTTTATAAATTTTGAATCTTGATCATATAACAAAAAATTAAAATTTAAAACCTTCTCAACAAATACCTCAGTACCTTAGCCCCTCAAAAAGAATCACTCCTCCTCCCCGATCTTATTGACCATAAAAATCATCAATACTCCCAAAAGTGCCATTACTAAAAATGCCCATTTCATGCTTAAATAATCAGAGATAAAACCCACCATAGGCGGAACCAATAAAAATCCAAGATAACCAATAGTAGAGATAGAGGTTAAAGCTGAACCACTACTTAATTTGGATGATCTTCCGGCAATACTAAATACAAGGGGAACCACACAGGAAACTCCAAATCCAATCAGGACATAACCAAAAATTGTTGAATAAGCATACGGCAGGGCAAAACAAATTGCAAAGCCCGATGTGATTAAAACCCCGCTGTAAAACAGAATTCGTTTTGTACCAAATTTCATTACGCCATAATCCCCAAACAGACGTCCTAAGGTTACTGCTGTTGCAAAAAACACAAAGGCGGCGCTGGTTAGTTTTGGAGAAGCTTTTAGTATGTTTTTGAAATAAATACCACTCCAATCGTACATGGTATTTTCACAAGCCATAGACACAAAACAGATCAGGGCAAACTTGACCAGATTTTTTTCGGGCATCGAAAAGAACTTCTTTTTAACCGGTACAGGCTCATTGTGAATACTCATCGGATAAAAACAAGCTGTAAGCGCCATCATAAAAACACTTACCCCGAGTAAATGATGAATCGGTGCAATATGTTGTGTCACCATTACATAACCCAAACCTGCTCCCGAAAAAACGGCTATACTCCAAACGGCATGAAAACGCGTTATTATTGATTTTGGATACAATTTCTGCACCTCCAGTGATTGTGCATTAATCGATAAATTGAAAATATTTCTTGAAGCTCCAAAAATTAAAAGTATGACCACCAACTGCCATACAAAAGCTGCTAAACCTGGTAATGCCAGAGCAATATTAAACATGATGGCTCCCAACAACATAACATAACGGCTGCTGTATTTATTTAACAGCATCCCTGTAAAAGGCATGGTCAGCATCAGGCCAATCGGAAAGGCGAATAAAACAGCTCCAAACTCAGCTTCAGACAGATGCAATTGCGCTTGTATATGTGGAATACGGGAAACCCAGGAAGAATATCCAAATCCCGAAAGGAAAAAAAATACAGTATTGGCCAAACGGAATCCCTTAGGAGAATGCTGCAGTTTTTTCAAAAAAGGTAAAATCATGAGGAGGGTTTCAATTTTGGATACAAAAATAGGCTATTCAAAATGTAATTTCTGTCTTATATCATTTTTTTACTGACATTGAGGGTTTAACTAAAAAAACACTGGTCTTATTTTTTTGAAACATTTATCAATTTAAAAACAGTCCTTGTAAAAATATTATTCATAATTATTCTAAATAAATATTGTCAGACTAATATTAAACTTTACATTTGCTATACGAAATTATTAACTCATTAATTGCATATTATGAAATCTAAAACTTTACAATCAATAACATTTTTACTTTTAATGTTAATAGCCAGCCCTGCTCTATTTGCTCATGCCTTGTGGATCGAAACTAAAGCGGTGGGAACTAAAGGAAAAGCTCAGGAAATATCTGTTTTCTTTGGAGAATTTTCAGATAATGATATTACAGCTTCAGCAAAATGGTTTTCAGATTTAAAAGATTTTTCACTGATCGTAATTAGTCCGTCAAAAAAAGAAACAAAACTTACTGCTACAGCCTTAGAAAATAAATATCAGGCCTTTTTTACACCGGATGAGGATGGTGTTTATACGGTAGTGATGCATCACACCGTAAAAGATGTGTACGGAACTATGAAATTAGATTACAACTCAAGCGCGACGGTTACCGTTGGGAATGCTTCAAAAGGAAATGATGCTGCCGCGAATACAAACATCATTAGTGTTTTCGCTAAAGAAGTGACCGCTGCCAAACAAAAAACAGTACTAAACATTAATGCTTTGTACGAAGGGGTTGCGGCTAAAAAACAAAAAATAAAAGTAATCGCGCCAAATGGCTGGGAAAAAGAATTATGGAGCAATGACAAAGGAGAAATCTCTTTTACACCACTTTGGTCAGGAAATTATATGGTAGAATTTGCTTATACCGAAAAAGCTGCCGGAGAGCATAATGGTAAAAATTACAACGAAATCTGGAAGATGGCAACTTATTTAATTGCCGTTAAATAATATGTCCATTCATTATTTGATCATTTTATAGTTAGTTAAGGCCTTGTTCGTAATGAACAAGGCTTTTTTTAACCCAAAATCTCGTTTACACCCTCTGATCTTTACTTAATAAAATTCAAAAAAGCAAAATCTTAAGCAAATCTTAAGACTATTCTAATGAAATTTTAATTTAGAAAAACTCTAAAAACTTTGTTAAGACCGTATCTCGATATTACATTTGCAAAAATTTATTTTTATTAAATCTAAATAAGCAACATGAAATATAATTTACTACTTGCATTATCCTTTATAAGTTTTGCTTCTTACAGTCAGAACTATTCAAGTGATGAGGCAGCCTCAACTGCCAATGACACGGTAAAAAACAAAAAAGGAGAAATACTAAATGAAGTATTAATCAAAACCAATAGAGAGCCTAAACCGGTTACTGCTGTTCGTTCAGGATTAAAACCAATGGACAATCCGCAAAGTATACAGGTTATTAGTTCTGATGTAATCGAACAACAACAAGCCATTCGTTTAAGTGAAGTTATTAAAAATGCTAATGGTGTTTATGTAAGTTCTGCTCGTGGTGGTGCACAGGAGTCTTTTTTCTCAAGAGGATATGACATGTCTGCCAACAATATGTTTAAAAACGGATTTCGTTACAATTCAGGTTCCATTCCTGATGTTTCCGGTCTGGAAAAAGTTGAATTCTTAAAAGGAGGTTCGGCTTTATTGTTCGGAAACGTTGCACCGGGAGGTATCTTAAACCTGGTAACCAAAACGCCTTCATTTAAATCAGGCGGTGAGGTATCGATGCAAATTGGAAGTTATGCGTTCTATAAACCTGCTTTCGATTTTTATGGTCCTCTTAGCAAGTCAATTGCTTTCAGAATAAACGGTTCTTACGAGAACTCTGAAAGCTTTAGAGATGTAGTAAAAAACGAACGTGTATACGTAAACCCGTCTTTACTTTTTATCATTAATCCAAAAACACAAATTACGGTACAAGGAGATTATTTAACAGCAGACTGGACTCCTGATTTTGGAACAGGACTTATCGGAAAACAAATTCTTGACCTGCCTCGTAATGCATTCTACGGATCACTTTGGTCTAATGGTACTACAAAATCAGCGAGTGCTTCGGTTTTATTAAACCATGATTTCAATAAAAACTGGAAACTTAACTTCAATAGTTCTTACCAAACCTATGATAGAGGTCAAAAATCGACTGCTCAAATGTCAGGTTTAGATGACACTAAATTATACCCAATTCCTGGCTTCTGGAACAGAGGATTGACTCAAACTAAAAACCTGGAGCAAATATTGGGAGACCAATTAAGCCTACAAGGAAATTTCAATACCGGATCAGTAAAACATCAAATATACACAGGTGTTGATTGGGAAAACTCTTTTGCAACGGGATACACTTTTGCTTTTAACGAAAAGAAATTTGTAACAAGCAAAAACCCTGACGGAAGTCCAAAAACATACGATCCAAATATTTACGATACTATCAATCTTTTCAACTTTGATCCTTCAACGCAAAGAAATGATATTCCTAATGCCAGAGCGACTCAAATTGCAAAAACAGAAACCAATCGTTTTGGTGCCTACTTTCAGGATTTAATTTCGGTTACAGAAAAAATCAAAGTATTAGCCGGTATCCGTTGGTCTTGGCAAGAAGGTGAAGCTACTACTTATAAAGAAACTTACGACACCGCTAAGGAAACTCAGACTGTCGCTCCAAAAAATGCAAAAGCTGAAGTTGGTTCTAAAAAGTTAGACAATGCTTTCTCTCCAAAAGTAGGCCTTATCTACCAACCAACAAAAAGCATGTCATTATTCGCCAGCTACTCGAACTCGTTTACACCAAATACCGGGTTTACTGTTGATGGACAAACTATCGAAGCATCGATCATTGACCAATACGAGGCAGGTATTAAAAAAGAATTCTTTGATGGTTTGCTAAGCACGAACTTAACGGTTTACCAAATCTCAAACAGCAATTTAGCTCAAACTGCACCATTCCTAGCGGACGGTGTTACTGAAAATGTGAATTCAAACATTAAAGTACTAGGTGGAGCTACTAAAAGTAAAGGAATTGAAATTGACGTTACTGCAACACCTGTTGAAGGACTTAATATTATTGCCGGTTATAGCTATAATGATATGCGTTATACTAAAACTTCCGGAACAAGTGGAAGTTTTGTAGCAGGAGATCAGGTGGTGAGAACACCAAAAAATACAGCCAACCTAAGCTTCTTCTATAAGGTACCGGAAGGAATATTTAAAGGAGTTTCATTTGGAGCAATCGCTAACTATATTGGTAACCGTTTAGGAGGTTGGAACGATGATTATCTATGGACAGCTGTTAAACCTACTCCTACCAATCCAAAACCAAATCCTGCTTATATTGTTACAATAAGAGACAGAGATATTCCGATTGAAGGTTACACTACTATTGATGCTTCTATAGGTTACGAGTGGAGAAAATTCTCAGTTCTATGTAAATTATCTAATATTACAAACGAATTGAACTATACTGTTCACGAAAATTACAGTATTAACCCAATTGCACCTCGTCAGGTTATGACAAGCTTAAAATATAAATTCTAAATTTTGAATTAGATTTTTACCCTCCAAACTTTTGCTGTATTTCCATAACGAAAACAAAAAAAGTTTGGTTTTAAACAGAAAACCTCATCTCACAACAGATGAGGTTTTTTGTTTTCACTAAAGAAAGTAATCCGATTGTATTACTTTTGTTCCACAAAAATTATCACCAAAACAAAACTCCGATATATGTCAGATTCCAAAAAAAATAAATTGCAAAAAAGTCTTGGCTTAAGTTTTAATATTGCTGTATTAATCGGAGGAACGATTGGCGTTGGAATTCTTCGCACACCCGGTAGCATTGCTTCCTTGCTCGATAATTATTGGTTTATTATTGCTTCATGGCTCTTTGGAGGCTTTTATGTTTTGTTAGGAGCCAACTCCTATGCAGAATTGGCTACAATGTTACCCAAAGCAGGAGGTTCTTACAACTATATTAAAAGAGCATTTGGCGAATACGCAGGCTTCCTTTCCGGTTGGTTTGATTTTATTGTCAATGTTACCCCTCCGGCTTTTTATTGCATCGTAATTAGTGAGTATATCATTATTTTGTTTCCTGTACTCTCAAACTATTCTACTGTGATGGCAATTTCATTATTACTTGCTTTTGTACTCATTCATTTAAGTGGTGTAAAAAACGGAAGCATCATTCAGCAAATTACCAGTTTCTTAAAAGTAATCTGTTTTGTAGCCTTGGTCATAGCCTGTTTTATGTACACAGGCACTGAAGTTCCTAAAATTGAAACAGACAATTCTTTCTTTCAAATTGGACTAATCTTTGGCTTTTTCAAATCATTGCAGTTGATCATCGGGACTTATAACGGCTGGAACAGCGTTTGCTTTTTTGCTGAAGAAAACGATAACCCCAACAAAAATATTCCCAAATCATTGTACAGCGGTGTCTTTTTGGTTGTCGCTATTTATGTTTTGGTGAACGCTGCCTTCTTTCATGTTCTGCCAATTGAAACTTTAGCAAAATCAAATTTAGCGGCAGCTGATGTGGCCAAGATTCTGTTTGGAGAAAACGGAGCTATTGTAGTAACGGTAATTTCTATTTTTTCATTAATCAGTATACTCAATGCTTTTATGATGATTCCGCCAAGAATTCTTTACGGATTAAGCCGTGACGGGTTCTTTTTCAAACAAGGGACAAATGTTAATAAGGGCGGTACACCAATCGTAGCGCTTTTAGTTTCATCACTTTTCAGTTTGTTTTTAATTTGTATCGGCTCTTTTGAAGTATTATTCTCTTTCGCAGCCTTTATCTCTATTATCGTTTGGGGATTGGCTTATCTTTCTCTCTTAAAATTAAGAGCTACCGAACCTAATTTACCACGCCCCTACCATTCCTTTTGGTATCCGTGGACTACAATATTTGCCTTTGCAGCCTCAATTGCTTTGTTAATAGGATTTATTTTCAGCGATCCAAAAGGTTTCGCCATAATCGTTGTTCTCACTTTGATTTCGTATCCAGTATTTTTGATTTTGAGAAAGAAAAAGTAATGACTTATTTTTAATAGCCACGAATGCACGAATTTTATTTTTTTACTATCTGTGAAAACACATAATTCGTGAATTCGGGGCGATTTTTTTTAGATGCAATCTACTTCTGCTGACATACCGTTGTCACCTTCTGTGATTTAATTTGCAACAAAACTAAAAAGATGAGCAAACTAGATTTAACAAAAACCGATAAAGTATACTACACTGCTAAAATTAATCCCAAAATAGTGTACATTGAAAAAACAAATTACATATCGATTACAGGAAAAGGTGATCCTTCGGGACAAGAATTCTCAGAAAACATACAGGCCATGTATGCCACTGCTTATGCCATTAAATTCATGCAGAAAGCCGTAAATAATGATTTTGTTGTTCCCAAACTGGAAGCCTTATGGAGTTTTGATGCTGAAAAATACAAAGACATTTCTATGGATGAAGCTCCGCTAAAAATACCCCGAAGTGAATGGGATTACAGAATTATGATCAGAATGCCGGATTTCGTAACTAAAGAACAAACAGAAGAAGCCATTCAAAATACTGCCACTAAAAAACAAATAGAACGCGCGAAATCAATTGAATTCTATGAAATGGCTGAAGGCAAAGTGATACAGGTTCTTCATATCGGGCCTTTTGAAAATGAACCGCAAACGCTGAAAAAAATACAGGAGTTTTCTACAACACACCAACTGCAACAAAATGGTCTACACCATGAAATTTATTTATCAGACTTTCGAAAAACAGCTTCTGAGAAATTGAGAACAATACTTAGAGAACCTGTAAAATAGAATATTTTTAATCACCACGAATTCTCGAATTTTATTTTTTACTATCTGTAAGCAAAGGAGTAATTTGAGAATTCGTGGCCAAAAAAACTAATCACAAAAAAACCGACAGACTTTCAAAAATCTGTCGGTTTTAAATATATAATCGTAAAGCTGATTATTTCAAACCAGCAATACTCTGCTCGATTGTAGCGATTTTTGCTAATGCATCAGCTTCTTTTTGCTTTTCATTAGCCAAAACTTTCTCAGGTGCTCCGGCAACAAATTTTTCGTTAGATAATTTTGCCTGAACCGATTTTAAGAAACCTTGGGTGTATACCAACTCTGCAGTCAGTTTAGCGATTTCTTCTTCGACATTGATGTTTCCTGAAATCGGAATGAAATACTCATTTGATTTTACGCGGAAAGACAATGCTCCGTCCACTTTAGTGGTAACATATTCAAAAGCTGAAATGTTCCCTAACTTCGTAACAATAGAGTCAAAATACGTCGTGATATTCTCACTGTTGATGGCTTTTAATTCAATAGCATCTTTAAACGGAATATTTTTATCCTTACGAATCGTTCTGATTCCTGAAATCACTTCAATAGTACTTTCAAAATCTGAAATTAAATTAGCATTGAAAGGTTTTAATTCCGGCCAGGTCGAAACGATTAAAGCTTCTTCCGGAGTTCTGTCAGCAAGTAAATGCCAAATTTCTTCGGTTAAGAAAGGCATAAACGGATGTAGCAATTTCAGATTACTTTCTAACATTTCGATCGCTTTATCAAACGTCGCCTTATCAATTGGCTGCTGATAGGCCGGTTTAATCATTTCTAAGAACCATGAACAGAAGTCATCCCAAACCAATTTGTAAATGGCCATCAATGAATCTGAAATTCTGTATTTTTCGAAGTTATCCTCAATATCAACTAAAGTTTGCTGTAATTTTGCTTCATACCATTCGATGGCTACTTTTGAAGATTCCGGCTGTGGAATAGTTTCAGAAACTTCCCATCCCTTAATCAATTTAAAGGCATTCCAGATTTTATTCGAAAATGCTTTCCCCTGATTACACAATTCTTCATCAAACATAATATCGTTTCCGGCAGAAGCACTCAAAAGCAATCCTACACGAACTCCGTCTGCACTAAATTTATCGATTAAATCTAAAGGATCTGGTGAATTTCCTAGCGATTTAGACATTTTACGACGTTGTTTATCACGAACTAAACCGGTTAAATACACATTCGTAAATGGTTTTTCGCCTGCGTACTCATAACCTGCAATGATCATTCTGGCTACCCAGAAAAATAAAATATCCGGACCTGTTACCAAGTCATTTGTTGGATAGTAATATTTATAATCTGCACTTTCCGGATCCATTATTCCACCAAAAACTGACATTGGCCATAACCAGGAAGAAAACCAGGTATCTAGAGCGTCAACATCCTGTTTTAAGTCAGATGTTGTAAGCGAGTTGTTAGCTGTTTTCTCTTTAGCTAAAACTAAAGCATCTTCAATATTTTCTGCTACTACGAAATCTTCTTTTCCGTCTCCATAATAATAAGCCGGAATTTGCTGTCCCCACCATAATTGACGTGAGATATTCCAATCACGGATGTTATTTAGCCAGTGCGCATAAGTGTTTTCAAAACGTTTTGGGTGCAATTTAATGTCTCCCGTTTCTAAAACTGACTCAATTGCCGGTTTTACCAACTCTTCCATTTTCAAAAACCATTGATCAGATAATCTTGGTTCGATTACCGCTTTGGTTCTTTCAGAAGTTCCCACTTTATTCAAATGGATTTCGGTTTTAGCCAAAGCTCCGATTTCTTCTAACTCTTTTGCGATTTCAGCACGAACTACGAAACGGTCTTTGCCCTGATAATGCAATCCGAAACTATTTAATGTAGCATCTTCATTAAAAATATCAACGATTTCAAGATTGTGCTTCTCTCCTAACGTTTTATCGTTCATATCGTGTGCCGGAGTCACTTTCAAACATCCGGTTCCGAATTCAACATCTACATATTCGTCTTCAATAATCGGAATAACTCTTCCACAGATTGGAACGATAGCTTTTTTTCCTTTTAAATGTGCAAAACGCTCATCATTCGGGTTGATACAGATTGCAGTGTCTCCAAAAATAGTTTCAGGACGCGTAGTTGCGATCGTAAGAAAATCTTCCGAACCTTCAATTTTATACTTTAAGAAAAACAATTTCCCTTGTTGTTCTTCGTAGATTACTTCTTCGTCAGAAAGCGTTGTTTTTGCTTCCGGATCCCAGTTTACCATTCGGTATCCTCTGTAAATTAATCCTTTATTGTACAAATCTACAAACGAGCGAATTACAGATGCTGACATATCAGGATCCATTGTAAATTTAGTTCTTTCCCAATCGCAGGAAGCTCCTAATTTTTTAAGCTGTTCAAGGATTGTCCCGCCATATTTATCAGTCCATTCCCAGGCATGCTTAAGGAATTCCTCACGGGTTAAATCATTCTTGTTGATTCCTTCCGCTTTTAATTTCTGTACTACTTTTGCCTCTGTCGCGATAGAAGCATGATCCGTTCCCGGAACCCAGCAGGCGTTAAAGCCTTTAAGACGCGCTCTACGAATTAAAACATCCTGAATAGTATTGTTCAGCATATGCCCCATGTGAAGGACTCCTGTGACGTTTGGTGGCGGAATTACAATTGTATACGGTGTTCTGTGATCAGGTTCTGAATGAAAATAGTTGTTCTTCATCCAGTAATCATACCATTTGCTCTCGATCGTCTTAGCGTCAAATTGTGCTGGAATTGTCATTTACTAGGGTTGTTTAATCGTTAATTTGTTTATTTGTCTAATCGTTTGGTTACTGTAATTACAGCTTTTGCTAATCATCAATCGATGAAGCAGATACACGGTCAAACAATTAAACAGAAAAACTGGTTCAATTTTTGTACTAATTATTGACAGCAAAAGTAAATAATTAAGTACACTATAAAAAGCGAATTAATAATTTGTGTGTTAATTAAAAGAATGTATATTTACTTACAACTTAAAAAAAATTTGAAATGAAAAATGTAGCCTCTTTTATTGCAGTCGTATTGTTTAGTACAATAAGTTATGCACAAAACGGCCCAAAAATTGAATTTGAAGCCCAAGACAATACAATTGATTATGGAAAAATTTCGAAAAGTGACAATGGAGTTCGCTCTTTTGAATTTACCAATACAGGTGATGCCCC
This sequence comes from Flavobacterium sp. CFS9, assembly GCF_041154745.1. NCBI lineage: Bacteria > Pseudomonadati > Bacteroidota > Flavobacteriia > Flavobacteriales > Flavobacteriaceae > Flavobacterium > Flavobacterium sp. CFS9. Next base: position 3,515,490 of record NZ_AP031573.1, on the reverse strand, counting down.
GCTTTTGATTACTGGTGCTGAATCTACCGTAAGTTCTATAGTTGTTACCAAACCCGCAGCAGCAATTATGCCAGGAAAAAAAGGTAAAATTGACGTAAAATATAACATGGTTTCCGGTCCGATTCGTAAAACAATTACTGTTGAAACTAATGCCGTAAACTACCCTGACGGCAGAGTAGCCTTAAAAATCAAAGGTGAAGTTTTATAACGAATAAAAATCTAAAAAATAGCAAAGCCGCTTCTTACTCAAGGAGCGGCTTTTTTTATCTGTATTTTCAATCTAATCCGACAGATTTAAAAAACCTGTCGGATTTGTTTTTTAGAGGTTATTATTTAGACTTCTCAGTACATTCGACAGCATCAAATTTATATTTTACACGGTCAAAATCGATTGGTTTGTCTTTTACCAGATAAGTAACTCCCATAGTGGTCTGCATCGTCCCGTTGCCTAAAATAAGTCTTTTGTCTTTTTTTAAGAATGCCATTGGGTTTTTAAAAGTTTTATTCTTATTGGTTACCTCTTGAAAAGTATAATCGGCAAATAAGGTGTCTCCGTGAAATTCTCCTGCTAATTCTCCCACTCTTTCTGTTGCTGCGGAAACTTTCATCGTCATGTTACCACTTATCTTTCCATTTTTTAGTGTGTTTAGTTTTAAATCGATAATATCTTTTTCATATATAGCTTTATAACATTCTGTACTTACGATGGTCTCAGCATCTGCTTTAGCTGCTTCAGCCGCCTTCTGATCTTCATTATTTTTACAGCTTTGAAGTCCGATACACGTCACAAGCAAGCAGGATACAACTAGGTTTTTCATAATTATTTTTTTTTTAAAATCGTTGTTATTTTATAAAATTAAATAAAAAAGAAGCCATAAAAAAGGCTTCTATACTATTTTTTTAAAACATCAAACCCAACAGATTTTAAAAATCTATTGGGTTGACCCACATTCGTGTTTATAAATCCTTAATTACAAATTCACTTCTTCTGTTCAATTCATGTTCTTCTTCAGAACAGGCTTCATCTGGGTTGCATTTTACTATAGGTACTGATTCCCCATATCCTTTTGCCGTAACTCTTTTAGCATTAATACCAGATTCTAATATAAAATCTCTGGTTGAACTGGCTCTTTTCTGAGATAAATTGGCATTAAACTTTTCATTTCCTCTTGAATCGGTATGTGATCCAATTTCGATTACCATGTCAGGATATTTCTGCATTAATTCCACCACACGTCCCAATACTACTTTGGATTCTTTTCGGATGTACCATAAATTATAATCAAAGTAAATCGGATCGGTTTTAATGATTAACCTCCCTTTATTGTCTTTTATTACATCTTTCTCCTGCGCAAGAATCTGAGTTGTTTTCTCTTTCTTTCTAATTTCTTTTGCTATAATTTCGTCTGCCTTTGCTTTTTTATCTGCTTCTTTTAAAGCAATAGCAGCCAATGCTTCTCTTTCTTTTCTTCGTTTCGTATCAATTTCTTCTTCCTGCCTTTTCTTTTCTGCAAGCTGCTGCTCTTCCTGTCTTTTCTTTTCAGCTGTTTGTAACTCTTCTTGTTTTATAACCTCCAAAGATCTTAGTGCCATCGAAGCATCATGGCTTGCATCTCTGGTTTTTCCGGAAGATATGACTCTCGATGCGCTTGTATACTTTTCTTTGGAACTTAAAACAGTAAACAAACTTTCGCAATCAACAGTAAAACTGAACTTTCCATCTGCTGAAGTAATAATTGAGTTTAGCACCTTTTGATCTGAATTCTGTAAAGTCACTGTCGCATTTTCTAAAGGCAGCTTGGTATCGACATCTGTAATAATTCCTGCAATGAATTGTTTACAGTCTTCTACAATTAGATCTTTGATTTCTTTAATCTGATAAATATCATCACTTCCTTTTCCGCCCTCTCTATTGGAAGCAAAATAACCTTCTTTGGTATCAGCATCGATATTGAAAGAGAAATCATCTCCATTTGAATTCAAAGGTTGTCCCACATTCACAGGTTTGCTGTATTCGTTTCCTTTAATATCTGAAACAAAAACATCAAGCGATCCATAACCCAAATGTCCGTCAGAAGAAAAATAAAGTTTTTGATCTGTTGAGACAAAAGGAAACTGCTCTCTTTTGTCGGTATTAATGGTTGGTCCTAAATTTCGGGGTGTATCAAATGCTCCTTTATTGATGTTAACTGAATAGATATCAAACGAACCCAAAGTTCCGGGCATATCTGATGCAAAGTACAACACTTTTTCATCCGGACTCAATGCAGGATGTTCGACTGAATATTCTGAACTGTTAAACGGAAGTGACGTTACATTTTTCCATTTCCCTTCGACCAGTTCGGCTTTAAAGATCTGAAGATTCGAAATTTTCTGCTCGTTTGTTTTCTTGCTTTTATTTTTGGAATTATTACGCGTAAAATAAATCGTTTTACCGTCTTTCGTAAAAACCGCGTTTGCCTCGTGCATCCCGCTTTTTAACTCTTTGGCAAAATAATGAACTATAGAATCCGCGGAATTACTGTTTTTAAGAGGAATCGTCACTAAATTCAAATATGTTTTATTGTCCCATTTGAATTTCTTATCCAATAATCCGGGTTTTAATTTTACTCCTGCAAAAACCAGATTTTCATTGTATTTTACTGCTCCAAACTCTGAATTAGGGGTGTTGATTGCCAAATTTTTAAGTTCATATCGTTTCCCAATTGCCGAAACATTCTCCAAAGTTTTCAACTCTTTCTCAAAATTAGAAACCGCATCACTATTATCTGATTTTGAATAATACTCTTTTAAGGCTGCATTGGCGTCGTCATAACTATTGCTTGCTTTTAAAGTCTGTGCATATCTGAAATAATAATTCCGGTCTAAATCATTGCCATAATTTTGAATCAAAAGTCGGTAATATCGCTGGGCTTTTATCAGATCGTTGGTATAAAAATAAGAATCCGCCAGATTTTTAATTACTTCCTGCGATGGCTTATTTTCTGCTAATTTTTCATATAAAGTAATGGCTTCAGCATAATGCGTTTTATCAAAAAAACGCTTGGCTCTGGCCAATTCAAAATCCTGAGCCTGCAAAAACTGTATTAAAAATACGAATACAATAACGAGTAGTTTTTTCCTATTTTTCATTTTAAAAGAATCTTGGGGATTTATCGTATCCTTTTCCTAATAAGTCTAAATCAAAAAGCAGCATAATTTCGTGTGTTCCGGAATTAAACCTGCCCATATTCGATAGCGTATGATCGTAAGCATAGCCTACTCTTAAAGTTGGCGTTACATTTATATTCATTAAAGCACTCACGGCATCGTTTACTCTATAGGCTGCCCCAAATTCGAATTTATTATTGTACAAAACATTGGCTGTCAGGTCTAAATTAACCGGCGCTCCCGGAACAAATCTTGACATAATAGCAGGTTTTAGTTTAACCTTATCATTGAGTTGAAAAACATATCCTGCCGTTAAAAAAGTATGAATGGCTTCTGATCCGTAAGCGTTGATTCCGGATTTTTCTTCGATATGTTTGGTGCTCAACAAATTTGGTACGGATAAACCAACATAAAAATTGTCTCTGAAATAATAGGCCCCCACCCCAATATTAGGTTTGGTGACGTTTACATTTTGGGCGAAAGCCAAATCACTGGCTGCATCTCCACTTTCTAATTTAAACCCGTTGAAATTACTTTGAAGCGAGGTATAACCAGCTTTTAGTCCAAGTGAAAGTTTATTTTTTCTACCCAGATTTAAGACATAGGCAAAATCAGCGTAGAAATTATTTTCTTTTTTGGCTCCGTCACCAATATCATCTGAAACCAATGAAAGCCCAACCTCTATTTTATCACTTAAAGCTGTATGTCCGAAAAAGGTGAAAGTTTTAGGTGCTCCAACGGCTCCAACCCATTGCGTTCTGTACAATCCTCCAAAATTCATCATCGCGGGAACTCCTGTCGCATAAGCAGGATTAACTACACTCATGTTGTACATATAATGGGTGTACTCAGGATCCTGTTGGGCCGAAGCTGATGTGATACAAAAGAGGAAACTTATAAAAAGTAGTACTTTTTTCATTTGAAACTTATCTTAAATGCTATAAAAGAAAATTATCTGTTCAGGTAAAGTCGGCCTTGTTGCGGACGTCTGTTATTTTTATTAAAATTGATCACATAAAAATAGACTCCATTTGCCGCAATTCCGTCACCAAAACCGACTGATTCAGAATTTCTTCCATCCCAATTGGGTTTATTTCTATCTCCTTTAAACATCACATTTCCATATCTGTTGAAAATTTCAAGAGTATAATCCGGGTACAAAAATTCTATATCCGGAATTCTGAAAGTATCGTTTACGTTATCTCCGTTTGGTGAAAATCCGTCCGGAATAAAAAAGGCATATTCATCCGGATTACAATCGAATAAAGAAACTGTAACTCCTAAATAATTATCAGAAATACAACTGGTTACAACCGAAAGATCGAAACCGTAATAAGTTGCCTTATCTCGAAGCAAAGTTGTTGAAGTCAACAAATTGCCATCATTCTCGGCATCATACCAGGCAACTGTCGAAGATACATTGGTCGCTTTGGATAAATCTCCAATGGTAGGATTTTTTAAACCGCAAAAATTCTCCCCTCCAGAATTCAGAGTTGGAGCCGGTGTATCGTTTACCACCACCGAAACCTGAGTTGGTGCAGAACTACAATTTGCAGCAGAAACTTCTCTCACATAAAGCTGCTCTGTTTTTAAAACATACGTATCAGCAAGTGGTGCTGTTGCCGTTGCCGAACTATACCATTTGTACTGAGCTCCACGCGGTGTTAGATTTGTAATTACCGCTCCTTCCACTTTACAAAAAATCTGCGGGCTAGCCGCAAGCGGAGCGCCAGGAATTGAATTTATTATAAAAGTATCCGACACATTAACCAAATCAATATCACAGGATGTCACATTGTTTTTCACATTTAGAACCTTAATTCTTGTCGAACCTGTATTTAAAAGCAGTTCTGCAGGAATAACAAAAGCAACTTTTCCGTTTGTAACCGCTAAAACAACGGTCTGTAATGCAGATGAGTTACTGTCAGAAAGCGTGTAAGAGAGTGTAATGTCCGTTAAATTTCCTAATCCGGAAACCGCAACAGGAACTGGCTCTCCAAAACAAAAATTTTCGACCTGTACCACAACAGTTGTTCCATCCGGCAAAGGATTGATAACCTGGTTTCCTTTTACATTGGCCGCATTCGAACATTGGGGAGACGGATTTGTAATGTTTGTGATACCAGTTATTGTAATTGCTGACGATCCGCTTTTTACATTTAAACTCGCCGGAATTACAAAGTTTGCACTGCCGCCGGAAACTGCAATATTTGCTGTTCTACCGGTAACAACATTATCACCCGTCAGATTATACGTAATTCTGTAAGTTCCATTAGCCAACAACGAAGCATTTGAAATTTGAACTACTGCTGCCTCATTTTGACAAACTGGAATAGTTGTTAAAACGGCTCCGTCTAAACGCGGCAAAGGACTAATAATTAAATCGTCTGATAAATTATTAATTATATTGGTACACAATCTTTTACTGGATGTGGCTATAATGCTGGTAACAGTAAGCGTAAATGTACCTATTTGTTTAAAATAATTAGAATTAAGCGGAAATATCAATACCCCATTAGTAAAATTAGCCTTTACAGTTGCTGATGCAACGGTAGGCCCTGTAATAGTATACTGAACTTCATATTCTCCGTCCGGGATAGCTTGAGCCCCTCGCGTAATTCGTGCGGTATACGATGCTGTTGCCATTTTATCTTCACAAATATCCGAGTTAACCACCAGCTTTGCGCCGGTAAAATCTAATCTCTTTTCCAGTGTAATTTTTATCGTTTCAACATCATTTTCACAGATATTCTGATCCGGAACCGCAAAAACAGTGTAGGTATAAATGTACTCTCCTGGTCCGGATGTAGCAAACAATGTCTGAAGATTAACGGTATAGCCTGTTGACGCGATAATACCGGGACCACTCCACTTACCTCCCATATCTTCCCCTGAAAGCAGGTCGTGCAGGTCAAAATTAGCATAAGGTCCCAAATCAGTCGTACCGCATAATTCTTTATCTGTTGGATCTCCGGCTTCCGGCTTCCTTACAACCGTTATCTTCACTGCCGAGGTAAGTGGTACCGATTCGCATGCCAGTACAGGCGGCACTGTGTAAGTAAAATTATAAGTGGTCTTCACTTGTACCTTTGGTACCGTGAACGTAGATCTTACAATCCTACCGCTACTATCCCTCCATGTTCCGTTGGAATGCGGTCCCATAATAACACTATTAAATGCTGTAAAAAGATTATACTCTCCTCTGTCATTACAGATTGTAGCTTCAGTTCCAATTCCTGAATATGCGCCAATAGTTAAGGTTACGGTCGCTTTATTTACAACACATCCCGGCGTTGTTACAGTATAGGTGTATTGGTAAGTTCCCCCACTTGAAATAAGCTGTGCGTTTAACATTCCTGTAGAAGTATCTAAGCCTCTTAAATTATTATTATCCGTCCACGTTCCTCCGGGAGCCGGGGTACCTCCCAATAACGAAAACAAAGAGATTGATTGATTGACCGGATCTTCAATATCACAAATTATTTTTTGCGCATCAGTTCCCGCACACTGCGCCTGAAGTTTTGAAGCACTAACCAATAAGACCATAAAAAACAATGCGAATTGCAAGAAACTAGTGTAATTTTTCACCATAGACTTCCGGTTATTTTTTTACAAACATAACGAAATAATAATGTTTATTAAACAATTAAAGCTTACTTTAATAATTAAATTTTTACAAAAAAATTATACAAAAAAATAACGTTAAAGCCTACTACAACTCATCTTCCAGTTTAAATCTAAATTTTAAAAGAAGACTATTTCTTTCTACTTCTAAATCTATCCAAACATCTTCTTCCGACTTTAAAAGTGAATTAATTTGCTGTAAGGTATATTTGTACGGAAGCGTATGATTAATTCGAACAATGACATCTCCTGTTTTCAATCCACAACGTTCTGCGGCTGAGTTTTTACGGATATTTACAATTTCATAAATTGGTTTTAGTGAAAACTTATATCTGAAATTGTTATCTTTTTTAGCAGTATAACCCGCTTCCTGAACTGAATTAACAACCTGCACAGTCTCCAAATGAACCGTCTCCTGAACCCATTGAAGCCCGTTGTGCTGCACAGTAATTCCACTCTTATTATAAGTAAAAGGCTCTGAAAATTTACTGTTTTTCCTGAGATACAATGTTTTATCCGCATAATCCAGTACAACTGTAAATCGTTTTAAAACTTCTCCACCGACAGAACCAATTCGTCCCGGCACCATCTTCACATTTCGAATCGAAGTTGAATCCGGAAAAGCCACGATAGGGTTATTAAAATCAAACTCACCTATAGAAAACTTTTCAATTTTGGCACGATGTCCTTCTATATCACCACTGAAACCTTTCCCTAAAAAATCGGGAAAATTTTTATTCGGAAGTTTTATAATATCATTCTTAAAAATCCAAAAAGCATCACTATTACCAATATCAATTAACATTTTTGCGGGAACAGCAGCATTGTCTACAAATGCGGTTGTGTACAGATACGGTTTAGATCTTTCGATCGTAATAGGAACTGCTTTAAATTTTTTATTCAGTCTTTTAAGAGTCTCTTCATTATTCTGATGAACAACAATCTTCTTCTTTTGATAGTTTAACTCAACGAGGTTGTTTTTGAAAAATTTATATCCGATAATACCATTCACCGGAATTCCAATGTGCGATGACAGATTAAAAGTTTGATCCAGAATAACATAAAGCAAATGGTTGCTTGATTTTAAACCATGAGTTTCTAAAACATTATTGGTCGATTTCAAACCTTCAATTTCGTTGTCACTTCCTAAACCTCTCAGCTTAATTTTCTGAACATTTTTAAAACTAACTTCCTGCATTTCTTCCATACTGAACAAAATGGTTTCTTCAACACCAGAATCCAGTAAGAAATTCAGTTCTACTCCATTTACTTTTATAGGAATAAAAACCAGATTGTTAATTAATGTAAAAGGTATCGTAACCTTAGAGGCACGATTTCCTATTTGAAAATCTTCCTGCGCCTGAAGTGTAAAAGCTGTGAAAAGCCCAAGAAACAACATGAAATGTTTTCTCATTGATAAAATTTTAAGATAAAATTACTAAAAATATCGATAATTACTACAAATTAATAAGTACCTGTAATGTTTACGTTAAATTCGAAAAAAAAATGCAAATTTGCACTTCAATAAAATAAAACCATGCCAACAATCTCACACAAAGGCAGAAACATGCCCGAATCACCGATACGTAAACTTGCTCCTTTTGCTGATTTAGCAAAGAAAAAAGGACACAAAGTGTATCATTTAAACATTGGTCAACCGGATATCAAGACACCCGAAGTGGCCATCGAGGCGGTAAAAAATATTGACTTAACCCTTATAGAATATAGTCCGTCAGCCGGATATGAAAGCTATAGAAAAAAATTAGCTCAATTTTACCAGCGTCAAAATGTAAACGTTAACACAGAAGACATCATTGTTACAACCGGTGGTTCTGAAGCCTTACTATTTGCGCTGGCCACAATTACAGATCCGGGAGATGAAATCATCATTCCGGAACCTTTTTATGCTAATTACCATGCATTTGCATCTTCAACAAGTGCAACTGTTGTTCCTTTGGTTTCTACTATTGAAACTGCATTTGCTTTACCAAGTATTGAAGAAGTTGAAAAACTCATTACTACAAAAACAAAAGCCATATTAATCTGTAATCCCGGAAATCCAACCGGATATTTATACTCTGAAGAAGAAATCAGACAACTGGCAGCCTTAATCAAAAAACACGATTTATACCTGATTGCTGACGAAGTCTATCGCGAGTTTTTATACGACGGAGACGACAAACATTTTTCTGTAATGAATCTGGAAGATGTTCAGCAAAACGTAATCATGGTCGATTCGGTTTCTAAACGTTATAGCATGTGTGGCGCCAGAATTGGATGTCTGGTAACCAAAAATAAAGAAGTACTGGCCACTGTAATGAAATTTGCACAGGCACGTCTGAGCCCCCCTACAATCGAGCAGATTGCATGTGAAGCAGCAATAGATACTCCGCAAAGTTATTTTGACGAGGTAATTTCCGAATACAAAGAACGTCGTGATACTTTAATTGCCGAATTAAATAAAATTGAAGGCGTTATTGTAACGAAACCAAAAGGAGCATTTTACTGCATCGCACAATTACCTATAGAGAATTCTGAAGATTTTGCGCAATGGCTTTTAGAAAGTTACGACCTCAATGGTGAAACGGTTATGGTTGCTCCTGCTGCCGGATTTTACTCAACACCAAGAATGGGACTGAATCAGGTTCGAATTGCCTATGTTTTAAACAAAAAAGATTTAATAACTGCCGTAAACATTTTAAAAGAAGCACTTTTGACTTACAATAAAAAATAAGGTCAGTATTTACAATATTTCTAGAGACAATAACATACCGTGTTATTGTCTTTTGCTTTTAAAAGAAATCTCATTTTACCCGCAATTTGCATTTTATGACAAAAGCCGCAATTAAATAGTAAAAACCATAGAAAAGGTTTACCATTTATTAATTATCTTTACCGCCTTAAAAAGAAATACCCATACTAATAGTAAGTTTTTAATGATAAATAACGAAGATTTTTTAGACGAAATAGGAGACAATCACTTTAGCAGTAACGCAAAAAATCCTTTAAGAGCGGATGCTTTTGACTTAAGTGACGACGAAAAAATAGAAAAAATAAAAAAAGATGTTGAAAACATCCTTCAAACTCTGGGAATGGATTTGACGGATGACAGCATCAAAGGTACTCCAAACCGAGTAGCCAAAATGTTTGTAAAAGAAATTTTTGGAGGTCTTAATCCTTCAAAACAGCCAAAAGCTTCTACTTTTGACAACAACTACAAATACGGTGAAATGCTGGTAGAAAAAAACATTACGGTTTATTCTACTTGTGAGCACCATTTACTGCCAATTATTGGAAGAGCTCACGTAGCATATATCTCTAACGGAAGAGTTATTGGTTTATCCAAAATGAACCGTATTGTAGAATATTATGCTAAAAGACCTCAGGTTCAGGAGCGTCTAACCATGCAAATTGTTCAGGAATTACAAAAAGCCCTTGGAACCGAAGACGTAGCCTGCGTGATTGACGCGAAACACCTTTGCGTAAATTCAAGAGGAATCAAAGATATCGAAAGCAGTACGGTAACCTCTGAATTTGGCGGCAGATTTAAAGATCCGCAAATTAAAAGAGAACTTTTGGATTATATTAAATTGGATACGCCGTTTTAAAAGTTTGTTGTTTTTGGTTGATAGTTTGTTGTTTTTATGGCAAAAATAGAGAAATTTGAAGATCTGGAAATCTGGAGACTTGCCAGAGAAATTTGTCAGCAAATTGAGTATTTAATTCAAAACACCAACTTAAAAACTAATTATTCACTAACAAACCAAATTGACAGAAGCTCAGGTTCAATCATGGATAATATTACCGAAGGTTTTGAACGAAATGGAAACAGAGAATTCATCATTTTTTTAAGTATCGCAAAAGGTTCAGCCGGAGAAGTAAAATCACAATCCTATAGAGCGTTCGACAAAAAACTGATTACTGAAGAACAGTATTTAGAACTAAATGAAAAAGTTGAACTGGTAAAAAATAAAATTGGGGCCATGATGAATTATTTAAATAAATGTGAAATCAAAGGCCTCAAATTCAAATAACATTTTTTCACCAAACAACAAACAATAAACAAATAAACGATTAAACGACAAAAAAATGCCTTTATACACAGCTCAACATCTAAAAATATACAATTCACTTTCGGGTGAAAAAGAAAGTTTCAACCCTATACATGAAGGAAACGTTGGAATGTATGTTTGCGGACCTACGGTTTATAGCAATGTACACTTAGGAAATGTTAGAACTTTCATGTCTTTTGACATGATATTCAGGTATTTTTTACATCTTGATTACAAAGTGCGCTATGTACGTAACATTACCGATGTGGGACATATTGTAGACGATATTGATGAAGGTGAAGATAAGATTGCTAAAAAAGCACGATTGGAACAATTAGAACCTATGGAAATCGTTCAGCGCTATACCGTTGATTTTCATAACATATTGAAATCCTTCAACTTCTTACCGCCAAGTATTGAACCAACTGCTACCGGACACATTATTGAGCAGATCGAAATCGTCAAAAAAATTATCGATACCGGAATTGGCTACGAAGCTAACGGATCGGTTTATTTTGACGTTGTGAAATACAACGAAACTAATAATTACGGAATTTTAAGTGGTAGAAATATCGAAGATATGCTGGCGAATACCCGCGATCTTGACGGACAATCTGACAAAAGAAACCCTCAGGATTTCGCACTTTGGAAAAAAGCAGAACCGGAACACATTATGAGATGGCCTTCGCCATGGAGCGATGGCTTCCCGGGCTGGCATTTAGAATGTACTGCCATGAGTACCAAATATCTTGGAAATCATTTTGACATTCACGGAGGTGGAATGGATCTCAAGTTCCCACACCACGAATGTGAAATCGCGCAAAACGAAGCATGTACAGGTCAGTCTCCGGTAAACTACTGGATGCACACCAATATGCTGACTTTAAACGGAAAGAAAATGGCAAAATCGACCGGAAATAACATTTTACCGGGAGAAATTTTAAGCGGAGACAACAACATTCTAAGCAAAGCTTTTTCAGCATCTGTAACGCGTTTTTTCATGTTACAGGCACATTACCGAAGCATTCTGGATTTTTCTGATGATGCCATTGTGGCTGCCGAAAAAGGCTTTAAAAGATTGATGGAAGCTGTAGAAGGATTACCAACAATTGCAGCAAGTACAACAAGTTCTATAAACATTGCATCATGGAAACAATTGTGCTACGATGCTATGAACGACGACTTCAACACGCCAATTCTGATTGCACAATTGTTTGAAGCGGTTCGTTACATCAATTTATTAAAAGAAGGAAAAGAAACCCTTACAGCTGAGGATTTACACACTTTTACAACTGCAGTTAACGTTTTTGTTTTTGATGTTTTAGGTTTAGTCAATGACAAAGCTGCCGATGGAAACAGCGACAAGCTGGAAGGAACTGTGAACATGCTTATCGCTATGAGAAATCAGGCCAGAGCCGATAAAAACTTTGCCCTTTCAGATCAGATTCGCGATCAGTTGATTGGCTTGGGAATTCAGTTGAAAGATGGAAAAGAAGGAACAAGCTTCTCTATATAAATCACTCATTTTCTAATAAATCATGAAAGTAATCACTCCATTTGTTTTATTAGTCCGCTTTTATCAATCTGCAATATCGCCTTTTACTCCGGCGAGTTGCAGATTCGAACCTACCTGCTCCACTTACATGATTCAGGCCCTGCAGACTCATGGTTTGTTTTATGGCGGATATCTGGGTGTGAAAAGAATCTTAAGCTGTCACCCCTGGGGAAGAACCGGTTATGATCCTGTTCCTGAGAAGAAATGTTCACACAAACATTAACTTTTTATAAAGAGCAACACTATTTTAAATTTCTATTTTTACAAAATACAAAAAAAACAACTGCACATGACACAGCCCTTAAATATCGTTTGGAATCCTTCAGAAGGAATCGATCTAGGATTTTTTATGATTCGTTATTACAGCTTAATGTTCGTAATTGCTTTCGGACTAGGATGGTTTTTAATGAAAAAGATCTTCGAACGTGAAAATGAATCTATCGACAAGCTAGATTCTTTATTTGTCTGGACTGTTTTAGCTACCTTAATAGGTGCCCGATTAGGACATGTTTTATTTTACGATTGGGAATATTTCAGAAATCATTTACTTGAGATATTCTTACCGGTTAGATTCGAACCTAAATTTGAATTTACCGGATTCCAGGGATTAGCGAGTCATGGTGCAGCTATTGCCATCATCGTTGCCATGTATTATTACAGCAAAATGATCCTAAAACGTCCTTTATTATGGATTTTAGATCGTGTTGTAATTCCGGTTGCCAGCGGTGCTATTTTTGTTCGTTTAGGAAACTTTTTCAATTCTGAGATTATCGGACATGAAACAAAATCTGCCTTTGGAATTCGTTTTTTACACGATCAATTCAGTAAAAATGAAGCGGTAAACGCAACTCAAATTGCAGATCCAAAAGCAGCGTACACTGCTATCGCAACAGATCCTAAATTTGCCGATTTACTAGCTCAGGTTCCGGCAAAACACCCAACACAATTGTACGAAGCGATCAGTTATGTATTTGTTTTTGCGATTTTGTTTTTCTTATACTGGAAAACGAACGCAAGACTAAAATCAGGATTATTATTCGGACTGTTTCTGGTACTTTTATTTGCAGTACGTTTTGTGGTAGAATTTGTAAAAGAAAGTCAGGGTGGATTTGAAAACGAGCTAGGCCTTTTCTCTACGGGACAATGGCTAAGTATTCCGTTTATCATTATTGGACTTTTCTTTGTCATCAGAGCTCAAAAAAATCCTTTGGCAGAATCTTAGTTCATTCGATAAAAAACTATAAAAAAGCGTCCGATAATTCAATTTATCGGACGCTTTTTTTTGGATAACGAACAAAAGTTGGAAAAGAAAAGGACTGAAAGTCCAAAAAACAACAGCATAGTGCCAGGCACTGTGAGCTGGATTAAGGTATAAAATTGCCCTGAAAGGGCAAAAGCAATTTTCGTCTCTAAATCTCAACAAAAAAAATATTCACACTCTTAGAGAATCACACACAAAATATGCCGGATGCCTTTCTTTGCTCTCAGGCTTTTGCCTTTTCAGGGCCGTAACCCATAATGGCCATTATCATTCATAGTGCTACGCACTATACTATTGCCAGAGTTCTTTCAGAGCATAATCCAATTTCATAGATTCGTTTTTTATTTACAGGAAATACGAAATACCTAATTCAATATTTCTGGTGTTATATCCCGCATTTTCGCTATTTAGCCCTCCATTTGAAACGTGCCGAATGTTACCGCGAGCATCCAACTGTAAGCGATCTATTTTAACCGAAAAGCCCATCGCAAAAACATCTGCAAAAGCAAAACCTTTCGACATTCTTTCTGTTTCTGTATCTGTAATCATAGGCCCAATACTTCCTAAAGCATAAACAGAGAAAACTTTACCAATTGGTTTCCTGACCAAAAAACCAAGATTCAACACATACTCATGTACATCCTTCAATCTTGTATATTCTTCTCTCTTTTCAAGATAATCAGGTTCGTCCGGCTTTACAAAATAAAAATTCATCAATTGATGTCTTCCAAAATTAACTTCCGGCTGGACTAAAACCTCATAATTAAAATGCTTTGATTCCTTAACCCGGTAACGCAATTCTATCTTATAAAAATGATTGGTAAAGGTGTAGTTTCTATTGTTAAATTCGCTCCCAAAACCATAATTGATTCCTATGGCCAGCTTTTCATTTTTAACCTGCCCTAAGGCTTTAAATGTGCAAGAAATAACCATTAGGGTCAATAGTAATTTTCTCCTCATAAATACTTTTTTGATTACTCTAAATATAACAAAAAAAAGATCCAGCTTTCACTGAATCTTTTTTCAAATATTAATTACATTTTACAATAATTTTCTTCTATAACAAAATTTAATCCTTTAGAATTGAACCACCTGACTTGTTAACCTTAATTTGCAGGTCATGTTTAGCACATCTCCCTCCTAAATAAAAAGCTACCGAAATACAAAAAAGTACCAGAATAAATAATCGTATAATTTTTTTTCTTCCATTTTAACAATTTATAAATTATGCCTTGCATCATATGCAGCACAAGCAGCTTCAAGTTCATAACAACACCATACAGCGGCTAAACCAAGTGATAGAATCCCACTGATTCCTCCATTAATATCCTTTACTTCTTCATCTGATAATTCTATTACATTTTCCATAATCCAATTTCTTTTTTATGAATTTAAATGATATCCTAACATAAATACGCCTAAACCAAATGGACCACATACCAAATAACATCCTAACCCAACTAAATAAGTTGTTTTAGACACCCCTCCTTCAATTTCATTCATTTCCTGAACATTGAGCACTACTACCGCTAAATTTTCTAATTGTTTTTCCATGATTTCATTTTTTTCAAATTAATAAATTTTTCAACAAAAACATCCTATCGAAATCTTTTTCTTACAACAAATTTAACCAACTTCCGTCCAATAACCTTGGACGGAAGTCTTGCTCATTTACTTTTAACAAATATTTTATTAAAAAAATACAGTCTTCCTACAGACAAATCTAACTGCTCTTAAAACTCTAATACAACTTACCCATTTTAATGCAAAAAAAAAGATCCAGCTTTCACTGGATCTTTTCTATATCTTAAGCATTTTGATTATGCTGCTTTATTGTGCTTGTCTTCGATGGTGTGTTTATCATCACTTGAAATCGTATCAACCAATACCGGTGTAGCAATAAATAATGATGAATAAGTTCCTACCACAATACCAATTAACATGGCAAAGATAAATCCTCTGATAGATTCTCCACCAAAGATAAACATCGTTAATAATACAATGATCATCATTAATGAAGTATTCAACGTTCTTGATAATGTAGTATTAATAGAAGCATTTACGATATCTTCAAAACTTCCCTTACGGTTTCCGATAATGAACTCTCTAATTCTGTCGAATACAATTACAGTATCGTTCATAGAGTAACCAATTACGGTAAGGATAGCCGCAATAAAGTGCTGATCCATTTCCATGTGGAAAGGCATGAATTTGTAGCATAAAGAGTAGATTCCTAATACAAAGATAACGTCGTGCGCTACTGCTGCAATCGCACCTAATGAATATTGCCATTTACGGAAAGAGATCATTAAGTATAAGAAAATAACTGCCATTGCACCTAATACAGCCCAGTAAGAGTTCGTTTTGATATCTTCAGAAATAGAAGCTCCAACTTTAGATTGCTGTACAACACCAATCTTTTTACCATCAAATGAGTTGATGAATTTTTCGTAAGAAGTGTTAGGGAAATATTTCGTTAACGACTTGTACAATATTTGGTTCACTTCTTCATCGATAGCTACACCGTCTTCTTTAATTTTGTATTTAGTAGTGATTTTCAACTGATCGTCATCTCCTAAAATTTTAGCTTCAACCGGAGTACCGAAAGCAGCAGACAATTCATCTGAAACTACAGTAGCATCAACAGGTTTTTCAAATTTCACCTGGAATGTTCTTCCTCCAACAAAATCAACACCTTCGTCTAATCCGTTTACGAAGAAGATAGAAACTAAGCTCACAACAACTACAATTGAAGAGAAGATGTATGTGAATTTTTTGATTTTGATAAAGTCAAAGTGGAAGTTTGTAAACCAGTTTTTAGTAATATTTGTAGAGAAAGTTAAATCTCCTTTTCCGGCAATGTTTCTGTCAATAAAAATTCTTGCGATAAAGATTGATGTAAACAATGATGTTACGATACCAATCAATAATGTTAATGCGAAACCTTTGATTGGTCCTGTACCAAAGATAAACAAGATCGCTCCGGTTAAAACGTGCGTTACGTTTGCATCAATAATAGAACGCATTGCTCCGTGCCATCCGTAAGAAGCTACAACCGCCTCAGACAATGATTTACCTTCACGTAATTCCTCTTTTGCTCTTTCATAAATAATAATGTTCGCATCTACCGCAGTACCTAATGTTAATACGATACCAGCAATACCCGGTAATGTTAATACAAAACCAAAACTTGCCATAATTCCGAAAAGGAAAAGTAAGTTCAATAATAACGCTAAGTTAGCATACCAACCCGCTTTACCATAATAGAATACCATCCATAAACAAACCAATAAAAATCCTAATACAGAAGAAATCGTACCTGCATCAATCGCTGCCTGACCTAAAGATGGCCCTACTACTGTTGATTGAATAATATCAGCAGAAGCCGGTAATTTACCTGCATTTAATACGTTAGCTAAATCTTTAGTTTCAGCAACATCAAAAGATCCGGTGATCTCAGATCTACCTCCTGCAATTGGTCCGCTTGTAACACCAGGTGCAGAGTAAACAATATTATCCAAAACGATAGCAATGTATCCTTTTTGAGAGAAAGCTCTTCCTGTTAATTCTTCCCAAACTTTAGCTCCCTGGCTGTTCATTTGCATAGAAACAGCTGGTTTCCCTAATTGATCAAAAGTATCTTTTGCATCTGTAACAACTCCACCGCTCATCGCAGGAACGTTGTCTCTGTTTCCTTTTAAAGCATATAATTCAACTGCTTCAATATCTTTCCCTTTTGCATCTTTAATTGTAGTTGGTTTACTCCAAACAAATTTTGCATTGTGTTGGTCAGCACCCAATAAAACTCTGATATCTGCTCTTTTAAAGTAAGCATTTACAGCAGCAGTATCTTTAGGAGCAAAATATCCTAAAACCGGTCCACCACCCTGACCTAACATTTTGTCAAATAATGGGTTGTTTCCTTTTTTAGTATCAACTGAATCTTTAGCATTATCCGTTAATAAAGCATTCAATGAATCTTTAGCAACAGCTTTAGTTTCTGTTTTTTTGATTTCAGTCTTTTTCAAAGCCTCGTTAGAAGCTACTAAGAAGTTACCAATTTCTTCGATTTTAAAAGTTTCCCAAAACTCTAATTGAGCTTTTCCACCTAATAATTTCTTAATTCTGTCTACATCCTTAGCACCCGGAAGCTCCACTAAGATTCTTCCTGTTTCTCCTAATTTTTGGATGTTTGGCTGAGTTACACCAAATTTGTCGATACGCTCTCTCAATACTTTGTAAGCACTTTCGATAGATTCGTCAACTTTTTTCTTAATTACTTTTTGAACTTGCGCATCAGACATTTGAAAATCTACACCACCTTCTCCTTGTAAACTTCTGTTTGCAAAAATATCAGGTGAAGCTAATTTTACTGATCCTTTTGAGTTAGCCTCAAAAGCTTCAAAGAACTTATTTAAATAGGTTTTGTTTCCTTCTAAATTTGCAGTTGCATCAGCTAACGATTTATTAAATACCGGATTTTTAGAATTGTTTGCTAATCCTTTCAAAACGTCTTTAACAGAAATTTGAAGAATCACGTTGATTCCTCCTTCTAAGTCAAGACCTTTATTAAGTTGCTTGTTTTTTACTTCGTTATAAGTAAAATCAGTAAAACCAAGGTTCAACACTTTTTCTTTTCCAATAGAATCTAAGTATTTTAATTCTTTGTCAGGATTATCTCCTGCAAAAGCTTTAGCTTCACTTTTGACGCTATTGGCCACAAAAGTGAACGAGAGTTGGTAAATACTTACCAATGCAAATAGAATTGCGAAAAATTTAATAAGTCCTTTATTCTGCATTATTACTAAAAATTAATTATTTTTTATTGTTTGTTTTTGTTTTAAAGTCCCATAGAATAAGCCCTGATATGATTTTTTAGCACTAAAAAATCAAGATCACGAATTACAACATTTTTTTTAACCCGAGCAAATATATAATTAACGAAAAGATTAACCAATTTATTTATTAATTAATCTCAAAAAAAAGACTGCAAAAGTGCAGCCTTTTCCTCTTTTTACGAAAATCGTTATACTAAAATCGATTTTAAAGCGTCATTCATGCTTCTCACCGCATCTGCACTTTTTGCAAATAAGGCTTTTTCATGATCGTTTAACTGAATGTCTAGTATTTCTTCCACTCCGTTTTTACCAATTATACAAGGTACACCTATACAGATATCATTTTGCCCATACTCTCCTTCAACAAAAACAGAGCAGGCGATCATTTTTTTCTGATCATTCAAAATACTATCTACCAGATAAGCCACTGAAGCCCCTGGTGCATACCATGCTGATGTTCCCAAAAGACCTGTAAGCGTTGCACCGCCCACCATCGTGTCTGCAGCTACTTTTTGCAATACCTCTTCTGAAAGAAATTCAGTTACCGGAATCCCGTTATAAGATGCCAGACGGGTTAACGGAATCATAGTAGTATCACCATGCCCTCCAATAACCATTGCTGAGATATCGTTTGCCGGTTTATCTAAAGCTAATGAAAGATAGGTTCTGAAACGAGAGCTGTCTAACGCTCCACCCATACCAATAATTCTGTTTTTTGGCACTCCGGTAGATTTCAAAGCCAAATACGTCATCGTATCCATTGGATTAGAAACTACTACTATTATAGTGTCCGGAGAATATTTCAGTACGTTTTCGGCAACTGTTTTTACAATTCCTGCATTTATACCTATTAATTCTTCACGGGTCATTCCTGGCTTTCTTGGAATTCCGGATGTAATAACAACTACATCACTTCCGGCAGTTTTAGAATAATCATTGGTCACCCCAGATACTTTGGTATTAAAACCTGTATTTGTGGCACATTGCATAATATCCAACGCTTTCCCTTCGGCAAAACCTTCTTTAATATCCAACAACACTACTTCGCTTGCAATTCCTCTATAAGAAATAACATCTGCACAGGTAGCTCCAACATTTCCTGCTCCTACAATGGTAACTTTCATATTTTATACTTTATCGGTTATTAATTAATTTGTTTGTTTGATAAATCGACAATTCGTTTAATCGTTTAAGTAAATTTAAACAATTAAACGAATTGATGATTAAAATTTATTACGCATCGATATTAGCGTAAACTGCATTTTTCTCGATAAATTCACGACGTGGTGGCACCTCATCTCCCATCAGCATTGAGAACACTCTATCTGCTTCAGCCAAACTATCAATGGTTACCTGACGTAAAGTTCTAAATTCCGGATCCATCGTTGTTTCCCACAACTGCTCCGCGTTCATCTCTCCAAGACCTTTATAACGCTGAATGTTAGCACTTCCTCCCATTCTCTCGTTGGCCTGATCGCGCTGAACATCATTCCACGCATATTCTTTTTTATTTCCTTTTTTAACTAAGTACAAAGGCGGTGCAGCGATATAAACGTGACCTTCTTCGATCAATTCTTTCATGAAGCGGAAGAAGAACGTTAATATTAAGGTAGAAATGTGACTACCATCGACATCCGCATCACACATGATGATTACTTTGTGGTATCTTAATTTTTCAATATTTAAAGCTTTGCTGTCTTCTGCGGTACCAACTGTAACTCCTAAAGCGGTAAAGATATTTCGAATCTCTTCGTTTTCGAATACTTTATGATGCATCGCTTTCTCCACATTCAGAATCTTACCACGCAAGGGTAAAATTGCCTGAAAATTTCTGTCACGACCTTGTTTGGCAGTTCCACCCGCCGAGTCTCCCTCGACAAGGTAAACTTCACATCTTGCAGGATCCTGCTCTGAACAATCTGAAAGTTTTCCCGGTAATCCTCCACCGCCCATAACGGTTTTACGCTGCACCATTTCACGGGCTTTTTTAGCCGCGTGACGTGCCTGAGCTGCCAAAATTACTTTTTGAATAATGACTCTGGCATCATTTGGATTTTCTTCCAAATAATTCTCCAACATCTCTCCAACAGCCTGAGAAACCGGAGAAACTACTTCCCTGTTTCCTAGTTTTGTTTTGGTCTGACCTTCGAATTGAGGCTCAGCCACTTTTACCGAGATAATAGCGGTTAATCCCTCACGGAAATCATCTCCCGCAATTTCGAATTTCAATTTATCCAACATTCCGGATGCATCAGCATATTTTTTAAGGGTTCTTGTCAAACCACTTCTAAAACCTTGTAAATGCGTTCCTCCTTCATGTGTATTGATGTTATTTACGTAAGAAAAAATATTCTCTGTGTAACTGGTATTGTAAATCAACGCTACCTCAACAGGAATTTCTCCTTTATCATGATCCATACTGATTACATGCGAAACAATTGGCTCACGGTTACCATCTAAGTAACGAATATATTCTTTTAATCCTTCTGTAGAATGAAAAACTTCGCTTCTGAACTCTCCTTTATCATCTACTTCTCTTTTGTCCGTAAAAGTGATTGTAATTCCTTTGTTCAGGAAAGAAAGCTCACGCATACGAGCAGACAAAGTATCATATGAAAACTCTGTAGTCTGTGTAAAGATCGTATTATCAGGGTAAAAAGTCTGACGCGTACCTCTTTTTTCTGTTTCTCCAATTTGTTTTACCGGATATAATGATTTCCCTCTTTCGTACTCTTGTTCGTAGATTTTTCCTTCTCTAAAAACAGTAGATTTCATATGAACAGAAAGGGCATTTACAACCGAAACCCCTACTCCGTGCAAACCTCCGGAAACTTTATAAGAATCTTTATCAAATTTACCTCCGGCTCCAATTTTAGTCATTACAACTTCAAGTGCCGAAACGCCTTCTTTTTTATGTAAATCAACCGGAATACCACGGCCATTATCCTCAACTGTTACTGATCCGTCTTCGTTTATTGCAACACTGATAGCATCACAATGTCCTCCCATTGCCTCATCAATAGAGTTATCTACAACTTCATAAACCAAATGATGAAGCCCTCGAACTCCCACATCACCAATATACATCGATGGACGCATTCTTACGTGCTCCATTCCTTCTAATGCCTGAATACTATCTGCTGAATAATTGTTCTTCTTGATTTCTTCGCTCATATAATTTATTCTAAAAAATGTATTTATTGTCTAACACGCAAATATATAAAAACGCAAATTATATACCCATAAAATTCCAATTTAAAGCACTTAAGTTATCAACACAATTGTCTGAAAAACCTAAAAATACATCTAAAAGAAGACTTAAATTCCAATTTTCTTAAATTCCAAATTGCAAAAATTCAGAATGAAGTAAAAAAACAATTAATTTTATAAAGCCTAAATTGTAAAACCCTTATTTTTTTAAACGGCATAAAAAAACCGAAATAACATTATAAAAATGCATTTCGGTTTCTATCAATTTAAAACTCCTTAAATTGGAATTTGGGTTTTAGAACTTTTATACTAATTTTTCTAAATTTTATTGTTTTTTATTAAAATCTCCGGCATAAATAGAAGTCATTTTATCTAAGCTCAGATACTTTTTCACTACTGCATTTACCTCTTCAATTTTTAAGGCTTTCACTTTAGTTTCAAGAGTATCAAAATCTTCCAAAGGAACTCCATATTGCAGGTAAGTATTTGTCAATTCCATTAAAGTTCCGTCATCACCCAGTCGGGTTTTTCTTTCATTAAGCCAGCTCACAAGATTTGATTTTAACTCTTCTGCTGTAAAACCGTCTTTTAATGCTTTTGCAATTTCTTCTTTTGCAGCAATCTCAACGGCATTTTTCTTCGTTGGATTTAAAAATGCATAATAAGCCCAGTACGCCACATCATTGGTAATGGGTATATTAACAAATGATCCCGCTCCATAGCTGATTCCTTCTTTTTCTCTCAATCGCATTGGTATTCTTGCACTTAAAAAACCTCCGCTTCCCAACATTTCATTGGCCATCACAAAAGCAGGATAATCTGCATCTTTCTGAGTCATTTTAAAGCTGATTTTACCTACCGCAACGGCATTTTCTTTATCAGGGGTAATGTACTCTTTATCGGCTTTCTGTGTTTCAAAATAAGTCGGTATTGCTCTTTCATATTTTGATTTGGAATTCCATTTACCAAAAGTACTCTCTAAAATCTGAGCTGTAGATTTAGCATCTAAATCCCCCACTACAGTTCCCACTCCATTATTTCCTCCTAAGATATTTTTATAGAAATCAACAATTTCGGGCTGTTTTATCTTTTTGTAAGCATCTATTTGCTCCTGAACGGTCGCAGTGTAGAAAATACTCTCTTTTGGATATTTAGAGGTTTGTTTGGAAAGCTCGATAAATGCCAGAGAATTAGGATCATTTAAATTCGATTCTAAGTAGGTATTATACTCACTGATGGTTTTGGTTAACTCATTTTGCGGAAAAGTAGCATTAGTCAATAAATCTCCTAAAATTTCCATTACTTCCTTAAAACTCTCTTTGTAAGTACTAACATTCACCGTTAAGATTTGCCCTGAAAAACCAAATGATACACTTGATTTCAGAAGATCTAAACGATCACTAATTTGTTCTTTCGTACGTGTAGTTGTACCGGTCTTTAACAATTGAGCCAAAATAGCCCCAACATCTGATTTTCCGGATAAATCCTTCTCATTACTTACCGGAAATTTAAACGCTGCCTGAACTTTTCCTCCTTTGATTTCTTTTTTAATCAAACCGTATTTCGCACCATTGCTTAACTTTCCTTCTACAAAATTTTGTTTCAGATTTTTAATAGAAGCTTCAAACGGAGCCGCTTCTTTTTCAAGTGCTTTTCCCTTGTAATCTTTAGTAAAAGCTACTAACTGCTCATCCGTATATTCTGTCGGCCTAACTCTTTGTTCGTCTTTTGAAGGAATAAATACTCCGACAGTTCTATTGTTGCTTTTAAAATACTTTTCCGCAACTCTTTGTATGTCTTCTTTTGTCAGTTTTTCAATTGCATCTCTATACAGGAAACCTAATCTGTAATCACCCGCGCCAATGATTTCGGTAAGATTTATAGCAAACGAAATAGTATTATTTTTAATCCCATCAATTTGCTTGATAATTTTGGCTTTAGCCCTGCTTACATCTTCATCCGTGTACTTGGTTGATCCAATTTTATCCAACTCAGTTCTTACCAGTTCTTTTGTTGCTATTACATCTTTATCATTAGGAACAGCTACTCCGAAATACACAAAACTGGCATCTCTTGTGGTTGGCTGCCAATAATAAACACTGGAAACTTTTTGTGTTTCTACCAATGATTTATACAAATAACCTGATGGATCGGCTGTTAAAATTTCGCCCAGAGCATCAATTGCTGCGTAATCTTTATCGGCATAAGCCGCTGTGTGATACAATGCCCCTATATTTTTACTGTCTCCGGCTCTTTTCAACTCTACATACTTCTCACCATCCTGTGCCGGCTCTATTGTATACGTTTTATCCAAAACTCTTTTAGGCCTTGGAATGGTTCCAAAATATTGACCTACATATTGTAATGCTTTTTTCTCATCAAATTTTCCGGCAATGATTAAGGTCGAATTGTCCGGCTGATAATACTTTTCATAGAAAACTCTTAGCGTTTTTGCTTTTACGCGTTCAATATCTTCTTTACTTCCAATGGTACTTTTTCCATAATTGTGCCACAAATAGGCTGCAGAAAGAACTCTTTCCTGCAAAACACCGTCAGGATTGTTTTCTCCAATTTCGAACTCGTTTCTAACTACTGAGAACTCTTTGTCTAAATCGGTTTGTAAAATAGTTGCATTGATCATACGATCGGCCTCCATTTCAATACTCCATTTTAGATTCTCATCATTCGATGGAAAAACTTCATAATAATTGGTACGATCCAGCCAGGTAGTTCCATTAGCAGATCCTCCTTTTTCAGAGAGCATTTTTTTGATATCCCCTAAGTTTTTGGTACTTTTAAAAAGCATATGCTCTAATAAATGAGCCATTCCTTTTTCTCCGTAACCTTCGTTTCTGGAACCCACATTATAGACAATATTTACCACCATATTACTTTGGGAAGCGTCCGGAATCAAAAGCACTTTCAATCCGTTATTCAGGGAATATTCTTTTACTCCTTCAACATTTTTAATATATTTTGGCACATCAGTTTTTTGTGCGTACACAGGATTTAACGAAGCTAGTGAGCAGCACAAAACACTGCTAAGCAATAAGTTTTTCATAAATAAAGTTTAAAATGGTTAGTTGTTAATGGTAACCAAATATAATATTTTTCTTAAACAAGGTGAGCGACAATTAACTTAGTTTTTAGAAATGTTCAAGAATTCAAATCTTAATTTTCAAATTCTAAATTCTAAATTCTAAATTCCAAAACCTGAAACCTGAAACTTGGAATTTGGAATTTGAATTTTAGCTTTTAGGTTTTAGCAACTAAAAGTTTTTCTTCTTTTAAATCATAAAAAAATCCGGAACTACATTTGACATGTCTTTCCGGATTTTTTTTAACTTATTTTCAATTATAATCCTGTTCCCTCTATCAAGAAGCAACGCTCCTTATATTTTAAGCAATGATTCCTGCTTTCGAAGCCTCAACCCCTGCTTTGACGTGCGCTGCATTAGCTCTCCCGCTTGGATCCTGATTTTCCTGCCATTTCGGTATCCATTTTCTAACGGTTTGTGCTGAACTAACTTCCGGATAGAACTTATGAAAAATTGATCTGTACAGATAAGCTTCCTTGGTTGTCGGTGAATTGTATGGAAATTCAGTACTTGCTCCTGCAAGCTGTTCGTCTGAAACCTGTCCGGCGCAGAATTCAATCAATTCATCTACCCAGTTGTATCCCACTCCATCCGAAAACTGCTCTTTCTGTCTCCATAAAACTTCCTCCGGCAAATAAGGATCTTCCGGTGTATCAAACGCTTTTCTTAAAATGTATTTTTCAATTCCATCGTATGTTTTGGGCTGCTTTTCTATGGTTTTAATTCGGATTGACGCTTCTAAAAACTCTTTGTCCAAAAATGGAATCCTTGCTTCTAATCCATGCGCCATTGGTATTTTATCGGCACGCAGTAAATCGGCGGTAAACAATTTTTGCACTCTTTCGATCGTTTCATCTTGAAATTCCTCTGCTGATGGTGCATTTCTAAAATACAAATGTCCCCCAAAAACCTCATCGGCACCTTCACCGGAAAGAATTACTTTTATTCCTTTATCAGCAATTACCTTTGACAACAAATACAATGGCACTCCTGATCGTACCGAGATAATATCGTAAGTTTCGATATGGTAGATTACTTTTTCTAAAACTTCGATCCCTTCTTCTACTGTAAAATAGATTTCGTGATGCTCTGTCCCTAAAAATGCTGCCGCAGCTCTTGCCGCTTTATTATCAGGTGCATCGGCATCTAATCCGATCGAAAACGAATGCAGTTTTTCTCCGCTCTCTTTCAATAATCGAGCAGCAATTGCTGACGTTAATGAAGAATCTAGTCCTCCTGAGAGCAATACCCCCACAGGAACTTCGCTCATTAAACGTTTACGGGTTGCTTCAATTAAAGTATTACGAATTAAATCTAAATCTAATTTTTGATTGGCTTTGGCGTGGTCTTCATACTCAGGATTGTAATATTTTACAAAACCGGTTTTACCTGTATAGTAATGCCCCGGAGGAAAAGTTGAAAAAGATTTACACTGATCTGAAATAGATTTCATTTCTGACGAAAAGTAAATTCTCCCTCTCTCATCTAGTCCATAATACAACGGTTTTACACCAACTGCATCTCTGGCTGCTATATAATTATCTCCATCCACAATTACAAAAGCAAAGTCTCCATCCAGCATATGACAAAACTTATGTCCAAATTCTTCGTACAGATGCACGATAACTTCTGAATCTGATTTTGTTCGGAAGGTATGTTCTTTTAAAACTGTATCTTTTAGTTCCTGATAATTGTAAATCTCTCCGTCATGCACCATCCAGGCCTTATTAGTTCCCTGAATAGGCTGCTTACCTGATTTTAAATCAATAATCGACAAACTTTCATGGCACATGATACTGCCATTTTCCATAATATGCAAATCACTTTCATCAGGACCACGATGCGACATTCTTGCAGAAAGCTCTTTTACGAGTTGTGGGTCTTTACCTTTACCTATAACAGCTAATAATCCGGACATACTGTTCTTTATTTTTTATTATTCTCTTTATTTTTCAATATTAAATACGTTAATCCAACATTTAATATTTTTCTAATGTTTGGCTAAGCTAAATATTATTTCTGAATTTTATGTACTTATTCAGCTACATTTTCAGTTCTTATCATTTTTATTTCAGCAAATGTCAAATATAAAAAAGTAAAATCAGATCATTGCCTGAAAAAACTTTTAACTAACTGAAATAATACAATTTAACATTCTAAGACAAGAAAAACGTTCCCAGTACTGAGAACGTCTTTCGGAAATATATATACTAATTCTAAAAATACTTTTTTATGCTTTCGCGTATGCATCATCATGGACACTCGCTACAGCTCTTCCTGAAGGATCATTCATGTTTTTGAAAGCCTCATCCCATTCTAACGCAATTTTTGTACTACAAGCGACACTAGCTTCCTGAGGTACGCATAATGCAGCGGCGTCACTTGGAAAATGTTCTGCAAAAATGGAACGATAATAATATTCTTCTTTAGACGTCGGTGTCTGCAATGGGAATTTATATTTTGCATTCGCCAATTGTTCGTCTGAAACTTCCTGGGCTACCACTTCTTTCAAAGTGTCAATCCAGCTGTATCCAACACCGTCTGAAAATTGTTCTTTTTGTCTCCAGGCAACACTTTCAGGCAGCATGTCTTCAAATGCTTTACGAACTACCCATTTTTCCATTGGATGCTCTTTGTTGATCATTTTATCCTGTGGGTTAATTCTCATGGCAACATCCATAAATTCTTTATCCAAAAACGGAACACGTCCTTCAATTCCCCAGGCTGCTAAGCTCTTATTGGCACGTAAACAGTCGTACATGTGTAATTTACCTAATTTACGAACGTTTTCTTCGTGGAATTCTCTCGCATTTGGTGCTTTATGGAAATACAAATACCCTCCGAACAGCTCGTCTGCACCTTCTCCTGACAATACCATTTTGATTCCCATTGACTTGATCACTCTTGCCATTAACCACATTGGTGTCGAGGCTCTAACAGTTGTTACATCATAAGTTTCCAAGTTATAAATCACGTCACGAACGGCGTCCAGTCCTTCCTGAATGGTAAATTTAATTTCATGGTGAATGGTTCCGATGTGTTTTGCTACAACCTGCGCTGCTGCTAAATCAGGTGATCCTTCTAAACCAACTGAAAAAGAGTGCAATTGTGGGTACCAAGCATCTGTGGTATCATCTGACTCGATACGTTTTTGTGCAAATTTTTTGGCTACAGCCGAAGTAATAGACGAGTCTAAACCTCCAGAAAGCAAAACCCCGTAAGGAACATCACTCATTAATTGTCTGTGAACTGCTGCTTCAAGTGCTTTTTTGATTTCAGGAATACTGGTTTCATTATCTTTTACAGCTTCATATTCTGTCCAGTCTCTTTTGTACCATTGTACAAATTCGCCATCTTTACTAGTCATATAATGTCCCGGAGGAAACAACTGAATTTTTGTACAGTATCCTTCAAGAGCTTTTAATTCCGAAGCAACATAGAATGTTCCGTGTTGATCCCAGCCAATGTACAGTGGAATAATCCCCATGTGATCACGAGCTATAAAATACTCATCTTTCTCTACATCATAAATTGCAAATCCAAAGATTCCATTCATCTCATCTACAAAATGAGGCCCCTTTTCTCTGTAAAGTGCTAAGATTACTTCGCAGTCACTTTCAGTCTGAAAGTTGTATTTTCCCTGAAATTGTTTGCGTAATTCTCTGTGGTTGTAAATTTCACCATTTGCAGCTAAAACCAGTTTTTTATCCTCGGTAAATAATGGCTGTTTTCCTGAAGCCGGATCTACAATTGCCAGACGCTCGTGTGATAAAATTGCTTTATCATTACTATATATTCCACTCCAGTCCGGTCCGCGGTGACGGATAATTTTAGACATTTCCAAAACCTGAGGTCTTAGAGTTTCAGCTTTTTGTTTTAGGTCGAAGGCACATACAATTCCACACATAACTATATATTTTAAATTACATTATTTTAATTTGATGAAGCAAAGATGCGATATCAGTTATAATTGAAAAACACATAACCAATTTTTAGTTATAATTTAAAACCAAAAATTGATTTTTACATGTAAAACATAAAATTTAAGTATAAAAAAAAGGTCTCAACTTAAAATTTTTAATTTCGGACTTAAACTATGGAGAAAATGCAATATTCTAAACGAATAGTTTGTATTAAAAATGGAATTACATTAAAAATGATACAAAATTCACAACAAGAAGTACAAAGACTTTTCCTAAATTGTTCTTTTTATCAATACTGGTATTTTGGAGACTAAGAGAATTATTCAAACGGCAGATTATTTACCAAAAAAATGGGTAAATTTTACAGGTATCGTTCCTAAGGAACTTTGTATGGCGTCTTTGCTCAATTTTCGACGGATTAAAATCCGTTGCTACAATATATGGCGAGCCTAAGGCTCTTTTAAAAAATTCCAAAGGAATATCTATTTTGTAAAAACGGATTTTAATCCATTGATGAGATCACGATTATCAAAACATAGTCCGGAGGAATGAAACATTTTAATGAAAAAATATTAAGGAAAAGCTTTGAAAAAATAACCTAATCCAATCATAATGATCATTACTATTATCATCCAATTTTTAAAAGACTGAAAATTAATCTGAAATTTATATTGATCCTTTTTTTCAATTGCATCCTTTAACCAAAGCTTGTGAAGTTTATAAAAAGCAAAAGCAGCTCCAAATAGAGAAAAGCTGCATATTAAACTTAAATAATCCATTTAACTAATTTCCTGAATTAGGTATTTTGTACTGTTAACTTCAAAAGTAAATCCTACTTTATTACCCATCAAATGTGCTCCCAAAGGAGATTGAGGCGAAAGAGCAATAACATTTGTGCCTTCAATATTAATTTTAGGAAGCGCCACACTTACATACAAAAAGATTCCATTGGCTTTTACCAAACTTCCTGAAATGATATTTTCGGTTGTTTTCAAAGCGTCAATTTTGTCTAAAATTGCTTTTTGAGTCATTGCTTCTTTCAATTTATTCGTCAATTTCTCCTGCTCGATATGCATCATCGACAAAGCGGTTTCGTGCTTGTCTCCGGCAGAACCCTTTGCATCGTTTTTAGAATCTTCGGTCAGAGTCGAAATCATGTCTCTAAAAACATCTATTCGATCCTGAACCATCTGCTGGTAATGTGTGTGTATTTTTTGTTTGAAAGTCATTTTTTTGGAGATACTGAGGTTCTTAGTTGCAAAGATGCAAAGGTTTTATACAGTCTCAAAAAAGATAGCCACAAATTCATAAAAAATATTCGTGCATTTGTGGCTTAAAAACTTTATATCCTTTTATCCCCCGAATCTTTTCTAAAAACCAAACTTACGGTTTCCCTCAACTACTAAAGATTCTGAGAGGCAAAGGTTAAAAGAAAAAAAAAGTACTTTCAACCTATTATTTCATCGGGAATCCATCCTTCATCATCACTTATAATTTTCCTTACCCATGTCCAACCGTTTAAACTTTTAATTTTAAAAATCTCATCCCCCTTATCAACGTCGAGCTCTTTGGCGGTGTAATACTCTAAAACTTTAGCTTCTTTGTTATCCTCAGAAATTTCAAGTATCTGAATGGGCACCCAGCCTTTATTAATTCCGTTTTCTGCCCAGATCCACCCTTTCCATTTTTCTTCCGTTTCTTCTTCTCCTAATTTTATAATCTCACCCTTATCGAGAGTAATAGGATTTTCATATTGTGTTTTATAGGTTCCAAGAATTTTAAATACTTCTGTCATTATACAGCTCTTTTAATGAAATGAGTTTTTTTGGAGGTACTGAGGTTCTGAGATGCTAAGGTGCTAAGTTTTTTCTCTTTGTCTAATTTTTTATTCAAAGAAAGCAGTCGGATAAACTACTTTTCCGTTTACTCCTGATAATCCATTTTCAGTTAAAGCAATCACCATGCAATTTTCTGCCGGAACATCGAAAGGCATTTCGATATTGTATTTTTTACAAAGTTCATAACCAAATCTAGGGTAATAATCATGATGTCCTAATAAGATAACTGATTTATATCCTAATTCTTTCGCTATTTCATGAGCGTGCACGATAAGTTTTGAACCAATTCCCTTTCCCTGAAATTTTGGTAATACCGAAACGGGAGCCAATGCCAAAGATTCAAAAGATTCTGTATCGTTTTTAATTTCTAATTTCGTCAATAAGATATGTCCTGCGATTTCATTCTCCACTTCGGCAACAATAGATAATTCCGGAATAAAAGCAGCTGATTTTCTTAACCTTTCAACCAAAAACTGTTCTTTATGATCGCTGTATTCTTCCTTTTCAAAAGCTTTTTCAATTAAGTCAAAAACACTTTTGTGGTCCTTTTCATTTTCTTGTCTGAGTTTAATTTTCATTTTTTTTAAGGTACTGAGGTTCTGAGATGCAAAGATGCAAAGGTTTTTATCATGAATCGCGCTTAGCAACCGCAAAGTTCGCAAAGCTTTATGTTGAAATAGCTTTGCGAACTTTGTATTTTATCTGCGTAACGCAAAATAAAAAACTTTTGCGTGCTTTGCGGTTAAAAAACTTAAAAATCGAATTTGTAGTTTGCTCCAACTACTACCTGGAATCCTTGTACCGGGTAGTTCATCCATTTTTCGTAGGCTTGATTCCCTATATTATTCAATTTCAGGAAACAGGTCAAACGCTCGTTGTATTTATAACCTAAATGTGCATTGGCGTCAAAATAGCTTTTTAGAGTTGTAATCACCGGATCGGTTCCTAAGTTTAGATTCGACTGCATATCTTTTCGTTCTCCCACAAAGAAAACATTTAGTCCCGCATACCATTGTTTGGTAATATTTACATCCAGATTAGAACTCAATTTCATAGACGGTAAATTCCACGCTTCTATACCATCATATTTATAACTATTGAAGGTTCCATTGATTCCGAAAGAAACATTTTGCGAAAAATCAGCTTTTAATTCTCCATAAAAACGGAAGGTTCTGATATCGTCATAAATCACTCCGAAAGAGTTTCCAAAACCATAATTCTGATTAGAGAAGTCTTCTGTATAATCATTGCTTCTGTACAAGGCTTTATCCTTCTCATTTAAATAAGAACCGGTAAGATTATAACTAACATTGTTAGCCAATTTCCCTTTTAAACCTGCAAAAACAGTGTATTGATTATTGGTTGGTTTCACTAAAAGTGTTGGAGATAAAAACGGATTTTCAGTCACAAAATCAGCATAGGAATTTTGATTTAAACCTCCATTCACTCCTGTATAAAAAATCATCAAATCACCTACCAGTTTATAGGATGCGTTTACTTTTGGATAAATATAAAACTTGTTTCCGCTGTTTTCAGAATCCAAACCATAAAACAAGCCCGCTCCCAACTCCAGGGTCCAGTCATTTTCTAACATTACAAAGCTTGGTTCAATTCCAAAATTAGTCAGACTGTATTTCAAGGGCTTTGTATTATCATACGCATAATTATGTTCGAAAGAGCCGCTTACGTGGTCAACGATGATATTAGTATTGATAGCCTGGTCCATTATATCTACCTTAAAAGTAGGTTTTACATAAAAACGATTTTCTGATGACGAAAAACTATCCGAAAAATGCGTAAACTTTGTCGAAATCTTACTGAAAACACCTTCTGTAAAAGCTACGTTACCGCCTAAAGAAATGGTATTATAGGAATGATTTGGATTAATTCCTCTTATTAAATCATCACGCATTTGTCCAGCCAGAGTTGACCCAAAATCAGCCGGTAAACCGTACCAGTTGTACAATTGATTCTGATAACCAAGATCGACATTCCATGACATATCACGATTGTTTACGCCATATCCTACATTCAATGCTGTATCGTAAAACTCATCGTTTAATTCTACGCCTTTAATTCCTCCCTGAGAAGAATGGTGACGAAACATACCCGCCACATAATCGTTGTTTCCTAAATCCTGATTGACAAACAATTCGGCATTAAGAGTTCCATAATTCCCTACTCCTAAAGTGGCATAATTGTTAAATAATTTTTCTTTTTTAGATTTCTCAACGCCTTCTGCTTTTCCTTTTGAAGGTGTAAAGGTTGAGGCTACAGGAACGGATAAAATACTATACTTTATGGTTTCTTTCGGCTGATTTCCGCTATCGTCAAGCGAAGGAGTTTCCTTTACTTTAAAAGCATCTGAAATCGTTGGCGAATAGGGTTTTACTACGTTTACTGTCTCTGTACCGATTGTTTCGTTCTTCTTTTGCGCAAACGAAAGCTGGACGACAAACATTACTAGTAAGATGATAATTTTATTTTGGCAATTCATTTTCATATCTTTTTTTTGAGAGGAAAGAGAATAGAATAAAGAGTACAGACTTCCCTCCTTTTCTTAATTTTCTTTTTACTCTATAATTCTACCTTCTTTATTCTATTCTCTTTACTCTATTTTCTTAAACTTCCCACTCTCCTTTTGCGACAAACTGGGCTTTCCCTCCTATTTTGATGTCAAATTGATTTTCGGCTAATTTCCCTTTAAAATAAATTTGAGACGGACGATTGATATAATCTCCCTGATGATTTATCAACTCAATTTCCGGAGCATGATATTTTAGAAGATAAGCCTGCAAACAAGTACTCGCACTTCCGGTTGCCGCATCTTCCACCAGTTGATTGTGTTCAACGCACAGCATTCTGCTAAACAATTTTGAATCTTCCAGATAATAAAAATACAAGGCTCTATGATCGGTTTTGCAATGCTTTTTAAGCCACCCGTCTGTTTTATCTTTATCTAAAACCAAATTCTCCAAAGCTCGTTTACTGTTTAGTGGTACCATCACAAAAGCACTTCCTGTCGTAACTTCCTGAATAAGATACTGATTATCAAAATCATCAATGGTCAGATTACTGAAAGACGGAAAATCTTCTTTGGCAAAAACATCCCAAAATTTCGGCTGTGCCGCTTTTAACCAAATTAAATCTTCTGTTTTATGAATTGCAATTGGTCCAATAGGAACTTCTAATGTGATATTCTCAGGGGAATGATCAAATATTTTGTTGATCAAAACCCAGGAAGTTCCAATTATGGGATGTCCCGCAAACTGCATTTCATGAGCAGGGGTAAATATTCTGATCTCTGCTTTATTTTTTTCTCTGTCAAGCTTGGTTATAAAGGTGCTTTCTGCAAAATTAATCTCGCGCGCCATCTGCTGCATTTCTTCGGTACTTAGATTCCCTGCTTCCGTAAAAACGGCTAACTGATTTCCGGTATATTTTTTATCTGCAAAAACATCAACTATATAAAATGGTAAACTCATAACTTGTAAAATGTGATTTGTTAAATATGAAATGTGAGATGTTTTTTGTAAAATGTGAAATGTATTTTCTATAAATTCCATTTCGCAGATAACATCTTACTTTTCACTAAATAAATTAAATTGTAAAATGTGTTTTGTGAGACGTAAAATGTATTTTGTGTTATTTGTATTTCACAGATAACATCTCAATTCTCACTAAATAAATTAAATTGTAAAATGTGCTTTGTGAAATGTAAAATGTATTTTCAGTAATTTGCATTTCACAGATAACATCTCACATTTCACAAATAACATTTCAGATAAAAACTACTTACTAATAGACGAATTCGTTTTCGATTCTTCTAATTTTATGGCATTTAATTCTTTCTTCGCTTCTTCAACAACATCCGGATAATCGGTAAAATTGTTAATGACGTTGTCTAAAATATAAGTCGCCTGATAACTGTCTTTTAATCCGTAAAAATTCTTTGCCATTAGCACTAAACTTTTCGCTCCATAATATTTATAAGCCGAATAATTTTTAGCCAGCTTTTGCACTGAAACATTCGAAGCATCAAATTTTCCTTCTTTGGTTTTAAAATAAGCATCATAATACAATGCTTCCGCTGCCAATTCTCCTTTCGAAGTTGCCGATAATTTAGCATAGGCCGTTTTAGCTTTGTCTTCATTTCCGGTTTGCATTGCTGCACGAGCCACGATAATCTGTGCATCGGCTTTTACATTGGCATCGGCTTTTGCGTTTTGCAATACTTTATCAGCGTACACTACAGCATTGTCATACTCTTTTTTGTCGTAGTAACATTTCATCAGGTTGGCCTGCGCAAAGTTTTTATTCTGAGGGAAATCAGCCTCATTTTCTAAACGTACTAAAACCGGAACCGACTGATCACAATCTTTTGCTTTAAGGAAAATCTGTGCGAGTCTGCTTAACGATTGCTCTGTAAATTCACTTCTTGGCTGATCAATAACATATTGGTAATTTGCCACTGATTTAGTTTCTGATCCTTCAGCAAAATACAATTGCGCTAAATAAAAGTTAGCTTCCAGTGCATGCATTCCTTTCGAAAATTTATTCACATAACCTGTAAACCCAGTTATAGCTTGCTTACTGTTGTTCTGACTGTATTGTTTGAAAGCCGCATCATAAGTATCATTATCCAATTCGGCATCGGTAACCGCCACAAAATCTAATGTACGTACCCAGGTCGCATATTCATCCACCTTTCCTGAGTCTACATAAATCAATCTGGCTGTTGAAACGGCTTCTAAAGCTTCGGGAGTTTTAGGAAACTCCGCTGCTACTTTCTTAAACTTCACCAAAGCCTGATCATCACGATCTGAATTGTAATAAATCAATCCTTGTTTTAAAATTGCTTTCGAAGTAAACGACCCGTTTTTAAATTCTGAAATCAACTGATCATAGGTTTTAAGCGCCTGATCGTTCTTTTTCTCTGTTACATAAGTATTCCCTAATTCGTATAAAGCATCGTCTCGATAAGAGGACTTTTTATACATCTGAAGGAAATGGCTCAACTCATCGGCTTTCTTATCGTTTTTGGACATAAATCCATAAGAAATTGCTTTTTGGAATTGTGCATAATCAGCGTCAACACCTTTTGCTTCAATCGCTTTGGAGTAGGCTTCATTTGCCGCACTGTACTTTGAACTCACAAATCGGCAATCGCCTAAACGCAAATATGAATCGTTTAAACGCACTTTATCTTCTTTCGAATTATCAATTTGCGCCTGAAAAGAATTACCAGCCTGATCGTATTCTTTTTGTTTAAAATAAGCATAACCAATATTGTAATTGATGTTTTTATACTCATTAGTAGTTTTTGCTGCAGCTAATCCTGCAAATTGTTTATAGGTAAGTAAAGCATTCTGAAAATCATCAGTCATATATTCTGTTTCGGCTTTCCAGAATGTCGCACGGGCTGTAAATTCAGGAGTTTTTTGTTCGCTGACAGCACTTTTGAACATTTTCCCGGCTTCCTGATAATTAGATTCATTGTACAATTCTACACCTCTGTAAAAAAGTACTTTTTGGTAAGCAGCTTTATTCTCAGCCGATCTGTTTTTTTCTAATAATGAAAGCGCTTCTTTGTAGTTTTTAGAAGAAATATAAGAATCAACCAATAATTTTTCTACTTCAGATCTGCTTGAATTGTTTGGATATTTCTTTAAAAAATCAAGTAAAATTCCAGGTACCGTTTGATAGGCATTACCTATCTCATAACTCAGTTTTGCATAATTCAACGCAGCATCTTCCTGAATTTGCGCATTAAAATCCATTTCAGAAGCATTTTTAAACGCATTTAAAGCTTCCTGTTTTTTACCTGTGTTTAAATACGCTAAACCTAAATGATAATACGCATTCTGAGCTACAAAGTCCTTTCCTTCTATAATTTTATTGAATTGGGAAATTGCTTTTTCATACTCTTTTTGTTCGTAATAGGCATATCCTAACTGATAGAAATCGGTATTATTCCACTTCCCTTTTTTACCCGCGTATTGTTCTAAAAACGGAATCGCTTTACCATATTGCTTTAAATTGAAATAACTTTCTCCAATAATTTTGTTCAGCTCTGACTTTTCCAAATCATTAGATTTACTCATAGCTTTTTGCCCCAAATCAATTGCTTTTTGAAAGCTTCCCAACTTAAAATTCATGTCGGCTTGATAATACGAAAGCTTTTCTTTGTATTTTTCTTCGCCTGAAACTTCATCAAAATATTTCGTTGCTTCTTTATAATCGTCCCCTTCATACGCCATAAATCCAAGGTAATATTTGGCCTGAGAACCAAAATCAGGAGAATTCACCACTTTGTTAAAATAAGTAGTTGCTTCTTTTTTCTTTTTAGCGCTGAAATAACTGTATCCTTTCTGAAAATTAAATTTATCCGAGTCTGATTTGCTCATGTAACTTTCGTCCACTTTATCAAACCATTGTAATGCTTTCGGGTAATTTCCCTGTTCAAAAAAATACTGAGCAACTTCAATATACGCCTGATTTTGTTTTGTACTTGTCGGATAATCGTGTACAAATTTTTCCATCAGCGCATCGGCATTTACTTTATTCGTTCGAATGGCGCAATTGGCAATATAATAGGCACAATCCGACTGAACTTCTTCTGTCGTGGCATTATTTTTTACATATTCGAAAATAAGTTGAGCCGAAGCATATTGTTTGTCATTGTATAAAGCCAGTGCTTTGTCGAAATCCTTTAAGTCGTAAGTATAAATAGCTGATTTTTGTGCCGAAACTATGGTTGAGAAAAGGATTATAGGGAGTAAAAAGAACCAGGGAAGTTTACGCATTTTAATTATATTTAGTATTCAAATGTATCATTTTATACCGTTTATAACGAAACGTTTCTTGAATTTATTATAACTGAATATTTTAATCACAATTATTAAACCGTATAATAAACGCCAAAAGATTGGTTCTCAAACTTTACCAAAATATTTTTCTGTTTTACATTTAAAAGTACAATTCTACTATGCTTGCCACAGATTTCGGAGATTCTCACAGATTGAAAATAAACTTTTGCAAAAAGAATAAAATCATTCTAATTCTTTAATCTGTGGCTATTTTTTGAAATTCCTCACAGAAATGATTAAAATTTATTTTGAATCCAAGCGTTATCTTATTACTTTTACCATTCAAATTAATTTTATTATGTCGCAAACCGTACTGTCTCTTAAAGAAGTCACTATATATCAGGAAGGAAAGAAAATTTTATCTCACATTAATTTAGATGTTCAGCACGGTGAATTCATCTACATCATTGGAAAGACAGGTTCCGGAAAGAGTAGTTTCATGAAAACACTTTATGGTGATTTGCCTTTAACGGAGGGTGAAGGACATATCGTTGAATTTGATCTTGCGACTTTAAAAGAAAGCGAAATCCCTTATTTGAGACGTAAAATCGGAATTGTGTTTCAGGATTTTAAGTTACTTCCGGATCGTTCCGTAAAAGACAATATGCTTTTTGTTTTAAAAGCCACCGGCTGGTCTGAAAAAGAAGCCATGGAGCATAAAATTGATGAAGTTCTGGATAAGGTAGGTATGAAAGAGTTCTTAAACAAGATGCCACACCAACTTTCGGGAGGTGAACAGCAGCGTGTTGCCATTGCAAGAGCGTTACTGAATGATCCTGAATTTATCTTAGCCGATGAGCCAACCGGAAATCTTGATCCGCAAACCAGCTCAGAGGTTCTTGAAGTACTTAAAAAAATCAATGCCAACGGTAAAACAGTAATCATGGTAACTCACGATTATGCTTTACTGATGAAATTCCCGTCTAAAACCCTAAAATGTGAAGACGAAAGAATTTTTGAAGTGGTACAACGCAGCGTATAGTGCTTTCTATTTTAATTCCGGTTTATAATTATGATGTTGTTTCATTAGTTAAAAAACTTCATGAACAAGCCTTGGAGTTAAATATCACTTTTGAAATTATCTGTATGGATGATGCTTCAAATCTTTTTACAAATGAAAACCAACAAATTAATCAATTTAAAAATAGTTCATTTGTAATACTTAAGAAAAACATTGGACGAAGTGCCATCCGAAATTTGTTAGCAGAGAAAGCCGCTTATCAAAACTTACTATTTCTCGATGCTGATACATTTCCTGTTCATGAAAATTTTCTTTTGAACTATATTTCAAAAATAGATAATCGTGAAAAAATCATTTATGGAGGTATTTTGTATGAAAAATCAAAACCATCCAAAGACCAAATTCTACGATGGGTTTATGGCACAAAAAGAGAAGCCTTAAGTGTTTCTGACCGGGATAAAAATGTGCATCTCTCTTTCCTGACTTTAAACTTTTTAATTCAAAAAAGTATCTTTTCCAAAGTCAATTTTAACGAAAGCATCCCCAATCTAAGACATGAAGATACGCTGTTTTCGTATGAATTAATGCAAAACAAAATTGAAATAACACATTTAGAAAATCCGGTTTACCATTTAGGGATTGAAGACAGTAAAACATTTTTAAAAAAATCTGAAGAAGCCGTTTTAGGATTAAAAAATCTAGTAGATTCAGATTTAATTTCCAAAGATTACGTTAAGCTTTCTTACTATTTTGTAATCATAAAAAAAATCCGCCTTCGATCTTTAGTTTCTTTTGGTTTTAAAATCTTAAAACCTTTATTCAAAAAGCAGTTGTTGAGTAAAAATCCTTCTCTTTTTCTTTTTGACCTTTATCGATTAGGGTATTATTGCAGTATAAATTAAACTTTTACAATTGAGTCAAATAATTCTTTCCACTGTGTCATAATAGAATGTAAATTATACTTTTCTACACTTTTTATTGCTTCCTCACTCATTCTCGAACGTAAGTCTTTATCTTCTATCAAAAGACTTAACTTTTCAATATAAGAGCCCTGATTACCATCTTCTATAAGAAATCCGTTTTTATTGTTTTTTATAATTGCTTTTGGTCCAACCGGGCAATCATACGCTATACAAGGCAAGCCACAAGCCATTGCTTCAATCAATACCATAGGCAATGCTTCGTTTCTGGAAGTCATTACAAGTATTGATGCTTCTGTATATTTTCGCTGTATATTTTCTACCGGATTACAAAAAACTACACGCTCTTCGATTTTTAACTTTCTTGCTAAATTTCGCAAGCCTAAAGCTTCATTTTCTTTGCCATAAATTTCCAATATCCAATCCGAATGTTTTTCTACTATGGATTTCCATATTTGAAGTAATCTGTCAATCCCCTTTTCATGTGAATGCCGTGCTACAGCAATAACTTTTTTTGCTTCTAAATCTGAAAAAGATTTTCTTTCAATCCATAACGGATTAGAAATTACATGACTGTTTTTAACTGACCATTCACTCAAACTTTCTTCAGATAATGCTATAAAAAGCGCAAACCGAGAAGCACAATAATTTCGATAATTGTATTTAAACTTGCTGCTAAATCTAAAAAGACCAGCACTCTTGTATTCATTAAATCTTGAACCATGTGCTTCAAAAACAATAGGGACTTTTGTGCTTATGAGTAATGGAATTGAAAATGATTTTAAGGCAAAATCACAAACAATAATACAATCGGGCTGTATTCTTTTTATATACTCTTCTAATTTTCTTTTATATTGAAGCAGGTTAAATCCTTTGTTACTTTTTAATGATATATCGTAAAAATCAATTCGTTTATTAAACTCAAAAAAAAGATTTTCATTCCCTTCATTTTGAGTAACAATACTAACTTCATAATCAAATTTTTCAATCAAATAATTAGTTTTTACCGCAAGTACTCTTTGTACTCCTCCTTCTTCGTCTGCTCTTTGTGTAATATAGAGTAATTTCATTTTTTTGATATCAAAAAATCATCGTAATTCCTTATATAATCCTCTTCTTCAAAAACTTCCGATGCTAAAACCAAACATACAGCTCCGGACGAAAAATTTTCGAGCTCACGCCATATATTATTCTTAATCAACAAACCTTTATCCGGTTTATTTAAAACTACTGTTTTTTCAATTTCGCCATCTTTTAAGACTACATCAAAACTCCCTGAAATTGCGATTAAGATTTGCTGCAGCTTTTTATGAGAATGACCTCCTCTTGTAGAAGAACTTGGAATATCGTATAAATAATAAACTCTTTTTATCTCGAAAGGAATTGTATTCTTTTCAATTACTGCAATATTACCTAAGATATTTTCAATTTTTGGAAAATCAATCATTACTATATCCATACTCTAACTATCAGCT